>JAFTKK010000042.1 GCA_017453325.1 Clostridia bacterium
ACCTACGGTGGTCCCCCTTCTCCCACAGGAGAAGGCTTATGTTACATCTGCTCCAAAGCAAGGGTATAACCTTTATTGCCCACCCGCATAGCGGGTGGTTCTTTGTTTCGCGCTTCGCGCGGGGCGGCCTAAAGGCACTAATAGAATTCCACCCGTTTTGCGGCGGGTGGAATATTCTTTTTTCGGGGCACATATGATGTAGCGATAGCGACAGAAAGCGGAGGAAAAGAATATGGCTGAACAATCGATCTATCAGGATATAGCCGAGCGCACGGGCGGAGATATCTACATCGGCGTGGTGGGTCCCGTGCGAAGCGGCAAATCTACCTTTATTACGCGCTTTATGCAGGAGCTCGTTCTGCCCAATATTGCGGATGAGTACAGCCGTGACCGCGCGCGTGACGAGATGCCGCAAAGTGCGGCGGGGATGACGGTGATGACCACCGAGCCGAAATTCGTGCCCGACGAGGGTGTTTCACTTTCGGTGGGGGACGGTGTCGCGCTCCGTGTCAAGATGATCGATTGCGTGGGCTACATGATCCCCGAGGCCCTCGGCGGCGAGGAAAACGGTGCCGTGCGCATGGTGAACACCCCTTGGCGCGAGGAGCCGATGCCGTTTCCCGAGGCAGCAGAGCTCGGCACGCGTAAGGTGATGAGCGAGCACGCCACCATCGGTATGCTTGTGACCTCGGACGGCACGGTGGGCGAGATCTCGCGTGTCTCCTATGAGGGGGCAGAGGCGCGCCTGGTAGCGGAAATGAAGGCGCTTGGCAAGCCCTTTGCCGTGGTGCTCAATTCTGCCGATCCCACGGCCAAGACCTCGGTGGCGCTTGCCGCCGCGCTGGAGGAAAAATACGGTGTGCCCGTGGCATTGGTAAACTGTCTCTCGCTCGGTGCCGAGGATATCGTCGGCGTGCTCAATCTGGTGCTGGGAGAATTTCCCGTGACCTCGGTTGGCGTGCGCTTTCCCTCGTGGTGGCGTGCGCTCGGTGAGGGGCACGCGGTGCGCACCTCTCTGGTTGAGGCCGTGTGCGGCACGCTTGGCGTCGTGCGGCGCATGGGGGATGTGACCAAGGCCTTTGCGGGGCTGCTCGCGCACGAGCACGTGGAGAGTGTGAACGTGTCTTTGCTTGACATGGGCACGGGGCGCGCAGAGGTGGATGTGGCGCTCCCCGCAGCACTTTACTACGATATGCTTTCCGAGGTCGCAGGCGAGGAGATCGGCGATGAGGGGGCACTCATGCTGCTGCTTTCCCGCCTTGCCGAGGTGCGGCAAAAATATGACCGCATTGCGGGGGCGCTGGAGTGCGCCGAGACCGACGGCTACGGCATTGTGATGCCGCAGCTCGACGACCTGCGTCTGGAGGCGCCCACCATTGTCAAGCAATCGGGCGGCTTCGGTGTGCGCCTGCGTGCCGCCGCACGGTCTATTCACATGATCCGCGCCGATATTGCCGCCGAGATCAATCCCATCGTTGGCACCGAGCAGCAGTCCGAGGAGTTTTTGCGCAATATCCTCTCCGAGCTTGAGGAGGATCCGCAAAAGCTTTGGCACTCCAATATGTTCGGTAAGAGCCTTTACGAGCTGGTGAGCGACAGTCTGTGCGGTAAGCTCGCGCATATGCCGGAGGATGCGCGCCTGAAAATGGCCGAGACCCTTGAGCGCATCATCAACGAGGGGGCGAATGGCCTGATTTGCATTCTTCTTTAAAAGGGGAACGGGCTGCCTCATTCGCGCAGACTAAAAACACACGAAACAAATAAAAAATAAAGCCGCTTTTGCTATCAAATATTGATAGTAAAGGCGGCTTCTTTACTTTAAGGTAGAAATTCTTGCGAATTTCAATTTTTATGTGTGTTTTTCTGAAGAACGGCAAAGCCGTTCTTCATGCGAGAATTGCTTTGCAAATTCTCGCGATTAGGCAGCGCTCTCGGCACTCGACGTATGCCCATACGCCTATCATGCCGAGATCACGTCTTCTGCATCAAATGCCGCAGCCCTCTTTCGGCCCTTTTCGGTTTGCGCGCTATTGACATTGCGCATAAAATAAGATAAAATAGTAGAGTATAGACGTATAAAAGGGAAAGGGGGAATGACCGTGACGCCGCAGGAGGTACGTTATCGCCGTGTGATCAACCGCATTGCCATTGCCATGCTGATCTTTTTTGCTTGCCTTACCGTGATGGGCATTATGGCGAGCCTTTTGCTGCCCTTGCTCATCTCCTTTCTGCCGCCGATCGCGGGTGACGTGGTGTATGAGTGCCTGTACGGTGTGCTTTATGCGCTGATGTTTTTGGTGCCGAGCTTCTGTCTTTTAAAAATGCTGCAGCACGAGGGCTATCCGCCTCTCGAGCTCAGGCTGATGCTGCCGCGTGGAACCGTGATGTATATTTTCATCGGAGTGGCGGCGGTGCTGGCCGCAGCTCGCCTCAATGCCGTTATCGTGGATCTGCTGACCTTCCTGCTTCCCGAGCTTGATGCCGGGGTGCAGCCGGCGGCGCCCCCCACCACCAATTATCAATTGGTGCTGATGGTTATCACCACCGCCGTGGTGCCCGCGTTTGTGGAGGAGCTGCTTTTCCGCGGTGTGGTGCTAAGGGCTCTTTTACCCTATGGCAGAACCACCGCCGTGGTGGCAAGCGCTTTGCTCTTTGGTCTGATGCACGGCAATGCTTCGCAGCTGCTTTATGCGACGGCGGCGGGGTTGGTGTTTGGCTATATTTTCGTGCACACGGGCTCGCTTTGGTGCCCCATTCTCATTCATTTGTGTAACAATCTTTTTGCGGTGATCACAAGCGTGCTTTACGAACGCCTGCAGCCGCTGACGGCTTATCTTACGGCGACCGCGATCGAGCTTGCCGTGCTGGCGATCGGCATTGCCGCAGCGCTTTTCTTGCTGCTCTCACAACGCCGTGACCGCCGCCGTGTGCTGCGAGAGGGGGCGTTTGAGAGGGAGCTGCCGCCCGATCCCGAATATGCGGTCGTCTGCCTGCCTGCGCGGCGCCGCGTGCGGCTCTTTTTCAGCGTGCTGATGATCGTGTTTATCGTGCTTTGCGTGCTGCAAATGCTGTTTGGTTTATTGGTGAGTTGATATGAACAGAGACTATACCGCCGCTGATGCGGCATTTATGAGGCTCGCTCTTGACGAGGCAAAAAAGGCAGCCGCCGAGGGCGAAACGCCCGTGGGCGCCGTGGTGGTCGTGGGTGGCGAGGTCGTGGCCGCCGCCTATAATAAAAGAGAGCAAACGGGGGATATCACCGCCCATGCCGAGCTGATGGCCGTGCGTGCTGCGGCCGCCGCGCGCGGCGACTGGCGCCTTTCGGACGCCACGGTTTACATCACGCTTGAGCCCTGTCCCATGTGTGCGGGCGCGCTGCTCGCTTCGCGTGTCGGGCGTGTGGTCTACGGCGCAAAGGATCCCGTAGCGGGTGCAATGGGGTCGGTGGTCAATCTGCCGCGCTATCCGCTGGGGCGCAGCCCCACCGTTACCGTCGGGGTGCTTGAGGATGAGTGCCGCACGGTGCTGCAGGACTTTTTTAAAAAATGCCGTAAATAAAATACAAAAACAGAAGGCGTATGCGTAAGAAAACACGCATACGCCTTCCGTTTCGATACGTAGAAAGCATTTTTGCGGGAGGACCAAGGCTATATGATAAACCACGCCGTGGGGAGCAGAAAGAGGTAGGGCGCGGTCGCGATGGCGAGCGCGAGACACACGCGCTTTTGCTCCTTGTCGGTAAGGGCGGTGTCGCGGTACACGAATTTGCGGTTGAAGAGATAAATGAGCCATCCGACCAAAGCGATGACCGCGAGCATGATGAGAAGCGCTAAGGGCGATGCAAACGGATTGAGGTAGAGCGCGTGGCCGAACAGGTCGTAGGTACCCGGCACGAGGTCACCGAGAATGACCGAGAGGAAAAAGAGCAGCACGGCACCCACAAGATCTGCCGCGAAGCCAAAGAGCCACGTGCGCCATACCTTGGTTTTCAGTAGGGGCGTACGCTCCGTGGCATGTAAATGCTTCAGCGCGAGGAATACCACAGCCAGGTCAATGCCGAAATTGATGGGCAGCGCCGCTGCGATCAGCGCAGGGTGCGCAAAGAGGAGCCACACGGGGAAAAATACGTTATATAATTTGGTAGATCGTTTTTTCATAAGCTCACCTCGCTTATGTTCATTTTAGCATTCGCTTTTGGCGGTGTCAATCACTTTTTTGAAGTTTTCGGGAAGTGGGTGAATTACTTTTTGCCACGGCAAAAAGTAAGAGGGCAGAAACCTCTTTTTCAAAAGGGGTTTCTGCCCTGTTTGCTTTTATCCGTTACGCCAGAGACTTATCAAAGCAAAAGGTGTGGAAATCAGCGCAGTTGTTTCTGTTCTTTTTTTGTTAAGATATATTCGGGGTTTTTCAGTAGTACGCCGTCAGGTGTCGCGATGACTTCAACTTGGCTGCTGAAACCGTAGCGCTCTCTTAATTCTTTTGGAATCACGAGTCTGCCGAGCTTATCAAATTCTTTTATGATACCGATGCTTACCATAAGGTGCTCCTTTTGTGTTTTTAGGGACAAGATTTTAAATTCTTATCTTTAACACAATTATAGCGTAAAAATATGTTAAAGTCAAGTAAATTCTTAATATTAGCACAAGATGGAGGTGCTATGAAGATTTATGATTTTAACGGAAGCAAAAATATTTGCGGCGCAAGAGTAAAGGAAGCAAGAAAAAGGTTAAAGCTCTCGCAAGAAGACCTTGCAGCAAAGCTCCAAATTGAGGGCGTGATCATTGAGCGCGACAGCGTGAGCAGAATAGAGATCGGAACGCGCTTTGTTGCCGATTATGAGCTTTTGACTTTGTGCCGGGTGTTAAATGTAACGCCGTCATATCTTTTGGGGCTTGAATAAGCGTTTGCCGCTTCCTCATCACGAAGTATACCAACCTCACTTTTTTGAAGTTTTCGGGAAGTGGGTGAATTACTTTTTGCCACGGCAAAAAGTAAGAGGGCAGAAACCTCTTTTTCAAAAGGGGTTTCTGCCCTGTTTGCGTTTTATCCGTTACGCCAGAGACTTCTCAAGGCGCTCCTTGATGGCAAGGATGAAGTTTTTGGAATTTACGGCGGTGGTCTTGGTACCGGGCAGGACGAGGCCGACGAGATCCTTGGTCATAATGCCGTCGTCAAGGGTCTTGATGCAGGCTGCCTCCAGCTTGTCGGCGAAGTCAACAAGGTCGGCAAGGCCGTCCAGCTCGCCGCGCTTGCGCAGTGCGCCCGACCATGCGTAAATGGTGGCCATGGGGTTGGTGGAGGTATCCTCACCCTTGAGGTAACGGTAGTAGTGACGGGTCACGGTGCCGTGTGCCGCCTCGTACTCGTATTTGCCGTCGGGGGAGACCAGCACCGAGGTCATCATGGCGAGCGACCCGAAGGCGGTGGAGACCATGTCGCTCATCACGTCGCCGTCGTAGTTCTTGCAGGCCCAGATGAAGCCGCCTTCGCTGCGCACCACGCGCGCCACGGCGTCGTCAATGAGGGTGTAGAAATAGGTAATGCCCGCTTCTTCAAATTTGGCCTTGTAATCGGCCTCGTAGATCTCCTGGAAAATGAGCTTAAAGGTCTGGTCATATTGCTTCGAGATGGTATCCTTGGTGGAGAACCACAGATCCTGCTTGGTGTTCAGGGCATAGTTAAAGCAGGAATGTGCGAAGGAGCGAATTGAGCTATCCTTATTGTAAGAGCCTTGCAAAACGCCTGCGCACTCAAAGTCGTACACGGTCTCGCGGAAGGTCTCGCGGCCGTCCTTGTCGGTGAACACCAGCTCGGCGCGTCCCTCTGCGGGCACGCGGTACTCGGTTGCCTTGTAGATGTCGCCGTAAGCGTGACGGGCAATGGTAATGGGCTTTTGCCAGTTTCGCACGGCCGGCTTGATGCTGTCAATGAGGATGGGGGCGCGGAACACGGTGCCGTCGAGCATGGCACGGATGGTGCCGTTGGGGGATTTCCACATTTCGGTGAGGTTATATTCCTCCACGCGCTGCTTGTTCGGCGTGATGGTGGCGCACTTGACGGCCACGCCGTACTTCTTGGTGGCGTTGGCGCTATCCACGGTCACTTGGTCGCGGGTCTTTTCGCGCTCGGGGAGCCCCAGGTCATAGTACTCGGTCTTGAGATCCACAAAGGGGAGCAGCAGCTCGTCCTTGATCATCTGCCAGAGCACACGGGTCATTTCGTCGCCGTCCATTTCGACAAGCGGCGTTGTCATTCTGATTTTTTTCATTGTTCAATACCTCCGAACAGTTTAAAATATGTCACGCGGGCGCGGTGCCACGTACGTTCAATACCGCCGAACGCGATGGGTGGCACTTGCCCTTCGTACCGTTGTTAAAATTGCCCGCTTGCCAGGCGCTTGGCGCGCTCCAGCACCAGCGCGTAGTAATCGGCGGGGGGCATATCCGTGTAAGCGCCGTGCGTGCTGCGCTCGGGCTTGTTTTTCATGGTCATTTCAAGGGAAAGCACGCCGTCAAAGCCGGTTTTGTCAAGGGCATTCATCACGCGCTTCCAATCCACGGAGCCGTCAAGGGGGGGCAGGTGAGAGTCGTCAAACCAGGTCACGATCTCGCCCGTTTGCCCGAAGTTATCGTCGATGTGGGTGTGGCAGAGCTTGTCGCCGTAAAGGGTGAGCATGTCGCTGTTGCGGTAGCAATGCTCGTGTCCCGAATCGTAGCAAAAGCCAAGGCAGGGCTCGTTTTTGAAGCGTTCCATCACGGCAGCGAGGAATTCCTCGCGCTCGGTGTTCTCAAAGGCGAGCGTGACGCCAAGGCGGTTGGCCTCCTCCACCAGCTTCGCATAGGCCTCAAGGCCTACTTCGGTCGGGGCTGCGGGCATATTGGGGTCAAAGCCGTTGATGGTGTGCAGCACCATCACGGGGATGTCAAAGCGTGCGCAGTCACCAAGGCACGCGTGCAGCTTCGCCATTTCAGCCTCTCCCTTTTCGCCGCCGTTCCAGATGTGGTGCTCACGGCTGGAGGGTGCGTGGATCGAGGTGTAGATGAGGCCAAGCTGTGCGGCCTTGTTTGCCCACACCTCGGTATTGTTGTCCCAGTAGTTGAAAAAGGCGTCATAACCCGCGCCCTTGATCATTTCAAGGTGCTCCACCGGAGGGAGCTTTACCACGGTCATGGCGTTGATGCCAAATTTGGTAAATTGCTTCATGCCCATTCTCCTTATTGAAATAAAGCTTGCTTCAAGCGCTCGTGGGCGAACGTGTAAAAGCCTTCGGCGCCCATGGCGCGGTATTTGTCGTGGTCGGAGCGTCCGGGCTTGCTCGTGAGCGTTAACTCAGCGAGCAGCGGGCCGCGGTAGGATGTTTTTTCAATGCGTGCCAGCACGCCCGCAAAATTCACAATGCCGTCAAGGGGCACGAGGTGCAGGTCGTTTTCCCAGGTAAGGGTGGGGTCGTATACGCCGAGATTGTCGTTTAAGTGCGTGTGGCAGAGCTTGTCGCCGTACAGCGCCAGCATATCGTGGCCGCCGTTGTAACAGAGCTCGTGCCCCGTATCAAAGCAAAAGCCAAGAGAGGGCTCGTTCCAAAACGCTTTCATCAGCGCCGCAAGATATTCCTCGCCCTCCACGTTTTCAAAGCCAAGCGTGACGCCGAGCTTATTTGCCGCCTCCACCACGCGGGCGTAATTGTCCAATCCCACTTGTGTGGGGGTGTGATCCTTAAAGCCGATAAAGGGGTGGATCACCATCACGGGGACGCCGTGATTGGCGCAATCGGTCACGCAAGCGATCAGCTTGTCGGCAACGGCGCGACCCTCCTCGCCCCGTTTCCACATATGTGACACGCGGCACTCGCCGCTAAAGGGTGCGTGGATCGACTGCACAAAGAGCCCCACGCGCGCGGCGGCGTTGGTCCACGCCTCGGTTTTTTCGGGGTTCCAATTGAAAAAGGTGGCATCAAACCCCGCGCCCTTGATGAGCGCGAGGTTGTCGGCCATGTCAAGCCCTGTGGCAACGGGGGCCAGCCCCAGCTTCCATTGGTGCGTCATGGCTTAGCTGTTTTGCGCGGCGTAGTAGTTCATCAGGCAGCCGCGCAGGATAATTTCCTTTTCGTTTTCGGTAAGACCCTTTACGTAAAGGGTGATGTCCTCAACCGCGCCGTCTGCACGGATCACCTTGGCAGGGAAGTGCTCCTCACCTGCGGCGATCTTGGCGCGCACGTCGGGCACGAACACAAAGTCACCCTCGGCATAGTTAAAGGGCGTGCCGTCGGCCAAGGTAAAGGGGAGAATACCCCAGTTGATGCAGTTCGAGCGATAACGCTTGGTGGCAAATTCATAGCAGATGTTGGCAAAGCCGCCAAGCACCTTTTGGCAGGAGGCAGCCTGCTCGCGTGCCGAGCCGTCACCGGGGCGGTTGGCAAAGACGCAGGAGCCGAACTGCGTGAGGGGAGCAAGCGCGTCGGCATCGCCCACACGGGAGAGGGCAAAGCGCAGCTTTTCGGAAAGGTCGCCTGCGCGGCGCTTCGCTTCATCTGCGGCAACCGCCTTGGAGTGCCCCACGTACTGCGGGCAGCGACGGGAGAGGGCAAATTCCGAAAGGCGCAGGGGGTTCGAACGGTAGGACGAGGTCTCGCCCGAGGGAATGAGCTCGTCGGTGGTGGTCACGGGGTCGTGAATGACGGCCGCGAGCTCCACGAGCAGATTGTCGGAAAGCTCGTACATCTTCGGCCAGTCGGTAATGTTCGGGCCAAGGATGAGCTCTGCATCCCGATCCGCCTTGCCGAAGCCGTAGTAGCAGCGCTTTTCGTAGACCGAACGGTCATAGTGATATTCGTGCATCTCGTGCGCATATGCTATGTCGGTGGCGGCCGTGATCACACCGCCGTTTGCTGCGGTTGCGGCAATCGAGCGTGCATCCATCAGCGCCACGCCCGAGAGCTGACCCTCACCGGGCTTCGAGCCCTCGCGGTTGGGGAAGTTACGGGTGGTGTGACGGAGCGACAGACCGTTGTTGGCAGGCACGTCGCCTGCACCGAAGCAGGGACCGCAGAACGAGGGCTTAATTACCGCGCCGTTCGCGAGCAGCTCGGCCGAAACGCCGATGCGGGTGAGCTCCAGCGACACGGGCACGCTGGTGGGGTAAACCGAGAGCGAGAAATAGCTGTTGCCGACGTTGCCTGTCTTGAGGATCGAGGCAGCCTCGTCAATGCTGTCAAACATACCGCCGGCGCAGCCTGCGATAATGCCCTGATCGGCCATCACGCTGCCGTCGGGGCGCACCTTGCTGACAAGGTCAAGGGCAGCCTTGCTGCCGAATTTGGCCTTTGCCTCGGCCTCTACCTCAGCCAGCAGCTCCTTGGCGTGCTCGTTGAAATAATGAATGGTATAGGCGCGGGAGGGGTGGAAGGGCAGGGCGATCATGCTTTCCATCTTGGAAAGGTCAATTTCCACCATGCGGTCGTAGTAAGCAACGCGGCCGGGCTTCAGCTCACGGTAGTCCTCGGGGCGGCCGTGTGCGCGGTAGTGCTGCGCCACCACCTCGTCGGTCTCCCAGATCGAGGAAAGGCAGGTGGTCTCGGTGGTCATGACGTCAATGCCGTTGCGGAAGTCGATGGGCAGGTTTGCTACACCGGGGCCCACAAACTCCAGCACGCGGTTTTTCACAAAGCCGCTGTCAAACGTGGCGCCGACCAGCGCAATGGCCACGTCGTGCGGGCCGATGCCCTTTTTCGGCTTGCCGGTGAGATAGACCAGCACCACCTCGGGGCGGTTGATATCGTATGTATTTTTGAGGAGCTGCTTTACGAGCTCGGGGCCGCCCTCACCCACGGCCATGGTGCCGAGTGCACCGTAGCGGGTGTGGCTGTCGGAGCCGAGGATCATGGCGCCGCATTTTGCCATTTCCTCACGGGCAAAGGAGTGAATAACGCTCTGGTTGGCGGGCACGTAGATGCCGCCGTATTTCTTGGCTGCGGAAAGGCCGAACACGTGGTCGTCCTCGTTGATGGTGCCGCCCACCGCACAAAGCGAGTTGTGGCAGTTGGTCATGGCGTAGGGCATGGGGAATTCCTTAAGGCCGCTGGCGCGTGCCGTCTGGATGATGCCCACGTAGGTGATGTCGTGCGAGAGCATGGCATCAAAGCGGATCTGTAATTTTTCCGTATCGCCCGAGGTATTGTGGGCTTGCAGGATAGAATAAGCAATGGTATTTTTGCGTGCTTCTTCGGGCGCCACGGGGGCGGTGGCGGCAGGCTTGCCGTCTACCAGATATACGCCCTTTTCGGTTAACTTGACCATGAAAAACAGTCCTCCCTTGTAAAACAATCACTTTATTATAAGATATAACGCGCGTAATGTCAAGAATACACGCCGATTTTTCCTCGTTTTTTGCGCTCTCCCGCGCGCTGTGTGCGCAGATTGCACAAAACGGATCGCCGTGACGGTTTGGCGAATTGTGGAAGCTTACAAATGTCAAAAAAAGCATCAAAACGACTTGACAAAGCCTTTGCCGAAAGCTATAATGTGAGTAGTTAGGCAACGCTAACTTTTTGCGTGCCAACACGATCTGCGAAAGGGAGAAACAGGATGAAAACACTAAAAGAGGTGGCCGTGGGCAAGACCGTACGCGTTGTCAAGCTGCACGGTGAGGGTGCCATCAAGCGCAGGATCATGGATATGGGCCTTACCAAGGGCGTTTCGGTCACGGTGCGCAAGCTCGCGCCCCTCGGCGACCCGATGGAGCTGACCGTGCGCGGCTATGAGCTTTCCTTGCGCAAGGCAGACGCCGCCATGATAGAGGTAGAGTAAGCTCTTTTTTTACTTAACGGTTAGCATCGGCTAACACAAGCACTGTAAAGGAGAACGGACATGAACTTAAAGATCGCGCTTGCCGGTAACCCCAACTCCGGTAAGACCACACTTTTCAACGCCCTCACGGGCTCCAACCAGTTCGTTGGCAACTGGCCGGGTGTGACGGTGGAGAAAAAAGAGGGAAGACTGAAGCAGCATGAGGGTGTCATTGTCACCGACCTGCCCGGCATTTATTCTCTCTCGCCCTACACGCTTGAGGAGGTCGTGGCACGTAATTACCTCATTGAGGAGCGCCCCGATGCCATTCTCAACGTCGTGGACGGCACCAATATCGAGCGCAACCTGTATCTGACCACGCAGCTGACCGAGATCGGCATTCCCGTGGTGATTGCCATTAACATGATGGACGTGGTGAGAAAGAACGGGGATAAGCTGGATATTGCCGAGCTTTCGCGCCTCATCGGCTGCCCCGTGGTCGAGATCTCGGCCCTCAAGGGGGACGGCGTGATGGAGGCGGCGGAATGCGCCATCGCACAGGCAAAGAACGGCAAAACGCTGCCGCGTCATCTGTTCTCGGGTGAGGTGGAGTACGCCATTGCACATATCGAGGAGGCAGCCGTGCACGGTCTGCCCGAGGAGCAGCAGCGCTGGTACGCCATCAAGATCTTTGAGCGTGACGATAAGGTGCTGGCAAAGCTGCAGCTGCCCGCCGAGAAGCTGGCGCACATCGAGGCCGACATCGTAGCCGCGGAAAAAACGCTTGACGACGATGCAGAAAGCATCGTGACCAACGAGCGTTACAATTACATCGTCGGCATCGTAGAAAAATGCTACAAGCGCAAAAATGCGGGCAAAATGACGGTCTCCGAGAAGATCGACCGCGTGGTGACCAACCGCTTTGCCGCCCTGCCGATCTTTGCGCTCATCATGTTCCTTGTATATTACATTTCGGTTTCCACCGTCGGCACCTGGGTTACCGATTATACCAACGACGGCCTGTTTGGTGACGGCTGGTATCTCTTTGGCATCGGTCGCGGTGCCTATGAGGAGGCCGTTGACGGTTACGTCGAGGAAAACCGCGTCATCGAGCGTGCGGAGATCTTTATCACCGCCGCAGATGCCGCGAACAGCGATATCAAGGGTATGGACGATCTGAAGGCCGCGCTTGAGGCCGAGGATTACGGCGCGCTTGAGGAGGCCATCGGCTCTTACGGCTCGCAGATCGCGGCAGGACTTGACGAGAACGGCGAGATCCTCACGCTCGATGCTTGGCTTGAGAGCGTGATGGAGGGTGCACCCGCGAGTGACGAGTTTGGCGTTTGGGTGCCCGGTGTGCCGGTGCTGGTCGGCAAGCTGCTTTCCGCCATGAACGCAGCACCCTGGGTCGAGAGCCTGGTGCTTGACGGCATCGTTGCCGGCGTTGGCGCCGTGCTCGGCTTTGTGCCCCAGATCCTCGTGCTCTTTATCTTCCTTGCCTTCCTTGAGGCCTGCGGCTACATGGCGCGCATTGCCTTTGTGCTTGACCGTATTTTCTGCAAGTTCGGCCTTTCCGGCAAGTCCTTTATTCCGATCCTGATCGGCACGGGCTGCGGCGTGCCCGGCATTATGGCAAGCCGCACCATCGAGAATGAGCGTGACCGCCGCATGACCATCATCACCACCACCTTTATCCCCTGCGGCGCCAAGCTGCCCGTGATCGCGCTCATTGCCACCGCGCTCTTTGACGGCGCCTGGTGGGTGGCGCCCAGTGCCTACTTTATCGGCATTGCCGCCATCATCGTGTCGGGCATCATGCTGAAAAAGACCAAGGCGTTTGCCGGCGATCCCGCCCCGTTCGTTATGGAATTGCCCCCTTATCATATGCCCACCTTTATCAACGTGATGCGCTCGATGTGGGAGCGCGGCTGGGCGTTTATCAAAAAGGCAGGCACGGTTATTCTTGCCTCCACCGTCATTATCTGGATTTTCTCCAACCTCGGCGTGGTTGACGGCAAGTTTATGTTTGATACCGAAATGGAGCTGGCAAACAGCCTGCTCGGCTACTTCGGTAAGGCCTTCCAATGGATCTTTATCCCGCTTGGCTTTGCCGGCATTGAGACCACCGTGGCTACCCTGATGGGTCTGATCGCCAAGGAGGAGATCGTTGCCGTGCTCGGCGTGCTTGACTTCATTGATATGACGCAGCTCGCCGCCTACTCCTTCCTGGTGTTCAACCTGCTTTGCGCACCCTGCTTTGCGGCAATGGGCGCCATCCGTCGCGAGATGAACAACTCGAAATGGACGGCCTTCGCCATCCTTTACCAGTGCGGCTTTGCATATGCCGTCTCGCTGGTGATCTACCAGATCGGCGCACTCTTTGCCAAGAGCGTGACCGCAAACGTCCTTGGTGTGATCGTATCGGTGCTGCTTGTGGCGGCATTCGGCTATATGCTTTTCCGCCCTTACCGCGAGGCAACCACGCTTGAGAAAAAGGTTGTTGTGAGCACTAAGAAAAAATAACAAACTACTGTGAGGTGATCGTATGTCTGCTTGGCTTTCCCAAAACTGGGGCAATATCGTGATCCTTTCCGTGATCGCGCTTGCCGTCGGTTCGGTGATCTTCTTCCGCATCCGTGCGCGCCGTCGCGGCGAGAGTGGCTGCTCCTGCGGCTGTGGCGGATGCGCCATGCAGGGCATCTGTCACGGACAGGGTGAGAACAAAAAATCATAACCAAAAAGAGGGCCGCGCGGCATCTGCCGCGCGGCCCTTTCGCTTGTAACTTTAGTAGAAAAAACCACCACCTAAGGTGGTGGAATAAAGGCGTGGAGCGATCGTAGCCTTCCCCAGTGGGGGAAGGTGGCACGCGAATGCGTGACGGATGAGGTGTTACAGACGCAAGGTAACTCCT
>JAFTKK010000043.1 GCA_017453325.1 Clostridia bacterium
GCATCTCTTGGATCTGCGGCAGCAGCTCTTGCGTGTGTTGATATTTCCTTGCCATATACAAGTACCCCCTGGTGTAGTAATTATATCTTACTACACCAGGGGGCTTTTGTCTATTGTCCGTTTTTAACGGACTTGTTCAAATTGCGTATCACGGGTGTTTTGTCATGTGCCGCCGTGTCGGGACGGTTTAATAGCTTGCGTAAAGTGCGGCGACGTTGGCGGCGGTGAGGGGTTCACTATAGACGTTGGCCACGGCCATCTTACCCGTCATAAAATTGGTGCCGTTTTCCGCGATCGGCGTGGAGTCACCGCCGATCGACAGGTAATGTGCGCCGTTGATGGGGAGCGTAAAGGTGGTTTTAGAGGCGCTAACCTCGTGCTTTAGCGTGCCGTTGATATACAACTGGATTTTGGAACCCGTATAAACGCCTACCACGTGGACCCATTGACCGAGGGGCAGCTCGCACTCTGCAATTTCGTAGGCGCTGCCGAGACGCACGGGGAGCTGGATCTTGCCGTCGGTGCTGATCTGCAGACCAAAGCCGCCCGATTCCATATTGGCTATCACACCCACCGTCTTGGAGGGTTTTGCCGACACGTAGATATAGGTTTCGATGCTAAAGCTGTCCTTCAGTCGGTCATAGTGCTGGTAGATCTCTGGCATGGCATATCCGCTGTTGCCATTGAGGGTCACGACGTTGCGACCGAGGGTGGTATCATAGAGAGCGGTAGGCTTGCCTGTTTGGGCAAGCGTTTTGCCTGTCAGAGTGTTGGTGGCGCTGCCGTCGGTATTGAAGGTGGTGGCGATCACATCCGCCACGGGTGAAGCACCGAAGGGGAGTGTGGTGAATTCGTAGGTGAGAGGCTCACCTGCCGTGCCCCACGAGTTCACGGGAAAGACCTTGACAGTATAGGTTGTGAAAGTAGAAAGCTTATCTAAGGGAGCAGCTACGGTGGCAGGCATGGCATTGCCCAGGAAATTACAGGATAGGCGATAGGTCGTGCTGACTCGCTGGTTGCCGTTGTAAAGCTCTACGCGGTAGTTATTGACGCCCGCGGCACAGCTTGCCTGCGGAATGCGCAGCACGGCGCTTGTGCGACCGATGACCTGCGGGGTAATGGCGGCACCTTCGGGGAATACGGGTGCCTCGGCGGTATTTTTGCGTTCGTCGGTGTGGGTGAATTTTGTGGGATCGCCCACGCTGCCAATGTCAATGACCTGTTGCACGCTCTTGGTATAAATATTATAGAGCACCAGGCGGATCTCATTTTTGTTGTTGACCTCTACCATGTAATAAAGGCCTGCATTGCGCATCACGCCGTTAGCGCCGCTTGCGTTCCAAGAGCCCTCCCAGTCGGTGGGTACAACGTAAGCGTCCTTGTTTTTACCCGAAACAACGGTGTCGTTGTAAGAGGGGTGACCTGCGATATAGGTGCACAGATAAGCCAGCGATGCGGTATTAATGGCGGTGTAGCCGTCCTGCCAGACCGATTGCGGGTCGGTGACGGGGAAGTGGGTGTGGCCGGAAAAGTCCACTACCTGAGGATATTTGTTCAAAATTTCTTCAAGGTAATCGTCGCTCGCGTACTGGCCCGCACTGTTGACGGTGTCGGTGCCGGGCGTGTGCTGGAAGACAAAGATCGGCTTTGTGCCGGTGGGATCCTTGGAAGCGGCGATTGCCAGCTCGGTTTCAAGCCACGCGAGCTTTTGAGGGCTGAATTTTGAGCCGTCGTAGTCAAGCGCGTAGCGGTCGGTGTTGAGCACGATGAAGTGGTAGTCGTTGATGACCATGTGCGCGTCAACGGATTGGTAGCCGCTGATACGCAAGAAGTTTGCGTGGGTGTTTTTGACCGATGTGTCACTGTAACGTTTGTCGGACGTGGTGCCGTCGGCATAGGCGGTGGCATAGTATTCGTGGTTGCCGAGCACGGCACGTGCCGTAGTTCCCGCCTTGGTGTTCTCCTTCACGAAATCAAAGAATTTCGTCATTTCGGCTTCCTTGCCGTTTTCGGTGAAGTCACCGGCAAAAATGATGGCGTCAAGCTTGTTGTAGCCCTGTGCCTCGCTGTAGCCGTAGGCGGTGCTGTAAAGGTCTTGCAGCATTTGGTAGCTACCGTAATCGTAGTCGGTGACGCGCAGGTGCAGGTCACTTGTGACAGCAAAGCGCAGCACGGTCCCCCACGCGTCCGTTTGCTGCTCGGGTGCAGGAGGATTTTGGTCCTCGGGGTCCTCACCGCCCGCCTCCTTATTACAGGAGGTAAGGGGCAGGAGGAGGGCGAGAAGCATTGCCAAAAGCAAAAGAATAGACAGTAATTTTTTCATAACAAAGCGCTCCCTTGTGTAAATATGTGTTTTCGCTATGATACGAATCAGTAGGACTGATAGAGTGCGGCAACTTCTGCGTCGGTGAGAGCCTCTGCATACAGATTTGCGGTAGCGATTTTACCCGGCAGGTAACAAGCACCGTAAACAGTTGTGTCGGAGTCGCCACCGATGGCGAGATACTGTGCGCCCTTGGCGGGGAGCTTTAAGTTGCCTGCACGGGCAAATTGGGCAACCAAAACGCCGTTGATGTAAAGCTTGGCGCTGGTCGTATCGTAAACGCCCACTGCGTGCACCCATTCGCCTGCTGCGATCTTGTAGCCGGGGGTACCGGCATTGGTGTCGGCACCGCAGTAAAAGCGCAGCTCGCCGCTTGCTTTCAGCTCAAAGCCAAAGCCGCCGGCTTGCTGATTGGAAACAATATCGTAGTAAGTGCTTCCGGTGGGGAGCGCATCTACGTAAAAGTAGCTTTCTAAGGTGAAGCCATACCCCATAATGGGATACGTTGCTACCATGTTAGGCAGGATATAGCAGTTAGTGCCATCAAAGGTTGCCACGTTACGACCGATGCTGCTGTCGTAGGTGACGGTGGGGGTACCGGTTTGATTTAAGGTTTTGCCCGTCGCGAGATTTGTTGCCGTGCCGTCAAGGTTAAACTGCGTTTCAAGTAGTTCGGGGGCCTCGGGGGCTACATCGGCGGGGGTGGTAAAGGTGAGGTAAAGGGCACCGCCCTGCTTACCCCATTCGCTGATGGGGAATACCTTGACCTTATAGGTGGTGTTGGCGGTAAGACCCGTCAGCGGTGCGCTGATCGTCAGCGGCATGGCGAAGCCGAGATGCTGGCAGGCAAGTCGGTAGGTGGTGGAAATTTTTTCGCCGTCCTGGTAGAGCTCTACACGGTAGTTATTAACGCCCTGCTCGCAGCTCGCCTGCGGAATGGAAAGCTTGACAAAATCATGCGTGAGCACAGGTGTTGTCAGTACGGCATCGGCGCTGAAATAGGGCGCCTCGGAGGTGTATTCGCGATGGTCGGTGTGTGTGAATTTAGAAACGTCGCCAACGGGGCCGATGTAGATAATTGCCTGCACGGTATCGGCAAAAATATTGTAAACCACCAGGCGCAGCTCGTTATCGGCGTTGACTTCCACCATATAGTAAAGGCCTGCGTTGCGGATCTCCTTTTCAAGGTCGCCCGTGCCCCAGGAGCCGTCACCGTCAAGATCGCGCGCGCCGCCGTTGTCATAGGAGGCGTGGCCGCGAATGGCAAGACCGAGATAGGCAAGCGACCCCGTGTTGATGGCGGTATAGCCACCCTGCCAGATCGACTGCGGCTCAAGAATCGAGCGATGGGTGTGACCCGAAAAGTCCACCACCTGTGGATATTGACTAAAGATGGCTTCCAGATAATCGTCACTTGACTTTTGCACGGAATCGTTTACCGTGCCCGTGGCGGGCATGTGCTGGAAGACGAAAATAGGCTTTTTGCCCGTGGGGTCGTCGGCTGCTGCGATCTCAAGCTCGGTTTCAAGCCAGGCAAGGCGCTCGGGGCTGAATTTAGAGCCCGTGTGATCACCGTTATAGCGATCCATATTGAGCACCAGGAAGTGATAGCCGCCGATCACGAGGTGCGCATCAATGTCCTCATATTCGCCGTATTTTTGATAGTTGGCACGCGTGCCCGCAATTGAGGTTGCGCTGTAACGAATGTCGGTTGTCGTGCCATCGTCGTACTTCGTGTTGTAAAATTCATGGTTACCAAGCACCGCGCGGGATACCGTGCCCTCGCGCGTATGCTGCTTCACCAGTGCAAAAAATTCCTGCATTTCGGCATCGTAGCCGTTTTGCGTAAAATCGCCTGCAAAGAACACGGCATCAAGTCCCGTGTATTTTTGCGAGTCGCTGTATGCGTAAGCCGTGGTGTAAAGGCTTTCCAGCATGGCGTGGCTGTTATAGTCGTTTGTTTCCTTTTCAAGCGAGCGCAGATGCACGTCGCTGGTCACGGCAAAGCGCAAAACGGGCACAAATTCCTTGGTGATGTCGTCGGTGGCCTTGTAGCCCGAATCCACGCCGTCGAGGAACCAGTTGCCGTTTTGGCCAATGGAGATCTTGGTGCCTGCATCGCCTTGTGCTTTGATTTCAAGCGAAGCCCACGAGATGCCGTTATCGTAAGAGACCTCCCAATAGCCGGTCGTGCTGTTGATTCGCAGACGAGGGGTAATACCCGCGGGGCCCTCGCTGCCCGCAGCACCTGCGGCACCTGCAGGACCCTGTACGCCCTGCTCACCCTGTGCTTTTACACCCATGGAGGTCCATGTGGTGCCATTATCGTAGGAAATTTCCCAGTAGCCTGTGGCGGTGTTGATGCGGAATTTGGGCGTTTTGCCGTCAGCGCCGGTTTCGCCTTGCTCGCCCTGCGCCTTGATGTCGAGCGATTGCCAGCTTGTGCCGTTATCGTAGGAGACCTCCCAATAGCCTGTCGTGTCGTTGATACGCAGACGAGGGGTAATTCCGTCCTCGCCCTTGTCGCCCTTGGGGCCCTGCGCCTTGGCACCAAGAGAGATCCAATCGGCACCGTCATAGGAGTATTCCCAATAGCCGGTGTCGGCGTTGATGCGGAAGGTGGGCGTTTTGCCGTCCTCGCCCTTGGGGCCTTGAATACCCTGGAGACCTGTAGCGCCGGTGTCGCCCTTTTCACCCTGCTCACCCTGCGCCTTAACGTAAAGTGGGATCCATGTAGTGCCGCCGTCGTAGGAAACCTCCCAGCAGCCGCCATCGTCAATGTTAAGCAGCGGGGTCACACCGTCCTCACCCTTGGGGCCTTGCTCGCCCTGAGGACCCTGAGGACCTTGCACACCTTGCGTGTTTTGAGATTTGGCGCCAAGGGATTCCCAACTGTTGCCGTTATCGTAAGAAACCTCCCAATAATCGGTTTCTGCATTGATGCGGATCAGGGGCGTGATGCCGTCCTCACCCTTAGGGCCTTGAATACCCTGGGGACCCGTAGCGCCGGTAGCGCCTTGTGCACCCGTGGCACCGGTAGCACCGGTGTCGCCTTTTTCGCCTTGTGCTTTCATGTAAAGGGAGATCCAGGTGACGCCGTCGTCATAGGAGACCTGCCAGCAGCCCGTGTCATCAATGCTCAGCAGCGGTGTAATGCCGTCCTCGCCCTTGTCACCCTTGGGGCCTTGCGCACCCGTGGCGCCGATAGCGCCTTGTGCACCCGTGGCACCGGTAGCGCCGGTTTCACCCTGCGCTTGCACTCCGAGCGAGGCCCAGGTGGTGCCGCTGTCGTAGGAGACCTCCCACATACCCGTATCTGCATTGATTTGCAGCTGGGGCGTGATGCCTGCGGGGCCGGTAGCACCTTGGGGTCCTGGCAAGCTCTGTTCATCACAGGCAACCAAACAAAGCAAAAGTGCCAATAAAATCATCAATACTGCAAAAATGCGAGAACTATGCTTCATAACTTCCGTTCCTCCGTATGTGAAGCGTTACTGTAAGCTCATTTTATCATGGCATGTTAAACTTGTCAATAAAATTTAAATTTAATAATATATGTTTGTGAAAAATGACGAAGCCCACGGCCGTTTGTCGGGGCAAAAAACGGGCGGAGATTGACAAATCGGCAAATTTGTACTATAATTTCTTTGTGTGCATCCGCGTCGGTGCGTTTTGCCCTGACGGATGCGTTTTGATAACCAAAGAACGGACAAGACAGCTGCCGTGCGGTATTTGTCTTTGAAGGGAGCCGATATGAAATTTTTGCATATTGCCGATCTGCATCTCGGCAAGCGCGTCTGTGAATATTCTATGCTGGATGAGCAGCGTGCAGCGCTTTCTGCCATTGTGGATATGGCCGTGGCGGAGGGGGTGCGCGGTGTCTTGATAGCAGGAGACGTCTACGACAGGCAAGTGCCGCCTGCCGAGGCCACGATGCTGCTTTCCTCATTTTTAGAGCGCTTGCACGAGGCGGGTATTGCTGCTTTTGTGATTGCGGGCAATCATGACAGTGCCGATCGCCTTGCATTTGCCTCTGCCTTGCTGCGTGATACCGATATTTTTTTGGCAGGTAATTGCGTCGGCATGCCCGAGGTCGTTGTGCTGCAAGAGGATGGCCTGCGCGTGGCGCTGCATATGCTGCCGCATTTCCGCCCGCAGTCGCTTTCTCCCTATCTTGGCGGCAACTGCTCCACCAGCGCTGCTGTTATGGAAAAAATGGTTGCTCAAATTGATTTTTCGGTCGCCGACCGTCACGTGCTGCTCGCCCATTTGTTTGTGGCGGGTAGCGCCGTGTCGGATAGTGAGCTGCCTTTTGTCGGCACGGTTGACGCTGTGTCGCCTGCGCTTTTCAAGAATTTTGATTACGTGGCTCTCGGACATCTGCACCGTCCGCAGATACACGGCGACAATGTGGTTTATGCGGGCTCACCCGTTTGCTACTCCTTTTCCGAGGTCGGCGGGGAAAAAAGCGCGGTTCTTGTTGACGTAACGGGTGACGGTGTCAGTATCCGTCGTTTGCCACTTACGCCCGTGCACGCCATGCGCGAGGTGCGCGGCAGCATGACCGAGCTGATGGCCATGCCGTATAGCGAGGATTATATCCGCGCCGTTGTGACCGATGAGGACGTCGCTCCCGATGCACGGCTTTCGTTGCGTGCTGTATTTCCCAATCTGATGCGCTTTGCGGTCGAAAACAGACACACGAATTTTGAGGAGGATATCTCGCCTGCCAAAGAGATCGAAAACCGCGATCCGCTTTCACTTTTCAGCGAATTTTTTGAGGCGCAGAACGGCGCTGCACCGAGTGAGGCACACCTTGCCTTGATGCAAGAGATCTTTCGTTTGGCGGAGGTGTGCGAATGAGACCGATTTTACTTGAAATATCAGCCTTTGGCCCGTATGCCGGGCATACCGTTATTGATTTTACGCCCTTTTGCGGCAGTTTGTTTTTGCTCACGGGTGAAACTGGCGCCGGAAAAACCAGTATTTTTGATGCGATCTCGTTTGCGCTTTACGGCGAGGCCAGCGGCGGCAAGGAGAGACGCAACGGAAAATCCTTTCGCTCCGACTTTGCCGCGCCGGAAGCCAAGACCTATGTAAAATTTGTATTTGAGCAGGCCGGGCGGCGATATGAGGTTGAGCGTGCGCCGGAATACGAGCGTCCCAAGCTGCGCGGCAACGGTACCACTGTCTCACCCGCTACGGCATGTTTGCAGGCGGAGGGTGAGGAGAGAATTTTTACCCGCATTGAAGATGTGGATGCGCGCATTTGCGAGATCGTGGGTCTTGACCGTCAACAGTTTTCTCGCACCGTCATGATCGCACAAGGCGATTTTATGCGTATTTTGAATGCCGGCAGCGCCGAGAGAAAGGCTATGTTTGGCCATTTGTTTCACACCGAGATCTATTCCCGTGCCGAAGCGTTGCTGAAGGAGCGTGCTGCTACCTGCCAAAGAAAGCGAGAACAATTGATTGCACGCGCGCAGCTGGCCGCCACCTCAGCCGAAATGCTTTTAGAGGATCCCCGCATTGATACCTTTTTGCGCCAAAGGCAGGCAGCCGCAAGTGATCCCGGTGCCTTTGCCGCCTTACTGGCCGTTTATAACGGGGAGCTGCACACATCGGTTGCACAACGGGAGGAGACGCTCGCGCGCTTGCGTGAGGAGGAGACGGCAATTGAGCTTGACATCAGCCATGGCAAGCGATTGAACGAGAATATCAGCGAGCTGGCGGCTCTTTGCGCCGCACCGGAAAATTCTTCCGAGGCAAAGGAAGCGCGTGAACGTGAGCGTGCCGCGCTGGCAGTTGCTCGCCGCGCCTTGCACGTACGCACGCACGAGCGCGTTTTGGAGGCGGCCACCAAGCGCGGAGATGCGGCACGCCGTGCGCTGCTTGATGCCGAGCAACGTCTGTTGACGGGCGAAACACAGTACCGTACTGCGTTTGCTGCCTGGCAGGAGGCCGAGACAAGCGCGGTCAAGCTAAGCGAGCTGAACGCCGAGATCGAGCGTCTTTCCGAGGCTGACCGTGCGCTCACGGCCTATTGTACGGCCGGCAAGCGGCTACAAGCGGCCGAAGTCGCACTTACCGAGGCGGTGGAGGCAGCTGTTACTGCCGAAAAGAACGCCGCTGATCTTGAAGCACGATATATTCTCGGCCAGGCAGGACTGCTTGCCGCCACGCTGAAGGAGGGTCAGCCTTGTCCCGTTTGCGGTGCAACGGTGCATCCGCAGCCCGCGGGACGGGAGGAGGGAACACCCGACAAGAAGACGGTAGATGCAGCCGAGCGCACCAAGCGTGCGCTGGCAGAGGCGCGCACCCGTGCCGTGGCAGAGCATCAGGCCGCCGCCGAGAGCGTGGAATGGACAAGAGAACGGTTGGGGGCGGCAGGTGTAACTACCGTGACCGAGGATACCCCCGTTGAGCTGAAAAGCAGATATGCGGCCAAGGTAAGCGCAAGAGATCTGATCGTTGAGGCGCAGTCGGTCTCCGCCCGCAAAAAGCAGGAGGCGGAAAACGAGCTGGCTGCCGCCCGTGCGGCACTTGGCGTGGCGACCGAGCACGCCAAGACCGTTGCCGAAGAATGGTCTGCTGCCGCAGAGGCCTTTGAAGAGCGCCTGGCTGCCGCAGACTTTGAAGATCGGGAAAGCTACCGCGCGGCGCTTCTTGACGAGGTCAGTCTTGAGGAACGGACGAAACGATTGGCCGAGGCCGACGAGCAAGCCGCACACACCGCAGGTAAGATTGAGGAGCTTGGGCGTGCCGTAAAGGGCCGTCCGCGTGCAGATCTTACCGCGCTTGACGTTGCCCTTGCCGCCGTTCGTGAGAAGCAGCAGGGCCTGCGCGCCGAAAACGATGCTGCCAGAAGCTTGATTGATCGCAACGAGCAGGCGCGCCGTGAATTGATCGTAACGGCAGAGCAGCAAGCGCAGCTGAGCGCGGAATGGGGCGTGATCGAAACGGTTTCGCGCACCGTTGGCGGACGGGGACAGAACGGCCGTGAAAAGCTATCCCTTGAGGGCTATGTGCAGCGCTATTACTTCAAAGAGGTGATCGTGGCAGCCAACCGCCGGCTGCGAGTTCTCACCGACGGAAACTTTTTGCTTCGTTGTCGCGAGGGTGCAGCCGATCTGCGCCGTGTGGCAGGGCTTGATCTTGAGGTGCTTGACAAAAGCACGGGAAAATGGCGCGATGTCAGCACGCTGTCGGGCGGCGAGAGCTTTATGGCCTCGCTGGCGTTGGCTGTGGGTCTTTCCGATGTGGTGCAAAACAGCAGCGGTAACGTGCGACTTGATATGCTCTTTGTGGACGAGGGCTTCGGCTCGCTGGATGAAACCACGCTTTCTCGCGCGATGGAAATGCTTTCGCGGCTTTCCGACGGTAAGCGTACCGTGGGTATCATTTCACACGTGGCAGAGCTGCGTGAGTGTATTCCTAGCAAGCTGATCGTGACGCGCACCACTACCGGCAGCACCGTACGCGCCGAATATCTTGAATGATAAAATATACCCTAACGGTATGAAAAAACAGGCACGGCCTCACACGGCCGTGCCTGTTTTTTTTTGCGCAAAGTATGGGTGATTATGTAGGCTCGTCAAGCGCCTTGCCGAGGGGCAGAGAATAAATCAGCGTCTTGTCGGGTGCTTTGCCCCAAATGGCGGCAAGTGCTTGCTTGTAATAGCTAAGCTGCCTGCCGTGCCTGTCAAAGAGGAAACGGCGTGCAAGCTCGGTATTCGTGAACGCATCCTTCGGGAGGCGGTCGGTCTTGTAATCGCAAAGGATAAGTCGGCCTTCACCGTCCAGGAAAAAGAGGTCAATCACGCCCTGTACCAGCAGCTTTTCGTCTTTCAGCTCGGCGCGCAGTTCCTCGTCAGCGGTGAAATCTGCTGCGGGCAAAAAGAGATTGAAGCGTGTTTCCCGATGGATTTCTTTTGCGGTTTGCAGGCTTGCGTAAAGCTCACTTTCAAAAAACCGTCTCAGTTCATCAAGGCGTACCGCTTCGCGTGTCTCGGGTGAAACGTAACGCGCCTCCACCAGGCGGTCAAGCTCGTTTTCGACACCGTTTGCTGCCTTTTTGAAATCACAGAACTGCAAAAACTCGTGCGTTGCCGTGCCGCGCGTCGCAGCGTCGAACTCCCGAGGGGGGTGCTGATGCGAAAAGATCGGCGTGCGCTCAAAGGTGTGCAGCAGCGTTTCAACGTCGGGGTCGGCGAGGTCGCTTTCGCTCGTTGCCTCGGTGTCGTAGACGTCAAGCACCTCAGGGGTGAGGCGGGAGACCGAAAGCTTGGCGGGCAGACGCGTCAGATGTGCCCCGTGATAGGTGAAGGAAAAACGCTCGTCAAAGATGGCTTTGAGCGCTTGCTTTTGTGCGGTAGCGCTTTCGGTAGCGGTAAGCTCGGTGACATCCTCGGTTTTGGAAGGGGGCACTTCTGCTGCGGTCAGCTCGGACTCCTTCACGTATCGCACCTCGCAAAAATCGCTATGATCGACACGGTCAAGCGCGGTCATGATCCACTCAATGTAGGAGTTGCCGCAAAGGGCAAAAAAGCTCGTGGCGGAACTGTTTGCAAGGCGGAGATGCTTTTGCATATTTTTAATACCGTATCGGGGCTTAGCAGTGACGTAAAGGCGCTCTCTCGCGCGGGTCATGGCCACGTAAAGCACACGCATTTCTTCCTCTCCCGCAAGCTCCGCCAGCCGTTCGCGAATGGCTGCGCGTGCAAAGGTGTTTGCGCGGGAAAAGGCGCCGGTGTTCGGCACGCGCGTACCGCATCCAAGGGTGCTGTCGACAAGCAGCTGATGCTTCAGGTCGTCACCGTTAAAGGTCTTTCCCGTGGTAGCAAGGAAGCACACGGGAAATTCAAGTCCCTTGGAATGGTGGATGGTGATCAGCGAGACGGCATCGCGCGGCCCCTCCGGGGTCGGCATTTCGGTGCCGTTTTGCATGATATCCTCAACGTAGCGTACAAAGCGGTAAAGGCCCTTGAAGCCGCCGGCCTCAAAGGAGCGTGCGTATTCGTAAAGGCGACGCAGGTTCTGGCGCGTGCTGAAGCCGACAGTTCCTCGCTCATCCTTGCCGTCCGTGAGGGCCAATACCGCAGTATCGGCGAACAGGAAGCGAAGCAGCTTGTCCACGGGCAAAAGCTCCGCCTTTTCGCGATAAAGGGTCATCTTGTCAAGAAATGCACCGACGCGTCGGCGAAGCGCAGGATCGAAAAGCCGATCGCGCGCAGCCCCCAAGGCCTCGTAAAGCGAGAAGGAGGTGTCGGCAGCGCTGCGTATCTGCACCATTTCTTCGAGTGTAAAGCCAAAGAAGGGGGAGCGCAGTACGGCTGCAAGATAGACGTCTCGGAAGGGGTTGTCGATGGTGGCGAGGAGCGCATACATACAAAGCACCTCGGGATTTTCAAAGAAATTTTCCTTTGAGGTGTCATTGACGGGTATGCCGGCTTCACCCAGCAGCTTGGCAAGCGGTGCAGCAAAGGCAGCGCCGCGCGAGAGCACGGCGATATCGCCCGGTGTGATGGGCGTGCCGTCCGCCTTGTACCCTTCGCGAAGCAGCTGCTTGATCTCGCGCACGATCATGGCAGCCTCTGCGTTGTCAATCACGGTCTCGGTGCTTGAGGTCTCTTCCTCCTCGGGCTCGGTTCGGTCGTCCTCCCTTTTTTCGTCGTCATAGATCAGCACTTGGCACTTGGGAGAGACGTAATCTTCACGCGGCGGTTTTTTGGCGAAGATCAGGTCGTCCTCCTGCTTATAGCCGATGCCCTCGGCCGCAAGGGAGAATAAATAACCCGAAACGGTGTTGGAGAAGCGGATGATGTTTTCGTCGCAACGGAAGCAGCTCGACATAAAGATCGTGGCAGCGTCATCGGCGTCTGTGACATCCTTGTAGTCGGGAAAGGCTTTGCGGTAGCCCGTGAAAACGGCAGGCTCTGCGCCGCGGAAGCGGTAAATGCTTTGCTTGATATCACCCACCATGAAGCGGTTGCGCTTGGTGGAGATAGCGCGAAACGTGGCATCCTGCATGGCGTCTACGTCTTGATATTCATCAATGTAAATGGCGTCGAAGGAGTCGGCAAGAGAGATGGCAAGCGGTGTTGGTGAGCCGTCGGTGCCGACGAGCAGGTGATAAGCGGCGCGGGAAATGTCGGTAAATTCCGCCACCTCGCGCTCGCGCTTGGCGGCGCCGTAGCGCTCGTCAAATAACGTGAGAACACGGTGCAATAGCCGAAGGATCGCTGCCGCTTCCCGTCCGCCCTCACGGATCTCCTCGCCGTGAAAACCGCCAAGGGCAGCTGCACGCTTTTTCCATTTGTTCCGAAACTCGGCGCAGGGCTCAAGCAGGGCGGCAAACTCCTCGGAGCAGGGAGGCATGGAGGTGGATGCTACACGGCAGGTAAGAGGTGCGCTGAGCGTGGCGGAGATCTTGTCTGCATCACGGCATAGGAGCGCCGCCTCGAGTGCGGTCGCACGCTCCAGCATTTCGGTGTAAGGCTTACCGAATTTTTTGGTCAAGGCCGCTTCCTCTCCCTCGGCCTTGATGGCATCAAGTGCCGTGGAAAAGAGCCGCTTGCCTTCCTCTGCCATGTGGGTGAGCGTCTTGAGAAAGACCTGCCCGACGGGGGAGTCGAGCGGTGCGTGATGAAGTGCCTCGTTTTCCTTGGCGGAACGAAGGAGTATATCGTAGTGCTCGGGCAGTTTTTCCAGCTTTTTGGCAATTTCTAAAAGGCTGTCACAGAGTGAGCGCTCGTTTCGCACATCGGATAAGAGATCTGCCACGGTAATGAAATCGGGATGTGTGGCGTACATGGTGTCAATGGCCGCGTTCATGGTGTCGCGGCGCAGCGAAAGGAGCTCCCCCTCGTCAGCCATGCGGAAGGACGGGGAAAAGCCCGCCTCCTCAAAATGGGCGCGTACCAGATCGAGATAGAAGGAATCAATGGTGGAGATCCTCGCGCTGCCGAGTAGCATCAGCTGCCGTGAAAGCAGGGAATTACCGGGTGAAAGGGCCAATGCCTCGCCGAGTGCCTTGGCAATACGGGCGCGCATCTCGGCCGCAGCGGCGCGCGTAAAGGTGACGACCAGCAAGCGCGAGATATCGGTGGGGTGGTCGGGGTCGCAAAGTGAACGGATAATGCGTTCGGTCAAAACAGCGGTCTTGCCCGAGCCCGCAGCGGCGGATACGAGCAGGGTGCGGTTTCTTTCAGCAATGGCGGCAGCTTGTGCCGTTGTCCATTCGCGGGCCATCTATCGTATCCTCCTTTACTTTTTTGTTTCTTTGGCGCGACATACGGCAGAAAAACCGCAGAAGTCGCAGGCGTTTCGACCGCCGCGTTCGGTTGGCTGTGCGTGCGCGGCGCCACTCTTCATTTCGCTCGAAATGCGGGAAACCGTGTCGGTCAGCTCAGCAAAAAGCTCCGCAAAGCCCTCGGGGGAGGTCTTCTTTTTGTTGCGTGTCCTCGGTGCGCCGAGGATAGCCGTGCTTTTGGATCTGGAAATCGCGTGCAGCAGCTCATCGCTGTCCGGCAGCAGCCCCTCGCGCTTCAGGCGCTCTGCCGCGCTTTGCAGGGCCTGCTCCTTTTGGATGCGTACGGGGGTGTTTTCGCTGCCGACGGCGGTAGAAAGATATGTCACGCCCGCAGGGAGAAAGCGCGTGCCCTCCGGCAATCCGAGCTTGCTTGTCAGCGCGGGATGTGTCCCGCTGCAGAGCGCGAAGAGGTACA
The DNA here is from genome assembly GCA_017453325.1 of Clostridia bacterium. Classification (GTDB taxonomy): domain Bacteria; phylum Bacillota; class Clostridia; order Oscillospirales; family CAG-272; genus Firm-07. Next base: position 14,050 of record JAFTKK010000043.1, read on the forward strand.
AAGGCATTTGCAGGCAGTAGCCTTCCTTGATATCCTCTCGCCGAAAGCTTTTGCGTCCTGTTTTATAGTCCGCCACGCGCACAAATACCTCGCCGTTCTCGGCGCGATATACGTCCACGCGGTCTGCCTTGCCGGATAAGGGGATCACGCTGCCGTCCTGCAGCGTGACGGTGGCCTCGCCGCCTTGCCCCCTCAGGTCCAGCTCGAAAAACGCAGGTGCAAAGTCGCTATCGGCAAATTCCGCTACCAGTGAGCTGACAACAATGCGTGCCAGCGAAGAAAGGCGTGTGAGCAAAACCTCTGCGCGCGGCGAAATACCGCCGCCTGCCTCGATCAGATGTGCGCGGTAAGCGGCCATGCTTTCCGCAACGATCTCGTTCATTTTTTGCTCATCGCAATCTGCGAAGTCTGCTCCGCATTCGCTGATCGCCTTCATGGCCTTTTCCAGTACGTAATGGATAAAGGTGCCGATCGCCGCAGCGTCCAGCGTATCGCTTGGCTCTTGGCGCAGGCGAAGGATCCTGTCGCAGTAATAAGCAAATTTACAGGATACAAATTGTTCAAGTCCCGTGGGGTGAAAGGCACCGGGCGGGAAAAGGTCTCCCGCAAGCGCGGGTGGGACGGTGGCGGTGCGGTCGGTGACGGGGGTGAGCAAATGCGCGATTTTCTCACGGGTGTCGGTGTCGGTGTTCAAAAGGGAGAGCAGCGCCTCTCGCTCCGCCCCCTGCAGCTCTCGCAGGTGCTCCATGGCTCCCGCACGGGAGAAGATCTTATCGCGCGGCGCAACTGCCGCAAAATCGGTCACGGGCAACTGAGGAAAGAGTGCTTTGATACGGGAAATGCCGATGGATGGCTCGGCATGGCTGCCGTCGGCGGTGGTGCGACTGTAAGAAAGATGCAGTTGCTCGCGCGGTAATGTGAGGGCGCGGTAAAGATAGTAAAGCTCGTCCGAGGCAGAGGTGGCAAGATCGGCGGAAAGCTCAATTCCGAGGTCAGCAAGACGGTGCTTTTCGGCATCGGAAAGGAGACCGTTATCTCGTACCGCCTGCGGGAAGATGCCGTCACAAAGCCCCAGCACGATGGCGGTGCGAGGAGGCAGGGCACGCAGGGTAGCAGCGGAGCCGATCATCACCTCGTCGGCAGATGTGGGTATGGTACCGATGTCTGTGGTGTTCATCAAAAGCGTCAGCGCGTCTGCGAAGGAGGAAAGATCAAGCGGCTCGTCTGCCAGTACGTCCGCCACGGCCTCCAGCGCGTCCACGACCACGCCGAACAGGCGTGTTTCCTCCTCGGCCTCGCGTCGTTCACCTGCCGCCAGCCGCGCGGCGGCGCGTGCCTTCATGGTGTCGGGGACACCAAGGTCGCATAAGAAGCGGTAGGTGTGTTCGGCAAATTCGGCGGCAACGGAAGCCCCCTCCAGCGCCTCAAGATAGGAAAGGAGAGGAGGCAGGAGCGCTGCGCGGGCACGGTTGGCGCCCTCAAGGATCCTGGCAGCACGCGCGGAAGTGCGCTCGCTATAGCCGTCGGCGTTCATGGTAAAGGGCGCTTCAAAGCTGCGCTTGCCCGAAATGTGCCACACCTCGGCATATTCTTCAAAAAAGTTGATATCGTCAGCAGGAATGTCGGTAAGGCCGGTTTTCAGATAGCCGACAATGTCCTCACGCTGCCAGCCAAAGCGCCCGATGCGCAGGGCAAAGAGCAGCAGCTTGATGAGGGGACGCACCGTGATGTCGGTTTTTTCGGAAAGATAAAACGGGATACCCTCCTTTTCAAGGGCGGCATCGAGAATACCCGCATAGGAGGCGACGTCGCGCACCACAATGGTGAAATCGCGGTAACAAGCGCCCTTGCGAACCGCGCGTGCGATCAGCACGGCGGCATATTCGGCCTCGTCATAGGGCGTGGCACAGGCCGTCAGCGTCACAGCCTCGCCCGCCGCGGCGCCCAAAGGCGCAGGCTCTGCAAAGAGATCAAAGAGATCGCGGCGGATATAGTCAAGTGCGCCGCGCGGTGCAGGCCCCTCGGTCACTTCAAAAAACACACGCTTGTCGCACTCACGCGCAAGACGCAGCAGGCGGTTGTTGGTGGCAAGTGCCGAGGCGAGGTGGATACCGCTTTGCTTCGGGTGAGCAAGGGGGGAGAGGACGGTGACAGAGGGGGCTGTCTTCAAGAGGGCTTGCAGCAGCTTCAGCTCCTGTGCGGTGAAGTCGGTAAAGGAAGAAATAAAAATATGTGTGTCGGAAAAGAGCGCGGGATGCTCTGCAATCAGCCCGGTGGCGCGCGTGAGGTCGTCCGCCGTATCGTCAAAGCGCTGTGCAACCTCGGCGGTGTAGGCGCCGAGCACGAGCGCGAGATCCGCAAGCTTAGTGCCGAGAGGATCGGCAAGATCCAACTCCTCTCTTGCTGCCGTCAGCATATCGGGGGTAACGGCATATGCCTTGAACTGTGCCACGGCCGAGAGCATACGCTCCGTTAGGCGCAGATCGGTTGCCGCGTGCTTGGCGTACTGCGTCAGCATAGGGGCTACGTGCCGCAGCGTTTTCCACATTAATAGTGTGAGTGTGCCGGGGGAGGCATAGCGGCAGGAAAGACCGCCGCAGGTGCGAAAAATACGGTTGGCAAGGCGCGTGAAATTGGAGACCTCAAAGGAAAGCTGTGCGGTCGGGGGCAGCAGATCTACCATGCGCCTCTCACCGAGGACGGTCTCCTGCTCGGGCAGGAGCAGGATCGCCTTGCCGCCGTCGTCGAGGCAGGCCTTGATGTGGGTGAGCAGCGCGTCGGATTTGGCAGCCTCATCGGCACCGTAGATAAAGCGTATCATCAAGGCTCTCCTTTCTGTTTTAAGTTGAGATTGCGCAGAATTACGTTGCGTCCGCGCCAGCTGTAAGCGCGTGCGGCAAATTCCTCGTCCGACATGGCGCGTATATCCTCAGCGCGCAGGTGCGAAATAGCTTGCTCTTTAAAATAGGGGATCGTGGTATACAGCGTGCCGCTTGCTTTGGCGGCCTTAGTCACGGGGCAGGCAGTTTGGCAGGTGTCACACCCCCAAACAAGGGGATGGGCACAAAGCGCCGCCTGCTCCTCCTCGTTGAGCTCGCCCTTTTTCTGCGTGAGTGCAGAGAGGCAGCGTGAGACATCGAGCGAAACAGGACAGGCGCGACGGCAGGCACCGCAAGCA
>JAFTKK010000005.1 GCA_017453325.1 Clostridia bacterium
ACTGTTGTTTACGCTTTCGATTATGGAGGGGAATTTTGCTCAAAGCTTTTGCAAAGCAAAAGCCAGCGGCTTGAGCCGCTGGCCGGTAGTATTGGGCTTTTAGCCCTAGTGCATACCACCCGTTTGACGGGTGGTTATGATTGCGGAGAAAGTCTTGCGCCGCAGGATAAAAATAAGTTTTTCTATTTATAGATGTTTTGAATAATTTTTCGCTTTTTTGTTGAATTGCGCGCGTCCCCGTGCTATAATGAAAAATAGAGGTGATTTTTGTGAAAATTATTGATTTGCTGCGCGGCGGTGCGGCTACCATTTCCTTTGAGGTGTTCCCGCCGAAGCTGGAAAGCAATTATGACAGTGTGCGGTATGCCACCGAGGAGATCGCAAAGCTTCATCCAGCCTTTATGAGCGTGACCTACGGGGCGGGCGGCGGCACGAGCCAATATACGCTTGATATTGCTAAGAATATCAAGGAACGGTATAATGTGCCAAGCGTGGCACACCTGACCTGCGTTTCCTCCACCAAGGAAACAGTAGGCGCGCGTATTCGCGAGATCCGCGCGGCGGGAATTGAGAACGTGATGGCGTTGCGCGGCGATATTCCCGCAGGCCTTGAAAACGCCGACCGTGCACGTTGGGATTATAAGCACGCCGTGGAGCTGGTGCGCGAGCTGCGCGCGTTTGACAACGAATTTTGTATCGGCGCCGCCTGCTATCCCGAGATCCATCCCGAAAGCATCAATCAAAAGGAAGATATCCGCTATTTAAAGGAAAAGGTGGATGCGGGGTGCGATTTTCTGACCACGCAAATGTTTTTTGATAACAATCTTTTTTACAATTTTCTGTATAAAATCCGCGAGGCGGGCATTACCGTGCCCGTGATCCCCGGTATCATGCCGATCACCAACGGCAATCAGGTCGAGCGCGCGATCAAGCTTTCCGGCTCTCTCATGCCGCAGCGCTTTAAGGCCTTGGTGGACAGGTTCGGCACAAATCCCGCTGCCATGAAGCAGGCGGGCATTGCCTATGCCACCGACCAGATCATCGATCTGTATGCAAACGGCATTCATCATGTGCACGTCTATTCCATGAACAAGCCCGATGTAGCCGCCGCGATTGTCGCCAATCTTTCCGATATTTTGGGCACTACATAAAAGGCGTTCGACAGAAATTCCCTTGACAGGGTAAACAGCGCGTGCTATAATGTAAGTATTATTTACATTTAAGATAAATATAGGGAAGTGTCGAATGAATATCGGCGAAAAAATCAGAAATCTCAGGCTTGCCAAAATGATGACGCAGGCCGACCTTGCGGGCGACCGTATCACCCGCAATATGCTTTGTACCATCGAACGTGGGGGGGCGCTGCCGTCCTTGCCCACGATCTGCTATATTGCCGAGCGCCTCAGTGTGCCGGTCGGCTATTTTTTTGCCGACGAGGGCGAGGATTTTGCGTATCGAAAAATGGTGGCCATGCCCAACATCCGCCGCGCGCTTTCGGGCGAGGATTATGCTGGGTGTCTTGCCATCATCGGCACCGCGTTTGGTGATGCGTTTGACGATGAGATCGCGCTCATTCGCGCCGAGTGCGAATACCGCATTGCCAAAGGTGCCTTTGACCACGGCAGGCTGCGTGCAGCCGCCGCGGGCTTTGACCGTGCCATCTCGGCCGCGACACATACAGTCTACGATACCTCTTGGATCCGCACGCGTGCGGCAGTCTATTTCCGCTATCTCGGTGCGTTGTCTCCAAGTCTTAGCTCGGATATGCTTGAAGAGAGGGAGATCGAGATGGCCAAATCGGTAGGTGACGATTTTTGCGCCTACCTGCTTGCCGCCGAGGCCCTGGAGGCCGGGCGCGAGGGCGAGCTGGCAGCCTATCTTGCCCATAATACCGAAACGGTGTATGGCGCAAGACTTCGTGCGCTCTCTTTGATGCGAAGAGGCGACACCGCCGAGGCCCTTGCCGCATATGAAAAGCTTTTGTCAAGCGAGGCGCTGACCGTTGGCGTCTTGATGTACGAGGTGTTTGGTGACATGGAGCTTTGCTGCCGCCAAAATGACGATTATAAGCGTGCTTATGAGTTTTCCTCCTCTCGCATGGGGCTCTTGGAGAGGCTTCTTGAGGAGGTGTAATATGAGGCGCATCACGATTGCGGTTTTGCTGCTCTTGATGCTGCTTTCCTTGTCGGCCTGTACCGTGCAGGATCCGTTTGATGCGGGTACGCCCCTTAGCGCCGACGAGGTCAGAAGTCTGAAAGAAAGCCTTACCGAGAACAATACGCCGCCCGCAGAGCCGGAGCCGGAGCCCGAGCCTTTGCCCGAGCCTTCGGTGGGCGAGGGGACCGTGTATTGGTTGGAAAGCGGCTCGGTTTATCACGTGAGTGCGGACTGCCGCTATCTGAAAAACAAAACGAATGTCAAAACCGGCACGGTGGAGGATGCCAACGCCGCCTCCAAGGCCCGTGCGTGTTCTTCCTGTGCAGGGAAATAGAGGGGGTGTGATAATGATGGCGCAAACTGAAAAAAAGCCAACGCGCAATATCGCACAAAACAAAAAAGCCAGACACGATTATTTCGTGGATGAAACCTTTGAAGCGGGTGTTGAGCTGTTTGGTACGGAGGTCAAGAGCCTGCGTGCCGGTGCCGTCAATTTAAAGGATTCCTATTGCTCCTTTAAAAACGGAGAGATATTCGCACTCGGCGTGCATATCAGTCCTTATGAAAAGGGAAACATCTTCAACCGTGAGCCCCTGCGCCCCAAAAAGCTGCTGATGCATAAGCGTGAGATCCTTCGCTTGTTCGGTAAAGTGCAGGAAAAGGGTTGTTCAGTCATACCCCTGTCGCTATATTTTTCGGGCTCGCGCGTGAAAATGGAGCTGGGGCTTTGCCGCGGTAAAAAGCTTTATGATAAGCGCGAGGATATGGCTAAAAACGCCGCTAAGCGCGATATGGAGCGCGCCTTTAAGGGTGGCGGCCGTGAATACTGAATATCACAAAAGATATAAACAAAACATGATATAAGGAGATTACTGTCATGGATGAAAACAAAAACAACCTGCCGAATGGCCCGTATTCGCAAGATAACGGTTCCGGCAACACAGCAGGGGAAGTCCACACGACCTCGACCCAAACAACGATAGGCGAGAAAAGGAAAAAGCAAAAAAAGGAAAAAAAGCCGCGTAAAAAGCATTATGTCCTGCGCTTTATCGGTGCACTTTTCCGCTTTTTGTTGACGCTCCTGCTCGGTATGGCTATTGCCTACGGCTCTATTGCCTTTGCGCTGTATTACGCCGTCAGCGGCCTCACGCTTGATGTGCTGCAACAGTTTGGCATTGGTGAAGGGGCTGAGGAATACCTCAGCGATCAGGGTGAGGTCGATCTGACCGAGATCTCTCTGCTTGAGCTGATTGCGGATCTCAATTCCGTGCGTGCCGATCTCGGCAATCAGACACTGCAAAGCATGATAGACCGTTACGGCATCGTGCTTCCTGAGGAGACCAAGGCCAAGCTGCCCACGGATCTTTTTTCCATTCCGCTTGATGTTCTGCTTTCGAGCGAGGCAGGCAATGTGGTAGCGGAGCATTTGAAGTTTGGTTATATCTTGTCCTTCCTGCCCGAAAATACGCTTGGTGAGAAGGCTATGGAGGTTCTTTCCGAACGCCCGCTTTCCTTGCTGACCACCGGTAAATACGGTGAGCTCTTTGCAGGACTCAAGCTGGGATATCTGACCGGGGTGACCTTTGATGAAAACGGCGTGATGCAACCCAAGGATCCCTCCGTGCTGACATTGCAGGAGGCACTTGGTGACCTTGACATGGGCAAGGTACTGACGGCGCTGACGCAAAACGGCGATCTGCTTGGTGTGATGGCTACCGATCTTGGCAATAATGAGATCGCGCCCATCCTCGGCGGCATCATGAGTGGCGCTTTGCTTGAAAAAATGTGCGAGGGGCGTCTTTTGAAGGATGTGCTGCTGCAGGATGCCACATCCGGCCGTTACACCTTCAGTCTGACCGCGCTCGCCACGGACGTGTATCTTGGTGATGCACTCGGCTATACTCTGGTGGATGACGTTTGGTATTCTGCTTATACCGACAACGGCGACGATACCGACGATGTCAAGGCAAGCAAAATGAACGCCACGCTGGCAGATATTTCTCTTGCCGATGTGATCGGCGGTACGCTTTCCGTGGAAGAGAGCTTTGACGGCTTGTATTTCGGCGATCTGCAAAACGGCTATGTTCGCGGTGATGCGATCACAGAGCCCAATCCCGAGCCCGAAGGCGAGCCTGTTATTGTCGGTTATCACTGGTTTAAGGACGACAAGGAAGTTGGCAAAATGCAAAGCGAGCTCGCCAATATTTCCGTCAATGATGTGCTGAACGGCAAATTGGATATCAACGCCACACTGGGTGATCTTTATTTCGGTGATCTGCAGGGCTACGAGCGTCGCGATGTTCTTGAGGGTGATGTGATCGTTGACCATAAGTGGGTCAAGGTTGAGGCCGACGGCACCGAGACCGAGATCAGCGCCGTGCTCTCTGCGATGGCAGATGTGGTGCTTTCCGATGTCCTCAACGGTAAGCTGGATGTTTCCGCAGCTCTGGGCGACCTGACAGTGGGTGACGTACAGGGTTATATTCGCGGCGAGGATGAGCGTTGGTATCGCGAGATCAAGGTCGAGGGCGAGGAGCCTACGCTTAAATATGTCGGTGCTGTGCAAAACAGCATTTCCGACATCAAGCTTTCTGATATTCTGAACGGCGAATTTGACCTTGCCAAGTCGCTTGAGGGCGTCCGCATGGGCGAGGCCATGAACTATGAGCGCGGCGAGATCACGACGCCCGCCGATCCCAATAAAGAGGGCTCTTACGACGTGTATGCCTTTACCAAGGCTGACGGCACTGCCGTCACGGGCCCCATGCTTGAGATCGCTAATCTCCCGATTTCGGATGTGATCAACGGCACTGTTGATTTCGAGGATACCGTGAAGGATATGACCATTGCCGAGGTGCTTGAATACACCTTGCACGACGGCGTATGGTATTCCGAGTATTCCGACGATGGTGACGATACCAACGACGTACCCGTAAAGGGCATTCTTGCCGTGCTGGCGGAGAAAAAGATTAACGAGCTGAACACCGCAACCATCAACGCCATTGCACTTGGCGAGGTGCTTGGCTATACCCACAAGGATACCGATGAAGACGGCGAGCCCGATACCTGGTATGACGGTGAAGAGGTTGCCGAAGGTATCATGGGTAAATTTGCGGGGCTTACCATCGGCCAGCTTTCCGATGACGACATGGTCAGCGATAAGCTGCGTGAGCTCACGCTTGCAGATGCCATGAATTATACTAAGGTGGGCGATGCGTGGTATTCCGTATATTCCGACGATGGAGACGATACCAACGACGTGAAGGTCACGGGTATTCTCGCAGTGCTGGCGGAAAAGCAGCTTAACGAGCTGTCTGCTGCTACTATCGAGGATATCACCTTGGCAGAAGCTCTCGGTTACACTTACGGTGACAGCGATAACGATGGTGTAGCAGATGCTTGGTACAGCGGAGAGGAAAAGGTTACGGGCGTTATGGCCAGTATGGCAGACCTCACCATTGCCGAATTGAAAAATCCCTCTGCTGTGACCGACAAGCTGGGTGATGTAAAGCTTGCCGCCGTGCTTGGTTATACCAAGAACGAAGCGGACGGTGCCTGGTATCGCGATTCCGACAATCATAAGGCCTCCGGCGTGATGGCACATCTCATGGATATCACCGTTGACGGTGTGGAGCATGAGATCGACGAAATGCCGCTTGGCTATGCGTTTGGCTTCTACCGAAACGAAAACACGGGCGAATGGTTTACCGACGCAGAGATGACCCAAAAGCCCACGGGTGTTACTGCCGCACTGGCAGATATTCACCTCACGCACGCTCGTGAGGAGTTTGACGAGATGAAGATCGGCACACTGCTCGGCTACGATCATGTGGATACGGATGCCGACGGCGAAAAGGATACCTGGCAGCATAACGGCGCGCCGCTGGAGAGCCTTGACCTTGTGTTTGCCGATATGCCCGTTGCCGACCTTGGAGACTCCGATAAGATCGCGGCTGCCATGCAAAAGGCAAAGCTCGGTGACAGCCTTGGCTTTAAAAAGGTTGGAAACACCTGGTATAAGACCGAGATCGTGGGCGAGGAGCCCCAAGATGTTCCCGTTACCGGCTTTATGGCTGCGCTGGCCGATAGCCCCATCGGCTCTATTGAGACCGATGTGCAGACTGTGCTGATCGGCGATATGATGAGCTTTACAAAGATTGGTGGCAAGTGGTATGATGCCGATGATCAAGAGGTGACCGGTGTCCTTGCCGTTTTGGCGGATTCCAATCTTGACACGCTTTCCTCGGATATAGAGGAGATCACCATCGGCGATCTTTACTCCGAATCGGAGCGAGAGGGCATCTTGAAGGCCATTCCCGCAGATACCAAGATCAACGAGCTGAACACCGCCATCGAGGATTGCACCGTGCAGGACCTGATCAGCTGCGGCGTTTTGACCGTTTCCTCCACGCAGGCAGGCGTCCTTGATATGACGCTGAGCGGTTGGCGCGACTATAGCCTGGTTGACTTCCTGCAATATCTGCTCAATAAGGCCGTGCCCGGCTAAACATCAAAAAGGGCAGCCCGCTAATGCAGGCTGCCCGCATCTCGCAAAAACAACAATTACCGCTTGACAAGCGAGCAATTGGGACATATAATAATATAGCTTGCATATGGGTCCGTAAAGGTTTCGACGGGGATCTTGAAGCAGGATAAGCGTGGCGTGCCGAGCAATCACGAAAAAGGCTCAACCTTAAAATTAAACGCTGACAAACAAGTCGCACTGGCTGCCTAATTAGGCAGTGCCGCGGTTTTTTAACCGCCCGTTCCCCTGCGGAGGACCACGACCGCAGGCTGAACGTCATGTAGTGGTGAACATGCATCGAGAGTTTGCTCTTGTATCGATCATGCAAAAAAGGGCTACCCGCGGATATAGATTGTCTGTGACCGATATCCAAAGGGAATTCTAAATCGCAGACTGCCCACGAAGAAAGTCCTGTGAATGGGTTTTCGGACAGGGGTTCGATTCCCCTCGGATCCACCAACGCCAAAGAGCCGCAAAAGCGGCTCTTTTTTTCGTGGCGTTGGGTGGATCCGAGGGGCGCGAGAAGTCCTGCGGAAGATGCAAAATCCGAAAAAGCAAAGAAATGATGAAAAGATTTTAAAGAAATATAGGAGATAAGGGCGCATCTTCAAACAGCCTCGCGCGGGAAACCGCGTGAGCCTGTGGGGTTCAGATTCCCCTCGGATCCACCAAGAAAAACCGTAGTCGGACCCGACTACGGTTTTTTAGTTATGATTGCCTTCGGCAAGTTATGAGTTATGAGATACTTCGTATCGTTATGATTGGCTTTGCCAAATTGTAAGTAGAAAAGGCAATCATATCATAACTTTTGCGACAGCAAAATCACAACGGTGAGCGTAGCGAGCCTCATAACTCTAAACTTAAAAGATTCGATTTTCATTGGTGAGCCGAGGCTTGCAATCGAACCCTGCAAGGTGCAGGGAGACTGAGAAAGCCGAACTATTATATTAGAATGCCAAGCTCTTTCCTTTTTGCTCCTTATTCGGTGTCGTTTTTTTAAAAATTATTTGAAAAATGTGTCAAAAGTAATTGAAAAAAGGGTGATTTTATGATATACTTTACTTAATTATTACAAACCGAAAAGGATATGGTTATGAAAGAAATTCGTTCCCAAGAGGATTTTGACGGGAGAATCAAACGTATTCTCATCACCAAGGAAGAGATTGCCGCAGCCATTGAAAAGGCTGGTAAGGAGATCGACAAGCTTTACGATGGCCGTCCCATCCTGCTCGTCAGCATTTTGAAGGGCGCGTTCGTCTTTATGGCAGATCTTTGCCGCGCGGTCAGCGTACCGTGCGAGATCGGCTTTATGTGCGCCAAAAGCTATTACGAGGGCACCGTTTCCTCGGGCGTGGTCAAGATCACCATGGACCTTGACCGTGATATCAGCGGCTACCATGTTGTGATCGTTGAGGATATCATTGACACGGGCAGGACCCTTAGTGACATCGCCCGTCTCTTGAAGGCGCGCGATCCGCTTTCCTTCCATGTGGTCACCCTGCTTGACAAGCCCTCAAGACGCCTTGTTGAGTTTGAGGCCGACATTGCACTCTTTACCATCCCCGATCATTTCGTGATCGGTTACGGTCTCGATTGCGGCGAGTATTTCCGCAATCTGCCATATATAGCAGAATACAATGAAAAGGAAGGGAACTGACATGTACAACTTTTTGAACAAGGTCTTTAAGCTCTCCGAAAAAAGAACGACTGTGAAGACCGAACTGCTTGCGGGTCTGACCACCTTCATGACCATGGCCTACATTCTGGCGGTAAACCCCAGTATTTTGTCTGCTGCGGGCATGGACCCCACCGCCGTGCTGCTTGCCACCTGCCTTGCCTCCTTCGTGGGTACGGCGCTGATGGCGCTGACGGCCAATCTGCCCTTTGCGCTTTCCGCAGGCATGGGTCTGAACGCCTACCTTGCCTATACCGTGGTCGGCACGCTGGGCTACTCCTGGCAGGTCGCGCTTTTTGCGGTATTTGTAGAGGGTATTATCTTTATCCTGCTGTCTCTCGTAAAGGTAAGAGAGGCGATCTTCAATGCCATTCCTCTTGAACTGAAAACCTCTGTTTCTGTCGGTATCGGTCTCTTTATTGCCTTTATCGGTCTGCAAAACGCCAAGCTTTCCGTGGACGCCTCTACCTTGGTGACCATCGTGAGCTTTACCGATAACTTCAAGACCGTCGGTATCGGCGCATTGCTTGCCATCCTCGGCACGCTCGCTACCGCCATTATGTACGTCAAGGGCATCAAGGGCTCCATTCTTTTCGGTATTTTCGGTACCTGGATCGTGGGTATGCTCTGCCAGCTTGTCGGTATTTACGTGCCCGACCCCGCCGCAGGCTTTTATTCGCTGTATCCCACCTTTGCTCTGACCGATTTCAGCAAGCTGGGTGAGACCTTTGGTCAGTGCTTTAACATTGATTTTGAGGGCGTAGGTCTCTTTAACTTCATCGTTGTCATTTTCTCGTTCCTGTTTGTTGACCTGTTTGATACGCTCGGCACGCTGATCGGTGTGGCAAGCAAGTCCGACATGCTTGATAAGGAAGGCCGTTTGCCCGAGATCAAGCCCGCGCTGCTGTCCGACGCTGTGGCTACCTCCGCCGGCGCCGTGTTCGGCACCTCTACCACCACCACCTTTGTGGAATCCGCATCGGGCGTTATGGCAGGCGGCAGAACCGGTCTTACCGCAATGACAACCGCTATTCTGTTCTTGGTTTCCATGCTCTTTGCCCCCATCTTCACCGCTATTCCTTCTTTCGCAACGGCTCCTGCGCTGATCATCGTGGGCTTCTTGATGTTCTCCAACATCGCCAACCTCAAGCTGACCACCGAGAACTACAAGACCGCCATCCCCGCATACCTTTGCATTATCGCAATGCCCCTGTTTTACAGCATTGCCGAGGGTATTTCCATCGGTGTTATTTCCTACGTGGCTATCAACCTTTACGATAATATTCGCGCAGCGATCAAGTCGAGAAAGGGCGAGGCCGAGGGAGATGCTGCGGTTGCAAACGTAGCCAAGATCTCTCCCGTTATGTACGTGCTTGCCGTACTCTTCATTCTCAAATACATTTTCCTGTAAGAAACACCATAAAAAACGCGGCTTTTGCCGCGTTTTTTTATGTCTGAAATTGACAAAAGATCAAGCAAGATGTATAATAGAGATATCTTAGTATAAAGGACGATTTGTTATGGAACAACGCTTCGTATTTTCTTATGACCTCGGCACCAGCGGCGTAAAAGCAGCACTCGTGTCGCTCGATGGCGTCGTGCAAAAGACCTTCACCGTTGACTATCCGCTGTATCTGCCCGCACCCGAACAGGCCGAGCAGGATCCCGAGGATTACTGGCAGGGCGTTTGTGCCGCCACCAAAAAGGTGCTTGTCCTCACGGGTGTCTCGCCCGAAGCGGTCGTCGGCATGGCGTTTGGCACGCAATGGAAGGGAATTATTCCCGTAGATAAAGAGGGGAACGTGCTTCACCGCAGCGTGATCTGGATGGATTCGCGTGCGGGCGAGGAGGCTCAGCTGCTGAACACACACTTCAATCTCACGGGCTTCGGCGCCTCGGATTATTGGCCGCGTCTGTGGTGGATGCGCCGCCACAAGCCCGAGATCATTGATAAGGCCGATATGATCCTTGATGCCTGCTCTTATCTCAAATGGCGCGCCACGGGTGTCGCGGCGCTGGATGTGGGTAACTGCGTGGTGCGCTCCTTTGACCCCGTGCAGGAGAAATTTTATCGCGAAATTTTAGAGGTTTGCGATGTGCCGCAGGAGAAGTTTCCGCCGCTTGTGGCCGCGCATGATCTTGTGGGTCACGTGACTGCCGAGGCCGCTGCTCAAATGGGTCTGGTAGAGGGTATTCCCGTGTTTGGCGGCAATAGCGACATCGGTGCCGTGGCCGTGGGCGCGGGCGCTGCCAATATGGGCGGCGTGCACGCATATTTCGGCTCCTCGGGCTGGATCGGCTATGCCGTACCGCACAAAAACGATGAGCTTTATATTGCTCCCTTTGACAAGGAGCGCGATATTGCACTCTTTTCGAACCGTGCCATCGGCCTTTCCTTTAACTGGGTCGTCAATCGTTTTTACGCGATGGAAAAGAAGGAAATGGGCAACGATGTGTTTGCCTTTGTTGACCGTGATGTTGCCACCGTACCCGCAGGCAGCGAGGGTGTGTTTGCCACCCCGTGGTTTTACGGAGATCGTCCGCCTTTGCTTGATGATAAGGCGAGAGGCTGTTTCCTCAACCTCGGCGGCGAGCATGACCGCCGTCACATGACCCGTGCCATTTTGGAGGGCGTTTGCTATCAACTTAAAATGGGCATGATGCATGAGCACGAGAAAAAGGGGTTCCCCATTCCGCAGTATATCAATGCTGTGGGAGGCGGTGCCTCCAGTCCGCTTTGGATGCAGATCCTCGCGGATGTGCTGAACGTGACCATCCGCGTGCCTGCCGATACTCGTCACGCGGGCGCTGTCGGCACGGCCTATGCCGCCCTCATTGGCCTTGGTATTTGCAACGATTATACCGATGCTGCTGCCAAGGTGAAGATCGCGCACACCTACGTGCCCAATCCCGAAAATGCCAAGGTCTATGAAAAGGGTTACGCCGTTTTTGAAACCCTTTACCGTACCTTAAAGCCGATTTTTGAACAAAATTGACGGATACGCGCCTCGGCCTCTTGGCCGAGGCGCGTATTTGATAAAAAACTGACGCAAAGACAAATTTTTTTGAAAAATCCTGTTGAAATGTTGGCAAAAAGTGGTATAATATAAAGTGGAGTACCGCTTGATGCGGCAAAAATATCCTAATCTTTTTGAAACGGAGTATTTTTATGAACAAACAAGTACAAAAGGTCATGGATCTCATCAAAGAGCATGACATTAAAATGATCGACTTTAAAATGGTGGATATCAACGGTCAGTACCGCCACGTCACCATTCCCGCCGAGAACTTTTCCGAGGATACCATGAAGAGCGGCATCGGCTTTGATGCCTCCAACTACGGTTACGCCGTGGTAGAGAAGAGCGACATGGTATTTATCCCCGATCCCGATACCGCCGTGGTGGATCCCTTCTGCTCGATCCCCACGCTTTCGATGACCGGTAACGCCATGATCATCGATACCCCCGAAAATCGACCCCTGCCGCAGTATCCCCGTAACATCATTCGCGCCGCCGTGCAGTACATGAAGGATCAGGGCGTGGCCGACACTATGCAGATCCTGCCCGAGTTTGAGTTTTATCTCTTTGACGATGTGACCTGGGGCGTTGAGGGCAACTATATCGGCGCCAGCGTTGATGCCAAGCAGTCCTACTGGAACAGCGCCGTTGAGGGCAAGGGCGTGATTGTGCCCAAGCAGAAAAACTACCACATCGCCAAGCCCTTTGATATTTCCTATGAGTGCCGTTCCGAGATGTGCATGCTGATGAAGGAAATGGGCATTGACATCAACTATCATCACCCCGAGGTTGCCGCTTCCGGTCAGTTTGAGATCGAGCCTCAGCTCGGCGAGGTCGTGCACATGGCAGATGCCACGATGATGATCAAATATATCATCCACAACACCGCACTCAAGTACGGCAAGAGCGCAACCTTTATGCCCAAGCCCATTTACGGTGAGGCCGGAAGCGGTATGCACGTGCATATGCTGCTCTTTAAGGACGGTCAGCCTGTGTTCTCCGATGATAACGGTTATTCTCATCTCTCGAAAGAAGCACACTACTTTATGGGTGGCCTTCTTAAGCACATTCATTCGCTTTGTGCGCTGACCAACCCCAGCACCAACTCCTTCAAGCGCTTGGTGCCCGGCTTTGAGGCACCTGTGACCGTTGGTTACGCCACCTCCAACCGTTCGGCTGTTATTCGTATCCCCGCATACGCAAAGAGCCCCGATAAGCGCCGCTTCGAGCTTCGTAACCCCGATGCGACCTGCAACCCCTACTTCTGCTATGCAGCCATCCTCATGGCAGGTCTTGACGGCATCAAAAACAAGATCGATCCCCATGAAAACGGCTGGGGCCCCTACGACTTCAACCTCTATCACCTCCCCGAGGAGGAGAAGAAGAAGCTGCAGGGTCTGCCTACCTCGCTGCCCGAGGCACTCGATGCTCTTGAAAAGGATCACGACTACCTCACCGTCGGCGGCGTGTTCCCCGAGCACCTTATCGAAAAATTCATCGCTACCAAGCGTGCCGAGTGCGCCGAGCTTGCTAAGATCCCGCACCCCGCAGAATTTGACCGTTACTACAATCTTTAAGCTAAAAAACGGGTCAGAGCATGACGCTCTGACCCGTTTTTGCGTGCAATCAAGCCTCTGTGTGCTTTATCCGAGCGACTTTTGTGACGCAAATATTGACATTGTGACTACGGGATGCTAAAATGAGAGCATATAGCTATGTTAGGAGTGCAACATGAAAAACATATTCGGCATGAATCTTGACAAAGACGAGCTCGATGCAAAAAAAATCATATTGCGTGAAACAGATGAGGGACTTTCCAAGCAGCAGGACGATATGGGAGAGGATCTTGAACAGTATGCGAAAAAGGCAACGCTTTCAGGGCCTTTGTCCGTTTTACTCTATATTTCGGGTTTGCTCATGGCGATTTGCCTTTATGTCACCTTCGTCCCCGATGAACCGCTTTGGTGGTTTCTCCTGCCCGCAGGCGTATTTGGTGCCATTACCGTGGTCCTTGTTATTTGCGGCAATGTGCGGCGCAACCGTGTGGTGAACAGCGATGAATTCCAAACCGCACTGCAAAGGAGCGAGCGCGTTGCCGAGGAAGCACGAATCTGCCTCGGCGTGCCTGCCGATGCCGCCGATATTGACGTATTCGGTTGTGCGTATAAGATCAAAAAAGGGCAGGTAAAGCAGGGAATTCCCGGCTGTGAATTTATCAATTTCTCCATGTGGATGTTTGTAGAAAAGGATCATCTTTGCCTGGCTGACGTCGGTGCGGTATACGGTATTCCGCTTTCCTCAATCTTGCGCGTGGTGCGCACGGAGCGCAAGATCACCTTTGACGATTGGAATAAGGATGCTCCTTATAACAAAGAGCCCTACAAGGCTTTCAAAATCAGTAAAAATAATAATACCGATATACTTTATATGCGCGGTTACTGCTCTGTGCAGTTTTTGCTTGATGGCGAGGAATGCGAGCTCGTGATCCCTGCCTACGATATTGATCCTGTGCTATGTGCGACGGGCCTTTCTTTAACCGAGGTGGTCTGATGCAAGGAAAACAGGTTCACAGCCGTGCGGCGCTTATTGCCGCTATGACGATATTCGGTACCATCGGTATTTTCCGCCGTTATATCCCGCTGCCCTCGGGCGCCGTGGCACTTAGCCGCGCGGCCGTCGGCGTGCTGTTTTTGCTTGCGCTGATGCTTTGTAAGCGTCAAAAACCGGATTTTGCGGCCATGCGTCGCAATCTGTTGCCCCTGCTTGCTTCGGGCGTTTTTCTTGGCTTTAACTGGGTGCTTTTATTCGAAGCGTATAAGTATACCTCGGTTGCCGTGGCCACGCTTTCCTACTACATGGCGCCCATTCTCCTGATTCTCGCTGCCCCCTTCTTTTTCGGTGAGCGCCTTACGCTCAAAAAGGGCATTTGTGCTGCGGTGGCGCTTCTTGGTATGGTGCTGGTGTCGGGAGTGGTAGAGACCGGCGTTTCCAACATTGCAGAGCTGCGCGGTATTCTTATGGGCCTGCTGGCCGCCGTGCTTTACGCCGCTATTGTGATCATCAATAAAAGGCTGCGTGATATCTCGGCGCTTGATAAGACCGTGGTGCAGTTTGCGGTTTCGGTTGCGGTGCTGCTGCCTTACGTGGCGCTGGCAGAGGATATCGTTTTTTCCGCCATTACACCAACGGTTGCCTTGCTGCTGCTTGTGGTGGGCGTGCTGCACACGGGCCTTGCCTATGCGCTGTATTTCGGCTCGGTGGAGCGTTTGCCCACGGGCACCGTTGCGCTTTTCAGCTACATTGATCCGGTTTTGGCGGTCTTGCTGTCGGCACTTGTTTTGGAGGAGCCCATGACATGGCTTGGCGCTCTTGGAGCCGTTCTGATTCTCGGTGCCGCTTTTGTCAGCGAAAACGTGCATCAAAAAAAGCCTTGACCGTAGTCAAGGCTTTTTTGATATTACAAATAAATGATTTTGGGTGCACCGATATAATTGAGGTTGTATTTTTCCACCAGCTCCATCGCACGGGGCAGGGAAGCAAGATCGGCTGCACCAGCTTCGTCGTGAGCATCAAAGCCAAAGGTGACGGGCGAACCGCACTTTCCCGCGATTTTCCAAAAGCGCTCCTCGGGGTAGCGGCGACCCGAGCGAATGCCGTAAAAGTTGATCTCCAGCGGCACGTTCAGCTCCGTTGCGGTCTCGCAAATGCGACGCATTTCGCGGTCGTAGATCGCAGCGTCACCCGTGAAGGAAAAAACGTCGGGGTGTGCCACGTAGGTGAAAAGCCCCGTTTTCATGGCTTCGATCACGGTGTCGGTGTAGCAGATCAAGTCCTCCACGCTATCGGAGAGGGCATAGGTCGATACCTCGTAAAATTCCTCGTTTCTGATATAATGTTGACCGAGAATGAGATATTCCGCGCCAAGCTCACGTGCACGGCGGAGCTGTTCCTTGAAATAAAGCGGATAATATTCTACCTCATAGCCGATCAAAATTTCAGCGCGGTCGCGGTATTCCTCGCGCAGGGCGCGGAGCGTATCAAAATAAAGTGTTTCCTCCGCAACAGGCAGGCGATGCGCGGTGTCGTGCCCGTCCGCAAACTCAAGGGGAATATGCTCGGAAAAGCCGATTTTGGTGATGCCGGCTGCAAGTGCTTTTTCAATATAGCCGCGCTCGGTCCCGCTTGCATGGCGGCAGCGCGCGGTGTGCGTATGATAATTGTAATTCATGGCGCTCTCCTTTACGGATGTGTTAAACCACCTGTTATTATAGTCGTTTTGCCCGCAAAAGTCAAGCAAATTCGCGGCCTCGCGGAATATTTTTCCCCACTCTGCCGAAAAAGGATACCTGCGCGGCAATTTCCTTTGTCAAAAACGAAAAAAATGGCGGAAAATCAAAATAGCCCTTGCAAAACTTTTTTCTTTGTTGTATAATAAATAAAATAATATATCTGCATATGCAGAATAATTAACATAAAGGAGAGTAAAAGCCATGGCGTTCTTTTATGAAGAAGCTTCCCACACCTTTAACGAATATCTGCTTGTTCCCGGGTACTCGTCCGCGGAATGCATTCCTGCCAATGTTTCTTTAAAAACCCCCCTCGTTCGTTATAAGCGCGGTGAAGAGCCGGCCATCTCCATGAACATTCCGCTGGTATCCGCTATCATGCAGTCGGTATCCGGTGATCGCCTTGCTGTGGCGCTCGCACAGGAGGGCGGCGTGTCCTTCATTTACGGCTCGCAGTCCATTGAGGATGAGGCTGCCATGGTTGCCAAGGTCAAGGGCTACAAGGCAGGCTTTGTGCGCAGCGATTCCAATCTGCGCCCCGATCAGACCCTGGCCGACGTGCTGGAGCTGAAGGAGGAAAACGGTCACTCCACCGTGGCCATCACCGAGGATGGCACTCCCAACGGTCGCCTGCTCGGCATCGTGACCGGCCGCGATTATCGTGTCAGCCGTATGGATCCCGCCGAAAAGATCTCCACGTTTATGACCCCTCTTGATAAGCTGATCACCGCACCCGAGGGCACCACCCTGAAGGAAGCGAACGATATCATCTGGGATAACAAGCTCAACTCCTTGCCTATCGTTGATAAGAAGGGCAATCTCTGCTATTTCGTTTTCCGTAAGGATTACGACCAGCACAAGAAAAACCCCATGGAGCTGCTTGACAGCCAAAAGCGCTACATCGTTGGCGCAGGCATCAACACCCGTGACTATGCCGAGCGCGTGCCCGCACTTGTCGAGGCAGGTGTTGACGTAGTGTGCATCGACTCCTCCGAGGGCTATTCCGAGTGGCAGAAGCGCACCATCGCTTGGATCCGTGAAAAATACGGCGATAGCGTAAAGGTGGGTGCCGGCAACGTGGTTGACGGCGAGGGCTTCCGTTTCCTTGCCGATTGCGGTGCTGACTTTATCAAGGTCGGTATCGGCGGCGGCTCGATCTGCATTACCCGTGAGACCAAGGGCATCGGTCGCGGTCAGGCTACGGCTTTGATCGACGTTTGCCGCGCCCGTGATGAATATTTCAAGGAAACCGGCATTTACGTGCCCGTTTGCTCCGACGGCGGTATCGTTCACGATCACCACATGACCCTGGCACTTGCTATGGGTGCTGACTTTATCATGCTCGGCCGCTACTTTGCACGCTTTGACGAAAGCCCCACGGCTAAGGTCAACGTCAACGGCACCTTGATGAAGGGGTATTGGGGTGAGGGCAGCAACCGCGCCCGTAACTGGCAGCGCTACGACCTCGGCGGCAGCAAAAAGCTCTCGTTTGAGGAGGGTGTTGACTCCTACGTACCCTATGCGGGTAAGCTTTCCGATAACGTGGGCGTAAGCCTTGCTAAGGTGCGCTCCACTATGTGCAACTGCGGCGCGCTCTCTATCCCTGAGCTGCAGCAGAAGGCAAAGCTGACGTTGGTTTCCTCCGTCAGTATCATCGAGGGCGGCGCACACGACGTGCTGCTTAAGTCTACGAATAAGCAGGTTTAATTTGAATAACAAAGAGCACCGCGCCACGGCGCGGTGCTCTTTTTCTTATTGTAGATAATAAATGCTCTTGCTTTCAATCAAAACGGTGGGGGGCACGGTGATGCCGCCGAGCTTGGCGTCAACCTCGCTTTGGCTGATGCAGGGGCTTTCTGCGGAAAGCGCGGGCGGTTCTGCGCCGAACAGACATTCATAGATCAGCTTGGCCCCCACATAGCCGGCCAGCGCATTGCTGTGGCTGTGCGCATCGTTCACGCAAAAGTCCTCCCGAGTAAGCCCTGCGTCAATCAGCGCATTGATGCGCGCCTTCCAATTAAGGAGCGTGAGATCTCCGTGTGCGGCAACCGCGGCCTCAATACGCGCCTCGTTTTCGTTGTGGGCGGGGAAGAGGACGAGCTGCGTGTTGCTGCTGCGGCAGGCATCCTTGATCACGGAAAGGGCGGTCACGTCTGCATCGCTGTAAAGGCCGCACAGAAATACCACGCCGTATCTTCCGCCTTTGATGTCGTCGATGTGTGCTTTGTACGTGCTTGCCGTTTCATTTGCATAAGCCGATATCGAGGCGTAGCCAACGCCCACCACTCTTACCTGGCAATCCTTATTGCCCGTGGCAATCATGTCGCGCAGGGTGGGACCGATGCCGGAATAGCGCTCATAGACAAAGCTGTTACCAATGATCAGTGCGGTTTTCTTGCCGTTTCCGTTCGCAAGGGAAACAGAGGGTGTCACGTGATAATCCTTGATCGGCATCATTTCGGGCTTTTTCAGCCATTTGTAGGCGGTTTGATCCATGGTGTCATTCTTGATGTCAATGGTAATCTGCTGCGCTTTGCCGCTATCGTCCGTATAGGCGTAGCTCATGCGATACCAGGCCGCCTTTTCTCCGTCGGCCTTAAATACGCCGGTGCTGGTGGTGATGGCGGTTTCCTTGTAGGTGTCGCTCGCTACCTCTGCCATCTCCTCGGTGTGTGCCGTTGCAGCGTCAAGTGTAACCGTGCCAACGGTTTTATCGTCTTCTTTGATAAGGTATGTGCCGTCTGCTTGCTCAAGCGACCAATCCATCGGCAAGCGGAAGCGCAATGCCGTGTTGCTGCCCTTGGCGGCGAAATAAACGTATTCTCCCGCCGTGCTCGGGCGCAGCGCCTCTAACTCATCGGGAGACGTTGGCTGCGGCGTACGGCAGGCGGTCAGAGAAAAGAGAAAAAGCAGCAGGCACGCGGCGGTCAGTATGCGTTTTGTCATGGTAGTAGTCTCGTTTCTTTATTGAGTACGGTATATTTTCTTTTCACAGCATTGGCAAAAAGAGGACACGTTCATTGTATCACAGTTTTGGCCATAATGCAAGTTTTTGCTTTGATAATACGTTAGCAGGAGAATTTTACAAAAAAACTTGCAAGAAACGAAAAAAAGACTTGACAAACCGTGCGCACTTTGTTATAATAGCAACGTTGAAACGGGGCATTAGCGCAGTTGGGAGCGCACAACACTGGCAGTGTTGGGGTCAGGGGTTCGAATCCCCTATGCTCCACCAAACAAGGAACAGTAGATTGATACGGGTAGTATCGACCTACTGTTTTCTTTTTATCGTTAAAAATCAGCCGAAAATCCTTGTAAATCAAGGGCTTTTTGGCTTTTGTGGTGCATTTCGGTATTTGCGGTGCCTATATCTTGTGCCCCGAAAGCCTCAAAATGAAGAAAAGCACTACTACCCGTCAAGGTGTAGTGCCTTCCTATCGTTAAAAGATTGGTATTCGTTAAATTACTGAATTACGCTTTGCGCAAGATGGTTTTATATGCTTTGAGAGGCAATGGCATCTCTGTTTCGTTTTTCTCGAAAATTCGGAAAACGACCACCTCTTTTTCTTCACTCGCGGCATCTACTATTACGCGATCGCCTATCTGAACAGAGTCATCACTACAAAGATAATCGTACAATTTTGAACCACCAAAAGATACCGACGCAAATCGATAGGATGCTTCGATTGCCTTCTTGTTACTC
>JAFTKK010000044.1 GCA_017453325.1 Clostridia bacterium
CGCCGAATCTCACTGGAGCTGGTGATCGGAGTCGAACCAACAACCTGCTGATTACAAATCAGCTGCTCTGCCATTGAGCCACACCAGCGAATTCGGAACGAGATAGATTATATCACAAAAGCAAGGGGTTGTCAAGCCTTTTTTTGAAAATAATTTAATTTATTTCAAAGAGCAAAAAAAGATGCCAAACGGGGAGCATCGTAACACCGACCTCGACGTAAAAGGATTTACTTTTTCGGTGTTTTGTGGTATACTTGTATCAAGGAACACCACCCGATTCACTCATAAAGGAGAACAAGCTTGAAGATCAAAACGATTACCGTCATCGGCTGCGGCAGATGGGGCAGTTTTATTGCGAAATATTTAGCCGATCTTGGTCATGCCGTCACACTTTACGGCAGAGAGACCTCAAAAAACATGCAACAGCTGCGCCTCACGCGCGAAAACGCGCTGATGCGCTTACCCGAAAGCGTTTTGCTCTCCGGCGATCTGCCTACTGCCATTTCCAATGCCGATATCGTGCTGATCTCTATCGGCTCGCAGCAGCTTCGCGGCCTGTGCGGCGAGTTGCGCAAGGCGGGCTTTACCCGCGGCACGGTCGTGCTTTCTATGAAAGGACTGGAAATTGCCAGCGGCAAGCGTCTTTCCACCATTGTCGCAGAGGAGCTCGGTGCCGACGTGCATACGGCGGTGTGGCTCGGCCCCGGACACGTGCAGGACTTTTGCAGAGGAGTACCAAACTGCATGGTCATCGACAGTACCCATGAGGAAACCAAGTGCATGCTGATCGAGGCCTTTTCAAGCAAGCTGATCCGCTTTTATTACGGTCAAGATATGATCGGTAATGAAATCGGTGCGGCCGCGAAAAATGTGATCGGTATCGCCGCGGGTCTGCTCGACGGTATGGAGCTTTCGCCCTTGAAAGGCGCGCTGATGTCGCGCGGCACCAGAGAAATTGCAAGACTCATCAAAGCGCTGGGCGGCAATGAGCTTTCGGCATACGGTCTTTGTCATCTCGGTGATTACGAGGCGACAGTCTTTTCCCCGCACAGTCATAACCGCGCCTTTGGTGAGGCCTTTGCCAAGGGCGTGCCCTTTACAGCTTTGGCTGAAGGATATTATACCGTTCGCGGTCTTGTCACATTGGCCAGTTCTTTCGCAGTTGAGCTGCCGATCTGTCGTACTGTCGAGGATGTGCTCTACCGTGGTGCACCTGCGCGCGCGGCTCTTTTGTCGCTGTTTGAACGAAGCTTGAAAAACGAATTTTAACATGAGGCGTTATGGCAGAGCCATAACGCCCTTTTTTGTCAGTTCTTGACCTCTCGCACCCAAGCCTCATCCACGAGGGTGTAGCTGGGGTCGTGCGGCAGGGTCGTTCCCTCAAGCAGCTCCTGCGGTGCATGCGCGGTCTCCACAATGGGATAATAGCCGTTTTGCGCCGCAAAAGCAGCGTCGGCACGCACACGTCCTGCAAAATTCGAAACCGCGCGGCCGCTTGCCGTCACACCGCCTGCGGGCGGCGCGACAGGGGCGCCGTTGTTGATGCGAAATCTTTCCATTACAATTCCTCCTCCACGATCAATCTGCCGCCGACATAACGCATATCACTGGTGCCAAGCAGCTGGTACGTGCCGTGATTTACACCCGAAAGCGTGCGAAAGTCTCCGCCCACGCGTAAATAATTGCATCCCGTGCTTGATTTTGCCCTTTGTTCCGTATACGTCGCCCAGTAGTGCTCGGGGTATTCACTTTGAAAGGACGAGGGAATCAAAATGTGATCCTCTACAAAGGGGTGGAAACCAACAATGTAGCCT
This sequence comes from Clostridia bacterium, assembly GCA_017453325.1. Classification (GTDB taxonomy): domain Bacteria; phylum Bacillota; class Clostridia; order Oscillospirales; family CAG-272; genus Firm-07. The sequence goes on from JAFTKK010000044.1 coordinate 1,815, forward strand.
TCGGTCATGCCCTCTGGCATATAGGTCTTGCCGTAGTCGTACTTCAGGAAGTACTCACTGTTGATACCCTTGGAAAACTTCGTTAGATCCTGCAACACGTGCACACCGAGTCCCGTCTCATTTTTTACATTGAATACCACGTTACATATACACGAGCCAATGTTGCCCCACGGATTTTCTTTGCCGCGCCACACGCAAGGGCTTTGCTTCAGCTTACCCCACACACCGGAGCTGGCGTTAGTAATATAAGGCAGAGCGCTGCCGGTTTTCAGCACCGTGTAGGCAAGACCGAAATCGGAGTTGTTCGCAACAAGCGTCTTGACGTCCTCAATACCGAGATCAAGATAACAGCCGCGCGCGGTACGCTCGCCGATGGCCTTGAGTGTGAGATCAAGCGATTGTGCAGCACCCTCGGCATCCGTATAGGAAAGCCGCATCGGCAAGCCGACCTCGTAGTCCTCGGGCGCTTCGGTATAAAAACCGGCAAGACCGTCGGTGCTGTCGGTAGCGTAGGTGTAGCAGGTAAGCGCACGGTAGGTCTTACCGTTCATCACGCCATGCAAATTTCTGGTAGCAAACTCCACCAGAAGCAGCAAATAGTCAGAAAACCAATCTTCCGTTGTCTCGATATGTGCCTTGTCGTCATACCGTAACGCCCTGTCAGTCAAAACCGAGGGAATTTGCTCGAAAGGGACCAGCCCCGCGCGGGAGTGCGCATAATTATCCTCGCCTATAGCATACTCGAAGCAAGGGCGATAAACATAGGATTTCCCGTTTTTGAACATCGGTGCCAGACGGTAACCCTTGAGGGGGATCGGGCTGACCGAAATATACGTCGGTCCCGTAACCTCATCAAGCTCCATCTTGTACCAAAAGGGAGTGCAGCGGTAGACCACCTCACGATGGGATTCCGTCGGCCTGAAGGTAAAGCCCTCCTCACCTCTTGCCACCAAATCCACCCATCGCCGCTTCTCCGCATCCCAGGTTGCGTTAAAAACGGGACGCTGAAAAATAGACACGTTGTCAAAATCATTGCGCACCTTTTCGTTGTTCATCGAAACCTGCGCCACCATGTTGACGGCCAGATCGCAGCGGACGCCGTCGGGCGAGACGCTTGTGGGATCAAAACGCACCGACCAGGCAGGCACGGGATGCTTGGCCGCACAAAGGTGGCGTTGCTTTACGTGCTCGGTCATACCGTTGCCTCCACCGTCTCATACTGTACGGTACCGATCTGCCATTTGCCTGCGGGACGCGAATAGGTACAGATCACGTCAAAGTCGCCTCTGGCGATATTCGGGATCTCGCCGTCCACAAAAAGCAGGTCCGCCGCAACACCCCAATCAATGGACACGCCGCCGGCTACGCGCAGCGGTGCATGACAATAAATGAGGATCCAGTTGTCGCTGTCAAGATCGGTGGGAGTGGGCAGCACGAGCGAGATTGCTTTCCAACCGTCACCCGATGCGTAGATCTCATCGGAAAGATCAAGGGCATACTTGCGATTGCACACGGGGCTGAGAATATACCCGTCCGCGCTAAGCTCGGGCTTCAGCGTATAAAGCTTCTCCTCTGCCAGCAAACGCGCCGTAATACTCTCCTCATCACCCTCGTCGCCGGGCAGCACATCACCCTGGGATACCGATGCAACAACATCGATCTCAAAAAGGGGCGTCGTCAGCTTACCGCCGTTGACATCCACCACGGTGATGTCGCATTGCACCACACCGACGTTGCGCAGCATCCAGGCATGGATCGGCAGCGTCACCGTGCCGTCAGTGTTTACCTCGCCCTCAAAAGCGCGCACATCCCCTGCGGCATTCTTGGCATTCACCAGCACCACCGCATTTTCCTCGATGCAAAGAGGCTCGCCAAAGGACATCAGCCGTACGCGCAAAAAGCGCGTGGCGCTGTCTCCCTGTCTTGCCACAATAACTTGAACCGTATCACGGTCTGCCACATCGAGCATCATTTTACACATAGATTGTGCCATAAAATTCCTCCTGTTCATATCTCTGCCGGGCCACCTCCCGGTTTGCCGCAATGGCAAAGTGGCCTTGCACGATTATTGTAACAGATAAGGGGGCGTTTTGTCGTCAACCGATCGGAAAATAAATTTGACCCCGTTTTGCGCCGAAAAGGCGCAAAACGGGGTCAATAAAACGGATAAAACTACACTATGACAGAAAAATACGGCGGTGCTTTTCGAGGACCAGCAGCAGCAGCGTACCGAACACCCCCACCGAGATCACCTCACCGAGCCCCACCGTCAAAAACAAAAACGGCAGGCTTTCCGCTATGTCAACGTAAGCAAAGCGAATGACAAACGGAATGATCAGCGTATTGGCAAGGATAGGCGGCAACGGCGCAAGATACCGCCAACGGCGGCACGCATAGGTGCCGAGCGCACCAAGAAGTGTGGCCAGCGCGCCAAACAAAATATCCGGCAAGGCAGCAGCTGTAAAAATATTGGCCAGCAGGCACCCAATTGCAAGCCCCGGAATAGCGGCTGGGGTAAAATACGGCAGGATACAGAGTGCCTCGGAGAGGCGAAGCTGCACGGCTCCCATACCCGACAACCCCACGAGTGCGGAAACCCACGTCAAAACGACGTAGAGCGCGGCAATGATACCCGCGTGCGTCAGATACCGCATACGGTTTTGCGTTGTTTTTTTCATATTGATACTCTCCCTAGTTTTTATTTAAGTGAGGATGGTTACGAACTCACTTTTACAAGATTAACGGCCAATGCCCAGCAGCGCGAGGGCATCGGTTACCTCGGCATACATATAAAGAGAACCGAGCGAAAAAAGAGGCTTGCCAGAGGCCACGGCGGCAGCCACGGCGGCGCCGACTGCCTCATCTACCGTGTCAAAGCCGGTTGCTCGCACACCCGCCTCGCGCCACACCTCGGCAAAATCATGCGCTAAGAGCGAACGCGGATTATCTGGGGTGAGCGTAAAGACTTCGTCGGCAACGGGGGCAAGCGCCGCCACCATGCCGCGATAGTCCTTGTCCGCCATCACGGCGGTGAGCAAAAGCACCCTTTGCGAAGGAAAATACGTACGAATGGCACGAACGGCTGCGGCAATGCCCTCGGGGTTATGCGCACCGTCCGAAATGATCAACGGATCGGAGGACAATTTCTCAAAGCGGCCGCGCCATACGGTAGCGGAAAGTCCGCGGCGCAGCGTAGGCTCGTCCACGTCAATTCCCCGCGCACGCAATGCCTCAAAAAGTGCCAAAACGGTAGCGAGATTTTGCGGTTGATAGGTGCCAAGCAAGGGCAGATGCAGACCGCGATAGCGTCCCCAATCCACGGTTGTGCCCGACAGGTCGGCAGCCTGGACCGTCATAGGGATATCCTCGGCGGCAACAAAGGGCACGCCCATGCTTGCTGCTGCCTCCTCGATCACGGCGCGTGCGGCCTTGTCATGCCCACCCCACACCATGGGGGCGCCCTTTTTGATAATGCCCGCCTTCTCGGCGGCGATCTTCTCCACCGTATCGCCAAGATACTCGGTATGATCGAGTGCGATGCCCGTAATGACGGTGGCAAGCGGCGATTGGATGACGTTGGTGGAGTCAAGTCGCCCGCCCATGCCGGTCTCCAGCACCACAATATCGCAATGCATCCTCTGAAAATACACAAGACCGATAGCGGTGATCAGCTCAAACTCGGTAGGTGCATCTGCCATGCCGTCGGCAAAGGGCTTTACCAGGGCGGTAACCTCTGCCAGCGCTTCGTCGGGGATCGGCACGCCGCAAAAGGCAATGCGCTCGTTGAAATGCTTGATATAGGGCGACACGAAAAGGCCTGTTTTATAGCCCGCAGCGCGGAGCACCGACTCGGTCATAGCCGAGGTCGAGCCCTTACCGTTGGTGCCTGCAATATGGATAAATGCAAGATCGTTTTGCGGGTCACCGAGCAAATGCAGCAGCTCGGTAATACGGGAAAGCCCGGGACGGCTTCCCTTCCAGACAACGGAATGAATATACTCAACTGCCTCTTTGTACGTCATTTGCACATTTCCTCCATTTGTTTTGCAAAGGCACGATTACGATACAGCAAACAAAGCACCAAACACTCTGCGGTGCCGACCAACAGATAATTGACCGCACGCCAACCGAGAAAGGTGAGATAGCCAAACTCATATTTTGCCAAATACCACGTGGCCAGCCCTGCCGATTTGATCAGGACAGAACCCACCAAATGCGCCGCAAAAACCGAAACGATCACGCGTGCATAAAGCGGTTTTTTCACCACGTAACGGGAGATCAGCCCCGAAACAAGCCCCACCGCAGCGGCACCGAGCGTAACAAGCGGATTCACGGCATAGCCGTAAAGTGCGCAGCCGAGCAGGTCTGCCACCACGCCGACAAGCATACCCACCAGCGGCCCCATTGAGATACCTGCCAACAAAATGGGCAAATTTTCAAAGCTGATGCGGATAAAGTCCTGAAACGGGTGCGGAATCTGCAAAAATTTGCCGAGCACCAAGCTCATAGCAGCCAGCACAGCCGCAAAGCAAAGACTGCGCAAACTGCCGAACACAGCTACGCGTCTGCGGTGGACTTTGCCGCCTTGCGGTGCTGCGTCAACACGTTTTGGGGTGGTGTTTTCCTTGTTTTTTTGCTGCTTTTGCATAAAAAATTCCTCCTTCCCCGAAATTCATTCGAAAAAAGGAGGCGACACAGTATCGCTCTTATTCAAACGAAGCGGGATGCAGGAACATGGCCGCGGAAAATCCTTCGTCCGACCGGCAACTCCCCGTCCCGTCGGCACTTAACGCCATGTACCTTACTCTTCTGATACACCTATTATAATGCGCAGCAAATAAAATGTCAATACTTGACTGAAATTTCTTGACAAAACAGGCGCGTAGGTGTTAAAATTTTTGTGATAACTCTTGTAAGGAGGCCGTTGCCATGATTTATGAAACGATCAAGCTGGGGGATTTCGAGGAAGCCACGCTCATTCCCCTTTGTATCTCTAACACCGCCGAGCTGAACCAAACGCCGCGCCGCGCCGTTATCGTTTGCCCCGGCGGCGGCTACCGCTTTCTCTCCGACAGAGAGGCCGAGCCCATTGCCCTGCAATTTTTGGCTGCAGGCTTTGCCACCTTTATTCTGCGCTACGGCGTGCAGGAAAACGCAGCCAACTATCGCCCCTTGAAGCAGGTGGCATTGGCCGTACGCTACGTGCGAGAGCACGCCGGCGACTACAATGTGGATCCCGCCTACGTCTTCACCTGCGGCTTTTCTGCCGGCGGACACCTTGCCGCCTCGGCAGGTGTTTTGTGGGATAGCCCCGTGCTTGACGGGCTGCTTGAGGGCGCCCCCTGTGATATTGCAAGACCCACGGGCATGATCCTCTCCTACCCCGTGATCAACACGGGAAAATGGACGCACGCAGGCTCTGCACACAATCTTTGCGGCACCACCGAGCCGACCGATGAGCAGCGCGCCGCCTTTTCGCTCGAAAAGCACGTGAAGCCCACCACCTCTCCCGCCTTTATCTGGCACACCTATGACGACGGGATCGTCCCCGTGCAAAACAGTCTGTTGCTCGCCGAGGCGCTGACGGCTGCAGGTGTCCCCTTTGAAATGCATATCTTCCCACACGGCCCGCACGGCCTCGCACTCGCCAACGAGCAGACCGCCAAGGGCAACCCCGCACAAATCAATCCCGCAGCCGAAAAATGGGTAGCACTTGCCATCCGTTGGGCGCGTGATCTTACCGTTTGACGGAGGACGCGGAAGATGATCTGTCAAGCTTATCCGATACCTCATTTCGAGGATGCGACCCTGACCGCCATCTGCGAGGATGTGACCGAGGACATCAAGGCCAAGCAACCGCGCCGCCGCGCCGTTATCGTTTGCCCCGGCGGAGCCTACCACGGCCTTGCCGCCCACGAGGGCGACCCCATTGCCTTTCGTTTTTTGGCGGCGGGCTTTGCCGCCTTTGTGCTGCGCTACTCCACCAAGGAGCGCGCCGCAGCATTTCGCCCTCTGTGCGAGCTGGCGCTCGCCATCCGCTTTTTGCGCGAGCACGCAGATGACTTTCACCTCGACCCAGACTATATCTTCACCTGCGGCTTTTCCGCAGGCGGACATCTCGCGGGCTCGGCAGGTGTACTGTGGGACATTCCCGAGGTGCAGCAATATATGGCGGGCGCACCGCGCGAGATCTGCCGCCCCACGGGTATGATCCTTTGCTATCCCGTCATCACCTCACATGATCAGTTCGGGCACAAGGGCTCCTTTAAGCGTCTTTGCGGAACCGATGCCTTTGACCCCGAAAAGGCTGCGCACTTCTCGCTCGAAAAGCACGTAACCTCCTCCACCTCCCCCGCCTTTTTGTGGCACACCTTTGCCGACAACGGCGTGCACGTCAACAACAGCCTCATGATGGCAAACGCTTTGGCTACGGCAGGTGTCCCCTTTGAAGCACACGTTTTCCCTACCGGCGGACACGGTCTCGGCCTCTGTGACGGCGCTTACGGCGACCCCAATCCGCACAACGCCTGCTGGATCGACCTGGCCATCACGTGGGCAAAGGGGCTAAGCATCAATTGACAATATCAAAAAAGCCGCTGCGGAGTTCGCAGCGGCTTTTTTCTTACTAAAAATTACTTATTGTTTATATCAAGACCGAGGAAAAAATCCTCGTAAGTGCATTCATAGATCTTTTTCAACTCAATCAAAACGCTGATGCGAACATTCAGTTCACCCGCTTCATATTTCGCGTAGCAGCTTCTTGCAATATCACAACCACGCCGTTGCAACTCTTCACACAGCTTTTCTTGTGAAATATTGTGCTTATCGCGCAAAGCACGTAAATTATCTCCAATGCATCTGTCACGACGAAGCTTTTGTTCCATACTGCACTCCCACCTTTGCATTTTTTGACCAATATCGATTGCAATTTATATCATTGTATGATATAAATGCAGTAAATATTGTCCGTGATACTGGTCAATTCAAGAAAGGAGCGCTACTTTATGGTATGTTGTGTGACCGGACACCGCCCCAAGGGGTTTCCTTTTCCTCGTAACGAATGTAATTTTCAATATTTAGTTTATTTATGGCTACATTATACTAAATGAAATAGAAGTAGGAAGCGAAAGTGAAAATTATGACCATCGCTCAAAGCGATGGTCATAAGTACAAAAGCTCCCCCGTGGTGCACCACGGGGGATTTTTTGTTTATTCTTCGGTAATCAAGCCGTAATCTCCGTTTTTGCGGCGATAGACCACGCAGGGCTTTTCGGTCACGGCATCACGGAATACAAAGAACTGATGCTCGAGCAAATTCATCTGCAAGATAGCCTCCTCCACCGACATGGGCTTGACGGGAATGTATTTGGTGCGGATGGTAAACTCGCCCTCTTCCTCCTCTTCAACGTCTCCGGGAACGGGATCAAAAGCTCCGCTGCGCAAGCGCTTTTCAAGGCGGGTCTTGTTCTTGCGGATCTGACGTTCAAGCGATTCAAGTGCCTCGTCAATGGCGTTCTGGAAGGTTTCGGCGCCCTCCTCCGAACGGAAGATGGTGCCGCCGTAATATATGGTGATTTCTACATATTGCAAATCGTGACGGCAGGAATAGGAAACAATAGCCTCTGCATCGTCACCGAAAAAGCGTTCAAAGCGTGCGAGCTTTTTTTCGGTCAGCTCTTTGAGGGAGGGACGTACGGTCATCTGCTTGCCACTAATGGTAATCTTCATATCAGTTACCGCCTTTCTGTACCTCGTGGGGTTCCTTGGTACAGTTTCATTATAGCACATTTTTTGTGAAAAATAAATAGCTTTTATGAAAAAAGTGATATTTTTTTGTGAAAAATCGCAACTTTTTTCGCTATTTACTCTTCTGTCTCATTTTCTTGTGCCGTTACGAGTCCGTCCTCCTCCTCAGCATCCTCCTTTGCCTCGATATCAAACATATCAAGACCGAGCGCGCGCTCGCGGCGACGGATCACGAAAGCAAGCGCGAAGGTAGCGAGGGTCAAAAGCGAGACGACCAGCGCCGTGACGTTCAAGCGCACATAAAGCGTGATGCCACCGCTGACCGTGAGAGATTGACCGCAAATAAGAGAAAAGACCTCGGGATAAAAAGCCAGCGGCAAAAGCAACGCGTTCACCAGCGCCATCACCACACGGTTCGGCAAAAAGGCGCGCAGTAAAATCTTGGCGTGCTTTTCCTCCTCAACATCCTGTGCGGCACGCGCTACGGTAGCGCGGCGCAGCGCATAGAGGGCAAAGAGAGCGAGCAGCAGCGCGATCACAAAAAACAGCAACAGTAATATCGCGCCGATCATCAAAAACAGATAAAAATTGCGCACACCGGCTACGCCGTTTTCGGAAAGCAGATAGGCACGCGCGCTTTTGAGCGTATTAAAGCAAAGACGCAGCACCGACACGCGAATACTTTTGCCGGACTGCAGAGCAAAAACGTGATAAAAGGAGCCGCTGATCAGCAGCACCAGCGCCGTGACAAGTGGCAACAGATATCGCGCCCATACCAGAACGCGCCAGCACCGTTCCCTCTTCTCGGCTGCTTGCAGGGCAGCGGGATCATGCATGGTATTCATCAGCCCTTTGCGTTCCCTTCCACAAAATAAGCTGCCTCCATATCGGCGGTGGCAAGGGCTACGGCAAGCGGAAATTTGGCAAAGGCGGCGCCAACGGTATTGTTATCCTCGGTGCCCGAAAAGCCCATATGATAGCGGATAGCAAAGGCCTCGTCACGCGTCAGACGCATAAAGCCCGAAACGATATAAACCGATTTCTCACCGTGCCCGTAAGGCAGGTCATCCTCAATGGTATAAAAGGGCACGGACTTCCACACGCCGTTTTCCTTTACGTTGCGCGTGCTTTCCTTATAAAAATTGACCTTGCAAAGATCGTGGAAAAGCGCCACGATGGCAATGCTCTCCTCGGAAAAATCAAGGCCATAGACCTCGCGCACGCGAGGGCGGGCGAGATAATCGCACAGACAGTCATACACATTGAGACTGTGCTCAAGCAGGCCACCGGGATACGCACCGTGATAGCGGGTGCTGGCAGGGGCGGTAAAAAAGTCGCAATTATCCGAGCAAAGATAATCCAGCAGCTTCTCCGCGCCCTCACGGCGGATCTTTTCCTTAAAAATCGAGATGAAGCGCTCCTCGTTCGACAGCTTGACCTCGGAGGTGTTGTCATGATCAAAAAACATATCCATCAGCTTTTCTCCGTTTTCTATATTTTTCTTTATATATTCCAATTATCTCATTGTTATTTTCCAACTTTTAAAATGATCCGCGTATGCGTTTTCCATTTTCAAAAATAAGGTGCCGTTTGTTGCGATCACAGCTTCATTATACCACGCATGTCACCGAAAGGCAATAACTTTTTCGCCGCTTAAAAAATCTTTACAAGTTATGGACAAGCGCACGATTTTATGTTATAATGTAATTTGTATATTTATATTGCATCACACGTGAAAGGATCTCCCACATGGATATCAAGCTCTCCACTCAGCCCTACAAGGGCACCCGCGACTTTTACCCCCGCGAAATGAAGCTGCGCAACTGGTTTTTCGGCAAGATCAGAAAATCTCTTGAATGCGCTTGCTTTGACGAATATGACGGCCCCATGCTCGAAAGCCTTGATCTTTACGCCGCAAAAAGCGGCGAGGAGCTGGCCAAGGAGCAGACCTACAACTTTACCGACCGCGGCGGCCGCAGCCTTGCCATCCGCCCCGAAATGACGCCCACCGTAGCACGCATGGTGGCAGCCAAGATGGGAGAGCTGAACTATCCCTTAAAGTGGTTCTGCATCTCCAATATGTACCGCTATGAGCGTCCCCAGCGCGGCAGACTGCGTGAATTCTGGCAGCTGAACGTGGACATCTTCGGTTGCGACACCTTTGAGGCCGACCTTGACGTGATCGAAAGCGCCGTTTCTCTGCTCCGCGCCTTCGGTGCAGACGAAACCATGTTCCGCGTGCATATCAACAACCGCCGCTTCTTCAACGACGCCATTGCCGCCATCGCGGGGACTGACGTTGAGGGCAGCCGCAAGGTCTCCAAGGTCGTAGACCGCAAAAACAAGGTGCCGCGCGAAAATTACGAGGCTGACCTCAAGGCGCTCGGCCTTGATGACGAGCAGATCGCCAAGATCGATGCGCTTTATAAAATGGATGTGCGCGAGGCTACCGCCCTTTGCCCCGATTCTGTGGGTGCAAAGGAGCTGACCGCCCTCTTTGACGCGCTGGAGAAAACCGGACTGCTCAAATACTGTATGTTCGACTTTGGCATTATCCGCGGCCTTGACTACTACACCGGTACGGTTTTCGAGGTCTTTGACGAGGCACCCGAGAACAACCGCGCCATGTTCGGCGGCGGTCGATACGACAACCTCGTCGGTCTCTTTGTCAAGAACGCAAAAATCTCGGGCGTCGGCTACGGCATGGGCGACGTCACGCTTGAAAATTTCCTCACCACGCATGGCCTTGTACCCGACCTTGACAATGAGGGGGTAAAGGTATTGGTCACCCGCTTTGACGACGTGCCGCTTGAGGCATACACCGCGCTGGTCGATACGATGCGCGAGGGCGGCGTGCGCGCAGCACTTTATCTCGGCAGCAAAAAGTTCGGCAAGCAGATCGACTTTGCCGCAAAGGAAAACTACAGCCACGTGGTCATCATGGGTGGAAGCGAATTGGCAGAAGGCATGGTCAAGATCAAAAACCTTGCCACGCGCGAGGAGACGGTGGTTGCGCATGAGGCTCTCGCCGATTTCTTTGCAAACAAAACCGCCACCTCCATCAGCTACGATGCGCTGATGGAAGGCAAGGCATAATAACCGCACGGTAGGTGAAGCTATGATCTATTTGTTTTTAGCGAACGGATTTGAAGAAATTGAGGCGCTTTGCCCCCTCGATCTCCTGCGCCGCGCGGGACTGGAGGTCACCACCGTCGGCATTGGCGGTGAAATGATCCAGGGCTCGCACGGCATCACCGTAGCAGCCGATATTCCCGAAGGTCTTTTTGCCGACAGCACCCCCGATATGATCATTTTGCCCGGCGGCATGCCCGGCTCCAAAAATCTTGATGAAAGCCGCGTGGTTGACGCGGCCCTCAGAGTAGCGGCCAAAAACGGCTGCTATATTGCCGCAATTTGCGCCGCCCCCATGGTGCTGGGACACCGCGGCCTGCTTGCAGGCAAGGAAGCAATCTGCTACCCCGGCTTTGAAGATCACCTCACGGGTGCCAAGATCTCCGATAAGCGTGTCGTGCGTGACGGCAACATCATCACCGCCGCAGGCATGGGTGTAGCGCTTGAATTCGGTCTTGAGCTGGTCGCGACCCTCAAGGGGCGCGACGTGGCAGACGGTCTGCGCCGTGCCGTGTTAGCCGACTGATGCAAGGCATCGATAAAAAAGCCTTACGGCAAAAGCTGCTCGCCGCGCGCCAAGCCATTGATGTAAGCGAAAAGCAACGCTTGGATGCTGCACTTTGCGCAAAAATCGGTGCGCACCCGCGTTTTTTGAAGGCGGACGCGCTGCTGGGCTATCTACCCATGCGCGGCGAGCCCGATCTCACCGCGCTCTTTCAGGTGGCCAAAACGCTGCACATTCCCGTATATTTGCCGCGTTGCACCGAGGACGGTATGCGATTTCTGCGTTATACCGATCATACCTCGCTCACCCGTGACCGCTTTGGCATTTTAGCCCCCAACGGCAATGCCGACGAGGCCGCACACACGGCCGACACGCTCTGTCTCGTGCCCGGGCTTGCTGCGGGCCAAGACGGCACCCGCCTTGGCTATGGCGGTGGATTTTACGACCGTTTTCTGCCCCGTTTTGAGGGATATGCCCTGTTTGCGCTCTACGACCGCTTTGTATTTGACACACTTCCCCATCAATCGCACGATTACCGTTTAGCACATATTATCACCGAGAAAGGAGAACTGTAGCCATGCCAAAATGGATACCGGAACGGCCGGTCTATAAGCGAGAACGGCGCACGGTGAGCGTCATGGTGCTTGCCGCGTTCCTGTTGCTGCTTGTTTCCCGTCTCACGGCGCATCTGCTCCCCTTCAGCCACACGCTTTGGTTGGTCGCCCCCGCGCTGGCCGGTGTTGCCTTTTTGCTACCCGTTGGGGGATATCTGCTGTTTCGCGGGCGCGGCTATGTAAAAAATCTTCGTTTTCAGCTTCCGCGCGCTGCACACATCCCGCTTTTGATCTTTGCTTTCATTTCCTTGTTCTGCGGCTCCTTTTTGCTCTCCATGCTTACGGGCGGTCTTGATGCGCTTGGCAACAACGTGGCTGCATTCAGTCAAAACACCCCTAAAACGGTGTGGGAATTTTTACTCTCCTTGCTCAGCGTAGGTGTGCTGCCCGCCATTTTGGAGGCAATTTTCTTCCACGGCATTGTGGCAGCAGAATATGAGCGCCGCGGTGCCTACCGCGCCATCCTGATGAGCACCCTTCTCTTTGCTCTCGTGCATTTTGACATCACCAACCTCCTTGCCTATCTTTACGCAGGTGCGCTGCTGATGTTGGTTCTCTTCGCCACCAATTCCCTGCTGGCCACCATGCTTCTGCACGTAGCCTATCAAGTGCTTTCCTTACTGGCGCACACCTATCTGGTCGCACTTTACCGTTTCACGGGCACCGTTCAGCTTTTCCTGTTCATCTTCCTCGTGCTTCTCTTGCTGTCGCTGATCCTCTTTTGCCGATCGGCCATGCGCATTTACCGCACCAGAGATGAGCACGGCATCAGCAATCCGCGCCGTGACGTTCCCTACAACGTGCAGTTTTACACCGTGCTGGATGCCGTCAGCGATCCCGCCTTTATTTTCTGTGTGATCGTGTCTGTCGTTGGCTTTATTCTATTTTAATGTGTAACCCTTAGCACAAAAAAGCTCCACCGCAATTGCGGTGGAGCTTTTTTGATTACATTCCCTCAAGGAAGCGGGATACAACCAGACGGCGGAAGCCGGGAGAAAGCGAGGCAAAATATGCCGTAAAGCCCGTCACGCGCACCACAAGGTCGGGGTGACGTTCGGGGTTTTCGTGTGCCTCAAGCAGCTTTTCGCTGTCAAGGATGTTGATGTTGATGAGTGTGCCGCCCTGCAAAAAATGCGTCTTGATGAGCTGCATCACAATCTCAACGCCGCCCTCCTCGATGGTAATCTTGGGATCAAATTCAAGCTGCAGCGGCGCGGTATTGCCGTAACCGCACTGCACGGCTGCAATACCGCTGGCCTGTGCCGTCACCGCACCGTCGGTGCGGAAATGAGGATTGGGATTAGCGCCGTGAGAGATCGGCTCACCCGCGCGACGGCCGTTTGGCGTAGCACCGACCACAGAGCCGTATTCGATGCTGCGCGCCCAGGAAAACCATCCGGGCACCAATTGGCGTCCTTTAGGCATTTTCTGCGCCTTGACCACCCCTGAAAAGCTTTCCGTCAAGCGTGCAGCCCACGCATCTGCCGCCGTGCCGCCACCGCAGTATTTCGGCGTGCTTTGCAGCATAGCGCGAACGCGCTCATCGGCAAAATCGTTTTGCAGCGCCTCATAAAGCGCATCCCAAGTCAGCTTCTTTTCCTGTTCCACACGCTGCTCCATAGCGGCAAAGGAATCCGCCACTACGGCAAGCCCCGCGCCATCCACACCCACGGTATAAAGCTCGGCACATTCGGAGGCATCCAGTCCCTGCTCGAGCGAATGGTGGAACATAAGATTCATGATCAGCTCGGGCGTGACCTCATGCACGTGATCAAGGTGAAGATTGACACCCGCCGCCGTGACCTCCACGGCCTTTTCGAGATGCTTTTCGAAAAGGGCGAATAGCGCCTCGGTACTCTTGATGGGAGCGTCACGCATTTCGCCGAGCGCCACCTCCATGACCTTGGCTATGTTGATCTTCACGGTGTCGTTCATCGGGAATTCCTTACCGGGCACCGCCATCCAGTTACATCCAACAGCAATGCGCTCACGCGCGGTCTTTTTGTCAACGCCGTTGCGCATATAGCCCTCGCAAAGGGTCTTGTCACCGCAAAAGCGCGGCCAACCGTTTTTGTGGCGGAACAGGCACTCCACAGCATAGCGCAAAAATGCGGGATCGCAATTTTCATGCACGCGTACCGTGAGGTTGCAGGAAATGTTGATCATATCCGCACCGCCAAGGATCAAGTAGGAAAGGTGGTTCGTTAAATCTCGATCCTGCTCGTCAACACCCGAGATCTGATAGTAATGCGGGTCAATGAGCAAAAGATTGGCAATCAGGAACTTTGCCGTTTCATCGTCAAGGATGCCCGCCTTTACATCTGCTTCGTAATACGGAAGCAGGACGGTATCCATCTGAAATCCCGCACCGTCTCGCGTGTAAATGCGCGAGGCGCAGTTGAAAAACGCTACCCATTGGCAGGCCTCGTGGAAGGTTTTAGGCGCGCCAAGGCGGATGTTTTCACACACCGTTTTCATTTTTTCAAGACTTTCCTTGATCTCGGGGCGCGTCTCATCGGCCAGCAGCTCACCGATTTTGACAATATGTCGGTCAATAAAATCAACGATCGCCAGCACGCACCGCTCCTCTGCGTCGTAAAAGGCTTCCTTGCCGCAGTTCACGCCGCGATAGTGGCGGATCTTTTCAAGCAGCCCGCCAAAGCCGAGCGAGAGACCGATGCGGTAATCGCAGGCAAAATGCGCGTCGCCGTCAATACCCGTGGTAATGTTATAAAGCTTTTGCAGAGGCTTTAGATCATCATACGGGAAGCGCTTTTCATCCCAACGCTTACTCCATTGCGCGGTCACGCCGCTTGACATAAAGTTGCGCAGCTTTTCGTTTTTCTTGATCCAATCGGGCATATAATGCACATCGCCGCGGTAGTTGACAAGCATATCGCGCCAACGGCCGCAAAGCATTTCCATCGGGTCAACGTAAGCGGGATGAGCCGCGAGCACGCGACAGAAATTCTCGCTCATACCGTCAAGGCCGTAAAAGCTGCCGTTTTCGCTGTTGTACCACGGCTCGGCATAGTACCCCTCGGGCAGCGGCACCGTGCCGAAATCGTCAAGGTCGGTATAGCCGTTTTGTGCCCGCTTGGCAAGCGTGTGTTCAATTTTGGTACGGCGCATCGTGTCGATGCGGTCACGATAAGTCAGCATAAACCTGTAATTCCTCCATTTTCGCTTTGGTGGGTGCCTCAAATACGTGCGCATCCTGCCCCAGCGCCGCAGCCTTCGTCTGTCCCAGCGGATGATAGGGCAGCAGCTCGTATCTTGCCACGTGGTGTAAGCTTTTTAAAAATGCGGCGGTTTTTGCGATGTTGTCAGCTGTGTCGTTCACACCCGAAACGATCGGTGTGCGCACGATCATCGGCACGCCCATCTCATCCGCCTTTTTGATGTTTGCCAGTATCTCGGCGTTGTCCATTCCCGTGTAGCGGCGGTGCAGATCTCCGTCAAATATCTTGATATCCGCCATCAGCAGGTCAAGCTCGGCAAGAATTTCGGGGTCGTGACGGTACATGGAGCTTTCCATGGCGGTACCGATGCCTGCCGCACGGCAGGCGCGCAATAGCGCCAGGGTAAACGCGCGGTGCGCCAGCGGCTCACCCCCCGACACCGTAACGCCCCCCTCGCATCCGTAATAGGGTGCATCGCGTTTGACCTCCTCTAAAACCTCCTCCACCGTCATTTCCCTGCCGCACACGACGCGCGCGCCGCTGTAGCAGCCTTGCGTGCACTTGCCGCAGGAAATGCATTTTTCGGGATAGAAAAAGGTCTCTTGCGAGAAAGATACGGTTTCGGGGTTGTGACACCAAAGGCAATGCAAGGGGCAGCCCTTTAAAAAGACTGTGGTGCGAATACCGGGGCCGTCATGTATGGAAAAGCGCTGGATATCTGTAATCAGAGCCTTCGTCGTCATATCAAAGGCTCTCGGCTTTCCGCGAAAGATTTGAGCGTCTGGCCGCATCGATCATCGCGACCACATCGGCGTTAAATTCAGCCGTCAGGGTCTCGGCGATCGGCTCGCCGGCGAGGCGAAATGCCGCATAGTGACAGGGCATATTGCGATAGCCCTCATCCTCGTCAAGCGCCGCGGGCGCCACGTCGTTGCCATAAATATCAGCGGCAGCCACAAAGGCCTCACCGTCCGGCACGCCGTCACACCAAACAGCACCCTCCTCGCATACCGCCTCGGGGCCTGTGGGCATACGGCGGCGCGGGGTGGTCCAGGTGCCCTCGCACACGGCAAAGGCATCCTCATAAGTAGCGATTGCGGCAAGATTATCCTCTACGTCACCGTAAGGGGTGCCGAGATTGGCAGCATACGCCATCATGGAAAGCGGCTTTTTGCCGAACATCCAACGGGTAAAATAGCACCCGTAGCAAAGTATGTCAAGGAATGCACCGCCACCGCACTCGGAACGGTACCACCAGGTACGGCTGCGCTCGGCATCGGTCATTGCCTCGGCATTGTCGCTCACGCCGCGGTGTTTGGCACCCTTACCAAGCGGGCCGGTGTGGCCGTTGAGATAGCGGAGCTTTTTGATCTTTCCGAATTGACCGCTGTCAAGCGTTGCCTTCATCTCACGCACGTATTTACGCCAGGCAACAGGCCAGTTGACAAAGATATTCACGCCGTATTTTTCCTTGAGCGCCACGATTTTTGCGGCACTTTCGGGATCAACGGCCATCGGCTTCTCGATGATCACGTCAATGCCGCGACGGGCGATCTCCTCTGCGATCTCGGCCTTGCGGTAGTTCTCACAAAGCAAATAGGCTACGTCGGGCTTCAGCTCATCAAGCATGGCAAGATAGTCGTCATACGGTGTCACCTTATAGGTGTTCACGATATTTTGCAAATTCCAAGCACGGGTATAGCGTTTATCTGTCTCCTCGGGAAGGGCCGCAGGCACGTCGGCCACGCCGCGCAGCACGCTATGCGGCTCACCGCTGATGTAAAGTGCGATCTCATTGACGTGCATATGCGCACATCCCACAATCACGGAGCGTATCTTCATTTTCAATCCTCCACAGGCTTTGCAGCTTACATAAATGCTCTGCAAGCATTATTGATAGCATCTCTATGCGCATTATAGCATACACACCCACGGTGAGTAAATGCGCAATACCACCAAAAAATAGCACAAAAGCAACATTACGATGCCTTATTATAACCTTACGCCAGCTCCTCGGCCCGCACCTCGCGCCCAAGCTCTGCCGAGCGATAAAAGCACTCGATTGCCTTGGTCACTTCGATGTTTTGATGCTTTTTAATGAGGAATGCCTCCTTACCCGCAAGCGTGTTGATGATATTGCGATACATATATCTGTGCTGTTCAAAAGCAACACCCTTATATTCGCCGTTATCAAACCATTTCATGTCGCACTCGGTCTGATATCTGCCAATGTTTTTGTAAAGGCGCTCTTTATTGACCGAAAGGCCGCCCTTGTCGCCGCAAATGACCATATCAAGATTGGTGGTGGGAAGATTCAGCGCCCAAGAGAACTTGAAATTAACGCCCATGCCACCCTCAAGGCGCATAAAGCCCGTGGCAAACTCCTCTACGTCAAATTCCTTATAATCGTATTTTCTCGGCGTAAAGGCGCCCGAATAAGCACCGCTTTCGGCAATGCTGAGCAGGATATCCTCGCCCTGATTGGCAATTTTCGTATATGCGCTGCCCGAAACGGCTTCAACCTTTTTATCGCCCACGATCCACAGCAGCGAATCGATCAGATGCACGCCAAGGTCGCAGAAGGGGCCGCCGAAGTTATGCTCCTTCATATGGAAAAAGCCCCAGGTGGGAATACCGATGCGGCGGATAAATTCAATATCCGAAAAATACACGTCACCCAGCTCGCCGCTATCCACAAGCTGCTTTGACTGCTGCATATAATTTCGCCATCTCATGCACTGGCAGGGGAAGAGCATTTTGCCGCAATCCTTGGCGGTCTGCCACATCTCCTCGGCATCTCTCACGGTGAGTGCAAGCGGCTTTTCGCAAGCCACGTGCGCACCTGCCCGCAGTGCCTTGATGGTCCACTCCTTGTGATACATATTGGGTGTGCAGACCGCCACGAAGTCGGGCTTCAGCTCATCGAGCATCTGCTGCGGATCGCGGTAATAATGCGGCACGTCGTGCCTTTTGGCAGTTTCGGCGGCAACCTCCTCACGGATGTCGGCAACGCCGACCACCTCAACAAGCCCCTCTGCGCGCAAAATATTCAGGGCGGGAAAGTGCGCACTATTTGCGATCATACCTGTGCCAATGACGGCAACTCTCAGCTTTTTCATACCGTTATCTCCTTAATTCATACGTTTTGTTTCCACGGTCACGCCCGTGCGTGCCGAGATAGCGCCCGCCTCCAGCGCGGCAACCACCGCAAGGTTGAGGCGCGGGGAGAGCATCTCGTCAGGCTCCGTCTCGCCGCGCAGCACCTGTGCAAGATGTGCACCGAGCAAGATGTCCTGTCGGTCAAGACCTGCATCCACCACCTCGGTGGGCGGTACGGGCTTGTGGCTTCTGCCCTTATAATATTTCACGGTCGAGGTATGGCGGTCGCACACGATCACACCGTCTGTGCCGTATAGCACGGGACCCGTGGGAATCTCGCCCGGATTGTAGGTGGACCAGGAGCCCTCCAGCAATCCCACACCATCGCCAAAATCAAGCATCATGGCGCTGTAATCCTCCACGTCCGCAAATGTCACGCCGAAGTTTTTGGCAATCCCCGACACGCGCTCGGCTTGTCTTTCAAACATCCAAGTCGAGAGCACGGTGCCATAGCAAGCATAGTCAAGGATGGAGCCGCCGCCATTCTCGCTCTTGTACCACCAGCTGCGAGCCAAGACCTCATCGGGCGGCAGCTCACCGTCGGGGGAGTAGGAAAAAGGTCCCCACGTGGCGGGACTGCGGTAGGTCACACGCAACAGCTTGCCGATCTTGCCCTCGTTCAGCATTTTTTTCGCCATGCGGAAGGCGGGGAACCACGCGATCGGCCAATTGGTGAGCATATGGATGCCGTGCTCCTTGGCCACACGGCACATATGCAGCGCGGCCTCATAGGTCATGGCCATGGGCTTTTCGGCGAGCACGTGAATACCCGAGGCCAGCAACGTGCAGCAGACCTCCTCGCGCGAGCCGTTATCCGAATTCACAATAGCAAGATCGGGCTTTTCGGCGATGAGATCATGCCAGTCGGCAAATTCGCGCACGCCGCGCTTGTCGCGCATACCTGCGCGCCGAGCCTCGTAATGGTCGGGCTCGGGTGAGGGCATGGGCACCTCGGCAAAGCCGATGATCTCAAAATCATCGGGATAATTGGCAACGGTTCGGTAAAGCGCCATCACGTGCGGATGCGCGAGACCGAAAAACGCAACTCTTATTTTTTTCATCACGCACTTCCTTTAAAACGTGGTCTCAATGGCAACGGTGGCGCCACTCTCGATCGCCTCGGGTATCTTGCACATGATCTCCAGCACGTGGCGCGCGTGCTCGGGTGTCAGCACAGGCTCGGTATCGCACTCAATCGCGCGAACAAGGTCGGTAAGGCAACAGCATTGGCTCTTGAGCTTTTCTTGCCTAACCTCCCACGCTGCAGGGTTGATCCAGCCGCGGATACCGCGCTCACGGCAATCCATATAGACCTCGGGGGCAGGATTTTCCATATAGGGCTTGCTAAAGGTGATGGTGCCCTCGGTACCGTAGATCTCCAGCTGCGGAGTTTTGGATGCCTTTTGCGAAAAGCCCGTATCGATAAAGCCAATCTTACCGTTTTCAAAAATAAGCGAAATCAAGTACACGTCGGGAATTTGATCGGATTTGATTTGCAGGCCGTTGTATTTGCCCGAGCGCACGGTGCGCGCGGGGTCGGTGATGGCAGCGGTGCAGCTGATGCTCCTCACGGGGCCGAACATCGTAGTCACGATCTGCAGGCCATGCACGCCCATATCGACCAGCGCACCCGCACCGTCCTCGTAAAACCAACTGGGGTCAGCATCACGGTACTGAAAATATTCGGGGCCGCCGTGGGCAAGATTACACTTTAAATAGGTCGGCTCACCGATCACGCCGTCCCGCATCATCTGCTTTGCAAAATTAAGGTCATATCGCATCGGGTGGATCGGCACACAAACGAACTTCACGCCCATGCGGCGGGCAAGCTCTATCTGCTCGGTCAAGGCCTCGACCGTGGGGGCAGCGGGCTTTTGCGAAATGAGGTGCTTCCCTGCCGCAAGGACGGCCATATTGATCTCGTGATGCGCCTGAATGGAGGCAACGTCGATGGCGATATCAAAATCGCACTTTTCTATCATCTCGTCAACGGAGGTGTACCACTCCGCCACGCCGTATTTTTCACAGGCCGCCCGTGCACGCTCGGGCACGATATCGCAGACCGCCACGCAAACGGCATTTGCCTCCCTCGCAATATTGGGCAGGTACTGCGCGTGTGCAAACATGCCGCAGCCGATTACTGCGACCTTCCATAGCTTTTTTTCCATAAGGATACCTCCTCAAAAATTTCATTCTTGACAAACAAATGGGGGTTTTGTATAATGAAATCGATACATCTCCCCTCAAGCGCATTATAACACATACGCCAGAGACAAGTAAATGCACAATACAACCCAAGTATAGCACAAAATTAACATAGAGGTGTTTTATGTTCTACCGTATTTCTGCGCAGCCGCTGCCCGCGGTCAGCGAAGTGGATATGCTGGTACGCAAAACCGTATGGCGCTGCGCGGATAAACGAAATATTTTGGTATACGTGCGGGAGGGCTCCTGCACCTTTACCATTCATTCAAAGGATTATATTCTGAAAAAGGGGCAGTTTTTGCTGATCCCCGCAGAGCAGCCTTATGTGCGCCGCCCCTTGGACGATACCGAATGCAGCTTCACCTACCTGCACTTTACCACGGCTGAACCGATCACGCTCGTCACACGTGAGGAGTTGGAGGCATATATCACGAAACGCGAGGAACGGCTGGAGCGCAGCATCGCCTCCCACGACGGCGAGGACACCGCTGCCGAACGCTATATTTTTTTAACACAGTTCACAGACGCTTGCGATATGCAAGAGACTGTGTTGCCCCTCCTTGACGGGGTGGTGGCAGCCTTTCACCAAAACGAATATTACAGCCGCCTTTCCCTGTCGCTGGGGCTCCTTTCCCTGCTGGCCACGCTCGGCAAAGGCGCGATGGCCGAGTTCCGCCGTCACAATCTGCCCGCCGGCGGCACCTATCCGCCGCAGCTGCAAAGAGCACTTTTTTATATCAATAAAAATTACAAGCAAAAGATCACCATTGAGGCGCTTTGCGCGCATTGTGACGTTTCCCCTCAGCATCTCATTCGTTTGTTTCACAAGCATCTTGGCACCACGCCCATCCAATTTATCAACCGCAACAAGATCTTTCACGCCATCGAGATGCTCCGCGCGACCGACCTCTCGGTCAAGGAGATCTCTTACGAGCTGGGCTTTGATAATCCCAATTATTTCAGCAGGCTCTTCAAAAAGGAAGAAAAAATGTCCCCCAGCGACACCAGATACCGCATTCGGAATTACCACCACCTCCACATACCGAGCCCCGCAGAAAAAGAATGACCGAAAGGATGCCCAACATGAACAAGCAACTCCCCATCAAGCTATCCCCCGCCTTCAAGGACTACCTTTGGGGCGGTGACAGGTTGAAAACCGATTTTGGTAAGCAAAGCGATCTCACGCCCTTAGCGGAGAGCTGGGAGCTTTCCGCCCACCGCGACGGTGAGAGCACCGTGGCCACGGGACCGCTTGCGGGCCTTGCGCTCACCTCCTACCTCAAGCAGGTCGGGACAAGTGCGCTCGGCACCGCCGCCGCACGCTTTGACTACTTCCCCATTCTCATCAAGCTGATCGACGCCAAGGGCGATCTTTCGGTGCAGGTACACCCCGACGATGCCTATGCACTTGCCAACGAGGGCGAATACGGCAAAACCGAGATGTGGTACATCCTTGATTGCGAGCCGGGCGCCTGCCTTTATTACGGCTTTGCCCGTGACGTGAGCCGCGCGGAATACGAAAATGCTATCAAGGAAAACAGACTGACCGAGATCTTAAACCGTGTACCCGTGAAGCGGGGAGACGTGTTCTTCATTCCTGCGGGCACGGTGCACGCCATCGGCGCGGGCATTGTGATCTGTGAAATTCAGCAAAATTCCAATACCACATACCGCGTATATGACTACGGCAGACGCGACAAAAACGGCAACACGCGTCCGTTGCACGTGGAAAAAGCGCTGGCGGTTTCCGCGCTCACGGCAGCTCCCGCGCACACCGACACGCCTAACGGCCCCGACGTGCTGCTTGCCGACTGTCCCTACTTTACCGTGCGTCGCCTGCGCGTGACCGACACCCTTACGCTCACCTGCACCGACGACACCTTTTATTCTCTGATTGTAACAGATGGCCACGGCACGCTGACCATGCACGGCGAGACGCTTGACCTCAGCAAGGGTGACAGCATTTTTATTCCCGCACAAAACGGCAGCGCAACGCTGGACGGCACCTGCGAGCTTATTTTCACTCACATTTAAAAAGGAGAACGGATATGTACATTGGAATTGACCTTGGCGGCACCAACATTGCAGTTGGTCTGGTAGACAAAAACGGCAAAATTCTCGCCACTGACAGCGTCCCGACGCACAAGGAGCGCGCCTACATCGAAATCGTGGCAGACATGGCGGCTCTGGCCAAAAAAGTGACGCTTGCGGGCGGCTGCGCACTTGAAGACATCAAGGCTGTGGGCATCGGCTGTCCCGGCACCATCGACACCGCAAACGGTGTGGTGGTCTACGCCAACAACCTGAAAATGGACCGCGCGCCCGTGGCAGCCGAGTTCCAAAAACATTGGAACATCCCCGTGTACCTTGAAAACGACGCCAATGCCGCCGCCTTTGGCGAATATCGGATGACGGCCAAGGACACCGACAGCTTTGTGTTTATGACGCTCGGCACGGGCGTGGGCGGCGGCATCGTGCTGAACGGCCGCCTCTGGCACGGCTTCAACGGTGCGGGCGCTGAGATCGGCCACACCTCTATCGTCATGGACGGCGAGCCCTGCACCTGCGGCATGCGCGGCTGCCTTGAAAGCTATGCCTCCGTAACGGCGCTGATCAAGCAGACGAAAGAAGCTATGGAAGCCCACCCCGACTCCGCCATGCACGAATGGGTCGCCAAAAAGGGCAAGATCTCCGGCCGAACCGCCTTTGAGTGCGCAAAGGCAGGCGACGCGGCGGCTACCGCCGTGCGCGACCGCTATATCCGCTACGTGGCAGAGGGTGTCAATAACCTCATCAATATTCTGCAGCCTGCGGTCTTTGCCATCGGTGGCGGCATCAGCAAAGAGGGCGACACGCTCCTTGTACCCATCAGGGAGTTTGTCGCAAAATACAACTACAACAAGCACATGCCCAAAACCGATATCCGCATCGCCACGCTCTTCAATGATGCGGGCATTATCGGCGCCGCCTTTGCTGCGATGGCGGAGCAGCCCTAAAGCCCCTATGGTTTTTGTTTGGCGGCTAAACAGCGCCATTTTTACTCGTTTAACGGGTAAAAAACACAAATTCCCGGCGTGAAAAAGCCTACCTTTTCCTTTTTGACGCGAAGAGGGTGTCTCAAATTGTAATTTGAGACACCCTCTTTCATTTACCCATTCAATCAAACAACTGCTCTGCCACCTCAAGAATTTTGAAGCGCAGCCGATATTTGGTATTGTCGCTGTCGGTAATAATGCGATATTGCTCTTCGCTAAGGCCCGCCGCCAAAAAGGTTTCCTCCGCCTCGGCCTTGGTGGTGGCAGCGGAAAGGCAAAGGGGCGGGAAAAGCACACACCACCAGTTTTGCCCCGCAGCCTCACCGATCATGACGCGCAAGGAGAGATATTCGCCCGCAGGAAATGCGAGATCTTCATACACACGCGTGGGGTAATCCTCCTCCCCAAGCGACACCGCAACCACATCCTTGCTTCCGTTTTTGCGCACAGTATCCTCGGCAACGGTGCGGATTTTTTCAATGTTTGCCTCTAAAACCGCCTCTGCCTCCTCACGCGTGCTTGCCTCCCTCAGCAGCGCTCCTGTCTCCTCTAAAACGGCGTCTCTCACTTTAAGCTTTAAGGCTTGATCGCCCTCACTATCCGAATTTGCGAGCACGTGCAGGCGTATGACGCTGTCATAGATCTCCTCCTCGCCGTGAATGGGTAATATGGCAAATGCGGCAACAAGCAGCAGCGCCGCCAACATAAATCCAAGCGTTCTTTTCATAAAAAGGCTCTCCTTTATTTTCTTGATACGACAAGGATACCCCATTCGAGCGCATTTTATACGAAAAAAGGAAATTTTTCCCTGGGTTGGTGTAAAAAAGCGGGTGTCTCAAATTACAATTTGAGACACCCGCTTTTTTACGGTCTTACTCCTCTTTTACCGCAATCAAATCCTTCGCGTAAGGCAAGGACATGATCCAATCGCACAGTGTGTGCCATTCGGCCAGCTTGTGCGTGCGGCGGGCGTAATAAATATTGATCAGATTTTCATAATTCAGCGTTACAGTGCGCATTTGGTTAAAGGAGGAAGGCAGCAGCTGGATCATGTTGTGCCAGGCCTGCTTATCCGCCTTGTCGGCCACAAATTTTACACGCTCGGCCTCAAGATAGGAGATCAGCGCGTCAAGAGCCGCGAGCCCCCCCTCATCCAGTCTGTCATGCGAAAAGTCCTCACGAGAAAAGGCTTTGGCATGGATCTTATGCATCGTAGAAGTGGAGTTCGCCACCGTGCCGACCTTGTAGGTATCAAATTCCTTCCACCAATAAAGCGGTGCGGTAATATCTACCGAAACGAAGATCTGACGCAAAAATTTGCGGTGGTCGCTGCCTGCGTGCGCGAGGCGCTTGGCCAGGTCAAGGTCGTTTTCGCCAAATACGAACTGTCCGGCCTCATCAAATCCGCTGTCCATACGCGCCCAGCTGTTCATCGGGTTGCGCGCGCCGCGCATGGCGTTATCAAAATTCATCACCGAGGTGCGTTCAATCAAGATCATAGGTCACGTCTCCTTTTTGCTTGTTTTTATCAGTTCCAGCACCGCCACCGAAAGCGCGGCGGCATCCACACCGGCTGCCTGCCATACACTCTCGCCCGCACGCGGCGTGGCAAAAGCGTTTTCAGCGGCCAAAATGCGAGTGGGTCGAGAGAAAAGCGCGCCCTGCTCATCAAGAGCCGCCGCAAGGCCTTCGCCAAAGCCGCCGACGCGTATCTCCTCCTCATAAAACAGGACCGCATCACCCGCCAAAAGCGGTTCGACCTCGCGCGCAAGAGCTGCATAGGGAGCAATGTACTCGGCCAGCAGCACGCGCACCGCAATACCACTCTCAAGGAGGGCAGCGGCCGTACGGAGCGCTTCTGCCGCGATCCTGCCGTGCGTCACAACGGTGACCTGCGGGCAGCTTGCGCTATCAAACACGCGTACCGCTGGGGCCGCGAGCTCGTCTTGCCCGTCGGGATAAAATGCGGCAAGCAGGGCGGGCTGCTCTGCACCGCAGGGATAGCGGATCGCGGTCACACCGTCCGTTTCCTTCGCCGCACGCAGCGAGGCGGCAATACCCACACTTGTCACGGGGGTAAAGATCCGCACATCGGGTATGGCGGAAAGCAACGAAACGTCAAATACGCCATGGTGAGTAGCACCGTCGGCGGCATTGAAACCCGCGCGGTCAAGTGCAAAAATAACGGGCAGACCCTGCAGCGCAACATCGTGCACCAGGTTATCGTAGGCGCGCTGTAAAAAGGTAGAATACAGGGCTACCACGGGGCGCTTACCGCCCGCTGCCAAGCCTGCGGCAAAGGTAACAGCATGCCCCTCGGCAATGCCGACGTCGAAAAAGCGCTTCGGATACTGCGCACGGAAGGGCTCGAGACCCGTGCCGTGGCTCATGGCAGCCGTGATCGCGCAAATGCGCTCATCCTCGGCCGCAAGGCGGCAAAGCGCGTCACCAAACGAGGTGGAAAAGGTTTCTCCGCTGCGCTTTTCTCCGCGAGGTGGGAGGCCGTGATAGAGATCGGGGTTTGCCTCCGCCTCCGCGTCCCCCTTCCCCTTTTGGGTTTTTACGTGCAGGATCACGCTGGAGCTCAGCTTTTTGGCATATTCAAGAGAAGCAATCAAGCCCTCGATATCGTTGCCGTCGATCGGCCCGTGATAACGAATGCCCATGTGCTCAAACAAATTTTCCCGATAGACAAGGTGCTTGATGCGCTTCTTGATCCACCGAAGAAAACGGTAAATCGGTCGCCCGATCAGCGGCAAGCGTGAAAGTGTATGCGCGGTAAAGGCCTTGGCACGCAGATATTTGCGAGAGGAGCGAATGCGGAAAAGATGCTCGGCGAGGTGACCCGTGTTCGGCGAGATCGACATTTCGTTTTCGTTGATGATAATCACGAGTTTCAGGTTCCGACGGCAGTTGTTGAGCCCCTCGTAGGCAAGTCCGCCCGTCAGGGCCCCGTCACCGACCACGGCCACGGTATAGGCGTCATTTCCCGAAAGAAGATCGGCCTCGGCCATACCGATGGCGGCGGAAACCGCCGTTGAGCTGTGACCTGCGCCAAAGGCATCGTGCTCACTCTCACGGCGCTTGGTAAAGCCCGAAAGACCACCCGGTTGGCGCAACGTATCAAATTTCTCCTTGCGCCCGGTAAACAGCTTGTGCACGTAGCTTTGATGCCCCACATCAAAGATCACATGATCCTTGGGTGTGCTGAACACGCGGTGTATGGCCATGGTCAGCTCCACCACACCGAGATTAGAGGCAAGATGTCCCCCATTCTCACGCACACGGTAGGAAAGATAGCGCCGCACCTCTGCGGCAAGCATGGGCAGCTCCTTGGCAGGCAACGCCTTCAGATCATCGGGAGAGTTGATTTGATTTAATAGCTTGTATCCGTCAAAGCGTTCCGTTTTCACCGCCCCCTTTCTCGCACCGCAGCGTCAATTTGATAGTATACATATAAGTATACCACAAAAAAAGAGTTTTGCAAAGCCCCTTTTATAAAGTTTAAAAATAACTTGACAACGAACGCCGCCCGTGCTATAATCGTTTTGTAAATATAAAACTGCCACCGGGTAGTGTAATGCCAAGGCATTCGCCAGTACATCGTTAGGTCATGGAAGATGTACGCGAGTGCTTCTTTTTTTGGAGGAAACTGTGCTGAAAATCCGTCAAGCGTTTCAAAATCTTACCAAATTTGAGCTGGTGCTGTGGCTTTGCTCGATGCTGGTGAGCACCGCCTCGTTTCTCCTTTCACCCGAAAGAGACCTGCTTGCGCTTCTCACCTCGCTCATCGGCTTTACCGCCCTGATTTTCATTGCCAAGGGCTATGTGCTGGGGCAGGTGCTTGTCCTGATCTTTGCCACCTGCTACGGCGTGATCTCTTATCGCTTTGCCTATTACGGCGAGGTGCTTACCTACCTTGGCATGAGCGCGCCCGTGGCGGTTTTTGCCATCATCTCTTGGGCCAAAAACCCTTACCGCGAAACGGCCGAGGTAAAAGTTCGCCAAATGCGCCGCAGGGACTTTTTCTATCTTTCCCTGCTGACGGCAGCCGTTACCGTCCTTTTCCACTTCCTGCTGGCCGCCCTCGGCACGGCAAACCTTGCGGTAAGTACGGTATCGGTCGCCACCAGCTTTTTTGCCGCATCTCTGACCTTTTTGCGCAGCCCCTACTACGCGCTCGGCTACACCGCCAACGACGTGGTGCTGATCGTCTTGTGGGTGCTGGCTTCCATCAAGGATATCTCAAGCCTGCCGATGGTGGCCTGCTTCGTGATGTTTCTCGCCAACGACCTATATGGCTTTTATAACTGGCTGCGCATACAAAAAAAGCAGCGCGCCGGGCTATAAAGACACGGCACCGTGCCCTCGGGCACGGTGCCGTTTTTTATTATTGATCCTCTCCAAAATCCTTCACGTATGCCTCAAGCAGCTTTTCGGGCCAATCGGAAACAGGCTCCAGCTTACCCGTAAAGAAGCGCAGCGTTTTCGGCTCATGAACAAAGCGCAAACCGCCGACAAGGTGTCTGTGGTCGTAGAGCCATTTGACGCGGTCGATCACGTACTCGGTCTGCGAAAGCGTAAAGACGCGGCGCGGGAACGCAAGGCGCACCATTTCCACCGAGGCAATATGCTCGGTGCCATCGGGATTGCGCTCCTCGGAAAGCGTGCCGCGCTCCATGCCGCGAATACCGCCGCAAAGGTAAAGCGCCGCCACCAGCGAGCCTGCCGGGTATTGCTCCGAGGGGATGTGAGATACGACCTGACGCGCATCAATATGTGCGCCGAGACCGCCGCCGGGCGTGATCATCGGCACGCCAAGAGCATCAAGCTCCTTCACGCAATGCCCGATAAACTGCGGCCCCTGGGAGATAATATCAAGATCCATCGTCTCCTCAAAGCCGATGATCATGGCTTCCATCTCCTTAACGGACATACCGCCGTAGGTCAAAAAGCCCTCGAACATCGTGATGTAGTCCTCCATCTCATGGAAAAGCACTTCGTCGCGCACCAGAATACCGCCGCCGCGACCAAAGCCGAATTTTCTGCCCGAGAAGTAGATCACATCGAAAAGATCGGCGATCATACGCGTGATCTCGCGGATCGACTTATCCTTCATGCCCTCCTCGCGCACCTTGATAAAGTAAAGGTTATCCTGCAAAAGCGAGGCATCCAGCACAGTCAAAATACCGTGCTTTTTAGCAAGCTCGGTGGCGGCCTTCATGTTTTCATAAGAGATGGGCTGACCGCCGATCAGGTTGGTTCCTGCCTCGATACGCATGTAGGCCACGTTATCGGCGCCCTCCTTTTCGATGCAGGCGGCTACCTTATCAAGATCGATATTACCCTTGAAGGGCAGATTGCTCTTGGGAATAAGCCCCTCATCCTTCACCAGCTCCTCCACGTGGCCGCCAATGCGCGTGACGTGTGCCTTTGAGGTGGTAAAATGGTAGTTCATGATCACGCAATTGCCGGGCTTCACAAAATGCTGTGCAATAATATGCTCGCATGCGCGACCCTGATGGGTGGGAAGCAAATGCTGAATGCCGAAGAGCTCCTCAAGCTTATCGCGCATACGGTAGAAGGTCTCGCTGCCCGCGTACGCATCATCGGCACGCAGCATGGCAGACTGCATATTGTCACTCATGGCGTTCACGCCCGAGTCGGTCAGCATATCCATAAAGATATCACCGTTATGAAGCATAAAGGTGTTAAAGCCCGCCTCCTTCATTTTGGCAAGGCGCTCTGCTGCGGGCAGCAGATTCAGCTTTTGTACGATCTTGACCTTGTGCATTTCCATGGGCACGGGTTGGCGATTGTAAAATTTGATTTCAGGCATCTTTTTTTCTCCTTGGGGTTGCTTTTCGTTGTAATGTATTATATAATAGAACTCACGATTAGTCAAACGAGAGTTTTCAATGTTTGCCATCGAAATTTTCGATGTTGGAGGACCGCATGGAGATCAGAAATTTAATTACGTTTGTACGCGTAGCCGAGCTGAACAGCTTTACAAAGGCAGCCGAGGTGCTGGACTACTCGCAATCCACCGTCTCCTTTCAGATCAAGCAATTGGAAAATGAGCTTGGATGTCTGCTTTTTGAGCGCATCAATCACAGCATTACCATCACCGAGCGCGGCAAGGAATTATTGGAATATGCCAAGGAGATCTGCCGCCTATCCGATGAATTCACCGAAAGGCAAATGGCGCCCCGCGCGCCGAAGGGCTTTATCCATGTCGTCACACCGGACTCGATCTGCGAGGACATGATGCTGGCCAACTATGCCGATTTTCACAAAAGCTATCCCGATATTTCACTCAAATTTACCACCGCAGATACTGCCACCATGTTTCATATGCTTGATCACAACGAAGCCGATCTGATGCTCACCCTCGACAGCCACGTCTATCACAGTGACTATATCATCGCCAAGGAGGAGCACGTGGATATGCATTTTGTAACCGGCAGCAGCTCACCCTACGCTACCGCGCAGCCCCTCTCGCTTTCACAGATAGCAAATTATCCGTTTTTGCTGACCGAAAGGGGTATGGGCTACCGCAGAGCGTTTGACATGGCCATGGCAAGAGCCTCGCTTGAGGTGCTGCCCGCGCTTGAGCTTGGCAGAACCGATATCATCACCAACGTCCTCGAGCACGGCATCGGTGTTTCCTTTCTGCCCGACTTTGTCACGCAGAAGCGGGTACAGGCAGGCACCCTTACCTATTTAAATGTGACCGATGTGCAGGTAGACATCTGGAAGCAGCTGATCTATCACAAAAACAAATGGGTCTCCCGCGCACTTCACACCCTCATCAACTACATCAAGGCGCATGAGTTTGAGACATAAAATCGCTTGCAAAAACGGCACCGTGCCCGAGGGCACGGTGCCGTTTTTGTGTCTCTCGCTAGGCAAGAGTGAATTCGCGCAAGGTGCCCGACGCGGTGTCGTACACCGAAAGCGAGCAAAGAACCTCGTTTTCATAGTTTTCTGCGATGAGCAGACCGTCGATCACATGGTAGCACCAATACTCCTCGCCCTCCATGATCAGTGTATGCTCGCCCGATGCCATATCATAGCAAACAAGCCCCGAGGAATGGAAAAAATCTTCCTCCGAAAAAACTACGCCGTCATAATACACGCGATCACCTGCCACGTGCAGGATCTCGGAATAGAAGTCGATGACAAAATGCTCGGTATAATCGCCGCCGCGCGTGGTGATCGATGCCACGGTGTACGTGAACTCGTACTCATCCAAAACAAGGAAGTAGAGCCTGCCGTTTGCCATCGTGAAATAATTGACGTCCTTGCCACTCAACAGCTGAACCTTGCCGGTGGTGTCGTGCTTCATACGGTAGATCGAACACGCATCATCCTCGGTTACGTGCCTGAAGTACACATAGGTATCGTCTGCCATGATACCGGTAACGGCACCGTCGTGCAGCTGCTTGGTGGCGCCGCCGTTGACCGAGACGCTGTAAAGCGGCATGCACTCCTTGGCATAGTCACGGTAGGTCCAGTTACAGCGGGTAAAGAAGATGGTGTCCTTTACCACAAGCATATCGTAGATGGAGATCTCGCTGACGATCTTTTCAAAGCACTTGCCGTCGGTGCGCACCTTGGCAATATAGGATTTTGCCTCGGTCTCCCCCTCACAGTAGAAATAGATCCAATCTCCTACCACGTTCAGATTATAAACAACACCCACCGATACCTCATATACCGGGGTCAGCGAGGTGCCGTCCCGTTTCATCTTGACGATCTGCTCGGCGGAGGTGGTAAAGTAAAGCCAATCTGCCTGGGCGGTAAAATAGGAAGCACTATAGTCGTTGCCGACCGTGTTGGCCTCACCTGCACCGTAATCGGGCAGGAAGAAATCGGGGTCACTTCCCCCACACATACCGCAGATGCCGTTCTGATAGCTATGGGCAACAATGGTAACGTCCTCCTGCTCCTTTTCACCGCAGGAGCACACGCGCTCACGCTTGCCCTGCTGCTTGCAGGTGGGATCCTGTACGCTGACCCACTCGCCCCACGTATGGGTGTGCGGCGTAGGTGTGGGTGTAGGGGTAGGCGTGGGTGTAGGGGTAGGCGTGGGCGTAGGGGTAGGCGTGGGCGTTGGGGTGGGAGTAGGCGCTGGAGTTGGAGTTGGAGTGGTATCGGTAGTCTGCTGATCCTGTGGGGTGCTGCCATTGCCCTGCGGCACTTCCTCCTCACAGGCGCAAAGCAGCAAAATGGCGGCCAGTACGACTGCCAAAAATATCATGTATTTTTTCATGGGGTTCTTCCTTTCTTTCACTTAGGGAAAAGCTATGAATACGTAATCGTGCACGTGATGCCGCTAAGGCTCTCGCTGGCGGGATCCACGCGCAGCTTGTCGTTTTGAATGAGAAAACACTTGACGCCACGGAAGGGATTCCCCATCCATGAGTCCTCGGGATGGATGGCCGCAAAGGCACCCTCGGCAATCGAGGTCACGCCCTCCCGCACGATCACGGTGCGCACCTCCTTCAGATAAGTGCTCTCCCGCCACGGATGATAGGGCATATTCTGTGGCGAGGGCATATCTCCGTTACCGTAAATAACCAGCGTTCGCTCAACCTCGTTTTTTGGGTCTATCGGGCCGGTGATGTAATATTTCAACTTATGATAATTGCCTACATCGGCCGTACCGTCAACATTGCCAAACTCACACACCGCAAGCGAGCAAACATCACAACAGTAGCCGGCCTCACCGTTCTTGTAAAATTGGTGCTGCTCGGTCGCAGCCACCACCTCTGTGCGTACGCGATAGCCACACGGGCAGGTCAGTAATATATACCCCTCTCGCCCGCAGGTCGGCGTGACCACAGTCTTTTCAAAAGCATGCTCGATCTTTGGCAGGATCTCCTGTGCCACCAACACCGCTTGACAATCCGCGCAATGCGCCCCCTCGGTCATGCCCTCCCCGATACAGGTGGCCTCCACCGCGGCATCGCTGACCACGGTATGCGGCAATGCGGGTAAAGTGACGGTAGCTGTCGCACGGCAGATGCTGCACCCCTGCAAAGCAATGCCCTCAGCGACACAATTTGCCTCCCTTTTCACGGCCAGCTCTTGCCAGCTATGCGTGCACGTACGGACAGAGCCATAGGCAAGCACCGCGCACAAAGGGATGGCCGCAACGCAAAGCGACAGCAATACTCGCTTGCCGACACGGCGGCGCAGCACCCTCAGCCTTGGTGCATTCATCATCAGCAATGAGGGCACCCACAAAAGCGGCATCAGAGCAAGCGGCAGCGTTTGGGTGATCGGATCGCTGCATTTGGTCAGCCGCACCGCAAGCACGGCAAGGCTGACCAGGATCGGCAACCATACGGCCAAAAAAAGAGCACTCGCGCGGCACACCGCAATCAGCCCTCTCGTGGGGCTCAGCCGC
This sequence comes from Clostridia bacterium, assembly GCA_017453325.1. Taxonomy (GTDB): domain Bacteria; phylum Bacillota; class Clostridia; order Oscillospirales; family CAG-272; genus Firm-07. The sequence goes on from JAFTKK010000044.1 coordinate 34,808, forward strand.
GCGGTCTCCTCGGCGGGCACGGACTCTGAGGCTTTTGAAAGCGCATTTGCCAGATCGGACACGGTATAAAACCTCTGCTCCTGCAGCGAGGAAAGCGCCGCCCCTCTTTTTTGACCCGATAGCAGATCTGCCGCGATCCGTTCCTTGACGCTTTGGATAATGGCAGGGCTGCTATGCGGATCGCAGAGCATGGCGCGAATCTCCTCGATTGAGAAATCAAAGCCCCTCAGCGTGGCAATGTCGGTAAGAGCAACAACGTCACCCTCGTCAAAATCAAAGGATTTGCGTCCGAGATAGTTTTCGGTACAGGCGGGCGAGATCAACCCCTCCTCAATATAATACCGCACCGTTCTGTCGGTGAGGCCCGTTTTTTCACATACAGCCTTGATCTTCATCAAATTACCTCCTTCGAGGGCATTTTAGACTTTTACGCAACGTAAAAGTCAAGTGTTTTTTCACATTTTTTTAATTATCATACTCTTTTTTTCCTCATTTTGCAAGTCAAGGGGCGGAGAAACAACGTTTCTCCGCCCCTTGGCTATTGGTATGTGATCATTATGATTCGTGTACGGTCGGCATCCAGACCTCGTATTCGGAGGCCTCATCCCAGGTCTTACCCACGCTCGAAAAATCGGCTACGGTGAAGTGCGTACCGTTGGTCTGCGGCACCGAAAGTGCCACCATCGAAGCAAAGGGCGTGGCATCCCGCGGCAGCAGCTCGGCATCCACGTAAAGTGCCTCGCTTGCCGGTGAAACAGGTGCGAAATCGGCGGTGATGCGCGTCTCGCGTGCCATCACCAACGGCCCGCGACGCAAAGCCACGTGATACTTTTCCTCGGGCTCCTCATGCACCACCGTGCGCTGGCCGCCCTTGGAGCTTGCCATGAAGATCTCATCCTCGCCCCAAGGCTGCGGGTGCAGCACCTCAGTGCGCATATCAAGCGTCAGCACCAGCTCATCCCCGTTCTCAAAAACCTCCGTCACGGTGGTATAGCCTGCGGTGACGGCTTGCTCTGTGCCATTATAGGTAAGCGTTGTATCGACGCTCCATGCGGGCACGCGCAGCGAGAGCGCAAAGCGCTCGGCACGGGGCAGCTCAAAGGAAATCTTCACAGCCCCCTCGCGCGGATAGCCGCCCGACACGCGCAGCGTAAGGCTCTGGCCGTCGGGGGTCATGGTCTGATATACGGCATCCCCGTAAAGGTTCAGCGCAAAGCCGCCCTGTCGGCGCAGCATACCGATCTGCGCACAAAGGCCAACGCCCAATGCACCGATGCAAGCGCAGCAGCCGTAATACGTGCCGTCCTGCATATGCTGCGTGCCGCCCACGGTACGGCCACGCACGCTGCGCAGCAGATCAGCGTAGCTGTCAAAGGCAAGATAGGTGGGCACAAACTCGCCGTATTTCAAAAAGCCGCGTCCCACACGGTCCACAAACACGCGGCGATCGGTATTGAGTGCGCCGCGATACGAGTTATAAAGAGATTGCTCAAAGCAATCGGCATATTTGGAATTGCCCGTAAGCAAAAGCATACGCAGGCAGAACTTCATCCACGTGACCGTCACGCAGGTCTCCTGCTTGATGCCCTTGAAATAATCGGAGACCTGGCGGGCGCCCGAATGGTCAAAAAGCTCGTGCGTAAGACCCGCACAGCCGATTACGGTGATCTCGCCGTCAAATACGCGCTCGGCAAAGTTCTCCACCGCCACGCGATATTCCTCCTTGCCCGTAGCCAGATAATATTCGAGCACGCCCTCAAAAAAGGAGATCATTTCATAGGCCTTGGTAACCGGATACTGATGGGGAGCCAGCTTGTTTTCGGTAGCAAGCTGCAGGATATTGCCCCAGGCGCTGCCGCCCTCTCCCACGATATGGGTGGCAAAGTCAAAATATTTTTTGGCACCCGTAATGCCGTAAAGCTTCATCACGGGCTCAAGGATCGAGGAGGCGTTGAGACCGCCCCAGCAGGCAGAGGCCTTGATGATGGGAAGCTTTTCGGGCTCGGCACCGATGCGTGCGATCATATAATCGATATGCGCACGCACAAACTTTAAGATCTCGGCACGCAGCGCGCGGTCGTGGCAAATGTCACGGAAATAGAGCATGCCGAGCGCCACATATTTGCGGCCCCACACATCCCAATCAAAAAACTCCTTTTCGCGCCCGTAGGTGCTGACGCGGCCATCCTCCTCGGCCATGGTCAGCATTTCCTTCACGGTTTCAAGAAGCACCTCATAAAGCGCCTCGTCGTGCGTGCAGGTATACACAAACACGCCGCCGCGCATCATTTTGCCCCAGTACTCGCAACGCCAGCCGCCCTTGGCATCGGCCTTAATGCGATATTGCTCCACAAAGCGGCGCCAAAGGGTTTTGTCGGTCAGCTGATCGGCGGTAACGAAATCAAGCATGTCCTTCACGTCACCCGCAAAGGTTACGTGCTTGGCCGTATCGATGCCAAGACCGCCAAGGCGCGCGGCATCATCCTTTTCATGTAAAAAGAACAAAGGCTTCATCAAAAATCTCCTTTGCAAAATAATATCATCCTCATTATATCCCCGCCCCGACGCGCTTGTCAACACCTTTTTTTGCCCCAAAAACTGCGCGATGTTATGCCGCCTGCAAAAATCAAAAAAGCCCTTGCCAAAAGCGCATCTCGTATGCTACAATGACAGTAACACCGCAATCAAGCCCCACGCACCCGCTACCGCGAAAGGAACAAATAATGAATGAAGCAATGCAATTAATTAAAAAAGTAAAAAGAAGACAACTCCTGGCAGGAATAGGAACATCCGTAACGGCGGTTATCCTGTGTTTCTTACCCCTGCCCTGGCTTGTGAAGATCCCCCTTGTATTTGTTGTGGGTTTTGCCGTGCTGTTGGTGCTTTCCGCGTCCGCCGCGCGCCTCGCGCAATCCCCTCTCCTTGACGGCCTTGACCCCCTTATGTATCACCACGTGATGCATGCCTCCAACTTAGCCACCTACGAAAGATTTGCCGATCTCAATACCGCCATGACGCTGGGCGATTTTCGCAGTGCGATCGACATTTGCACCGAAGGACTGCAGGACCCAAAACGCCGTCGCTTTGCGGTACAGTATCAAGTTGCGCTTGCCTTCTGCTATTTCATCATGGGCGAGGAAAGCAAGCTCTGCGAAGCCACGCGCGCCCTATACCACCTCTTTGAAAATCCCAAGCTTGCCAAGAAAAAGCCCACGTTTTCCCCTTGGCTTGATTATTATAACGATTATCTCAACCGCGATTTTGCCAAATGCCGCCAAATCGGGGAGAAGGTACAGGCGTTGCCTGCAAAATCTCGCTTCCGCATCACCGAAATGGAAGTATCACTGTATACCGGCATTGCCTGTTATTATAGCGGCGACCTTGATGAGGCGCGCACGGCATTGTCGCACGTAGCACAAAACGCCCCCAAGCTTTATATCAGCCAGGTAGCGCGAGACTACTTGCGTGCCATTGAGCAAGGCACGCCCTACGACCCTCGAACCGCTACCCCCTCTCTGATGGTACTTCCCTACTCCGCCGACAAGCCGATCTCTCGCAAAAAACAACGCTTTTCCTTGATCGTTCTCGCCTGCGCCTTTGCTCTGCTCATTTTGAGCATTGCCCTGATAACGCAAGGTAATCGCGGCACCGTAGAAGAAGTGCTCACCCTCGACGGCGATGTGACAAAGCTTCACGCCACCGTGCCCGTCAGCGAGGACGGCGACCTTTTGGCAATCTACACCGTGGACGACAGCTTTTATTATTGGGATACCGACGAGAATGGCTCCGAGAAAGGCTACGAGCCCTATTTCCCCGTGCGCGTGGCCTACCTTGATGCCGCACGGAACGGTGAGTATGAGTTTGGCATTTCGGTGGATGTCTTTGACGGCGTTTACAACACCGAGCAAGCCACCTACGAGCTTGTTACCGCCAAATCCGATCAGCGCGTGACCTTTACCGTACTCACCGATGTCAGCGACCTGCCCGCAGGCAGTAACGTCACCGCCTTTTCGATGGATGGACGCACGCTCTATCTCTACATCATCAGCATAGAGGAGGACCCCACGCTGTTTTTTGACGGCTACGAGATCTATGCGGAGGACTTTGATTAAGGGCTAACAAGAAATCCGCCGCCACGGTTTTGACCGTGGCGGCGGATTTTGAATTTATTTATCCTCTTTCTGCAAAGCGTCAAGCATTTCGTAAAGAAGGCCGTAAAGCTGTATCGCCTTTTGCGGCTCTAACGGAATACACGCAGCAATGGCAGCAGGAACGGTCAAGGCTCGTTCGCGCAGAGCCGTGCCCTGCTCTGTGATTTCCACCGTCAACACGCGCTCGTCAGCGGCAGAACGGTATCTGCGCACCAATCCCTTGGCCTCAAGACTTTTCAGCACCGGCGTCAGAGTGCCCGAATCAAGAAATAAGCGGCGTCCCAGCTCCTTGACATTTATTTTTTGTTCTACCCAAAACACCATCATGGTAATATATTGGGTATAGGTAAGGTCAAGGGTCTCAAGAAGCGGACGGTATTTCTTAATAACCTCACGAGAGGCGGCGTATAGCGGAAAGCAAAGCTGATTTTCAAGCTTCAATGCGTCATAGTTTTTTTCTTCCATGTCAAGGCTCCTTTGCTCGGTTGCCATTATTATAACACGGCTTACTCGAAAATGCAATCGTTATTCTTCATGCATCAAAGGCACCCCTCAATTGCTGCTTTCAGCTTTTTCATGTCGGTGGGCTCAAATCGCGCAACAATCTCACCGTTTCTGTCTATCAGGAACTTGGTGAAATTCCATTTGATGTTGCCATTGTTTTTATAGTCCTTGTCATTCTTTTTTACCACGCCCGACAGTATCATGGCCATCGGAGACTTACCAAAGCCCGCAAAGCTTGTGTTTGCCGTCAGCCAACGGTAAAGCGGAATGGCATTTTCACCGTTGACGTCGATCTTGGCAAATTGCGGGAAGGTGATGCCGAAGCGCCCCGTACAGAAGGTGTGGATCTCCTCGTCGCTGCCCGGTGCCTGCGCACCGAATTGATTGCAGGGAAAATCGAGGATCTCCAGCCCGCGCGCGTGAAACTCCTCATACAGCGCCTGCAGCTCCTCGTATTGCGACGTAAAGCCGCAACCCGTGGCGGTATTCACGATCAGCAATACCTTTCCCCGATAATCGGCCAATGCCACCTCATCGCCATTTTGCGCTTTTACTTTGAAATCATATACAGACATATCGTTCTCCTTTTGCTATTTTGCTCAATTTAATTGAGCTCAATTTATCTTATCATAAAAGACCGGCCGTGTCAAGAGGCACACACGGAAAAGTCAGACATTTTATTTTGCTATCCTTAGTGTTGTTTTATGAAAAGAAAACGAAGGCGCGCACAGTACACCTGAGACAGAGCCGGTGTGCTGTGCGCGCCTTTGGTTTTTTGTATGTACACGGACTTATTTATACGCCTGCTCAACACCGTAAGCAGCTTCCTCTTCGGTAAAGCCCTCAAATTCAAGCTGTTCTATGAGGCCTTGCTTCGAAAAGGACATCATGCTGAGATAATTTTTGGCAACCTTGACGGCTTGCTCCTTCCAGTTGGCACCGCAATGCTCGACGGCATAGGTTGCTTCACTTGTGGTATATCCTTCAAATTCAAGCTGCTCTATGAGCCCCTGCTTCGAGAAGCCCATGGTTCGCAAATAATTTTTGGCGGTCTCCAAAGCCATTCTTTCTCCCATTGTGGTACCGTCATCATCGTCATCATCACCGTCATCATCATTACGATGATTGGAAGATGCGCTCTGCGAGGATTTTTCGGTGCCATCGGATGAGCTCATATCGTCTAAGCACGCGGTAAGCGTAAAAGCAAGCGTGAGGATCAAAAGAACGGCGAGAAACAGTGTTGCAATTTTTTTCATAATGTACTCCTTTAAATATTACTGTCTAAAAAGTTGTATGCTTATGGCGCATTGTCTTTGCTTTGATTGATGCTTCGCTTAGCCATAACCTTGGACTTCGTTGCTGATCATCGCATGTTGGGAAACCGAAGGGCTACCACCATACCACTCAACTTCACCGCTATCCCAGATATGAGGTTCAGTCAGCTCACCATTGCGCATCCGCAATTTTCCGATGATGTCCTCAAAGCGAAAGGTTTCGCTGTCTACCTCGCCTTCAATCCTGTTCAGAATTTTTACGCGAAGTGCATCGTAATGCTGGGAGATTTTTGTACTGACAAAAGACACCTTGACCAAAAGGTTTTCGTCAAATCTCGAAAGCATTGTTTTGCCAGTGTACACAGGAGTACCCCAAAATTCACCTGCAGGAAACCACTGGCGTAGTTGTTTTTCAAATCTTGTCATTGAATTCTCCTTTCTTATTTAGATCCGAATGCGGCGGGGCAAGGGGCGATCCCGTGCGTAGTTTGTCTTCCAAGCAACAACATGTTTCAAGCGTACATTTCCTCCTTTCATAATAGCGGCAATACTTGCAATCACAGTCTTCTTTAGTAAAAATATATGGCATGCGAACACCCCCCTTTTCAGACACAAATTTTTAACAATTAGAAAAACGAAAAAAGGGCAGAACCTTCACGAAAATCGTGAAAATTCTGCCCTCAAAATGGGTGGGTAGAGGTTCATGTCCCTATCAAACCCCGAAAAATGCGAAATGCATCTTTTATTTTTACTTCAAAAAAATCGCATGAAAAAACCCCAGAAGCCTTGTGGCGTCTGGGGTTTCGTTGCCTGCATCTATTAAGGCAACATAATATGGTGCACCTTGTGAAAACAAGGTTGAACTTTCAAGTTCTTCAAGGCTTATAGTTTCTTCTTTACCGTTTCCGTTATAAACGATTTTGAACGAATCGTCATAAACGAATATTGCATTGATAAAGGTGTCAATTA
>JAFTKK010000045.1 GCA_017453325.1 Clostridia bacterium
CGGCGAGATGCCGATCGGCTTTGCCGGCTACACGGGCACCTACAACCAGCTCACGGTATTTGCTACCGAGATCAAGGGTCTGTGGGAGTTCTACCCCATGCCCGGTATCGTGGATGAAAACGGTAATATCAACAATGTATCGGTATCTTCGGTTTCCGCTATCGTTATGATGAACGGCTGCGAGAACCAAGAGGCCTCCTGGGAGTTTATGAAGTGGCACGCCGGTAAGGATTGCCAGGTGAAATACTCCAACGAGATGGTTGCTATCATCGGTCCCTCTGCAAAGCACGGTACCGCAAACAGAGAGGCACTTTACGAAATGCCCTGGACCGCAGCTGAGTACAAGCAGCTGAGCTACCAGTTCGAAAATCTTGCATCTATCCCCAACTACCCCGGTGCTTACATCATCGGTCGTTACACCAACTTCGCATTCCTTGCGGCGTACAACGATAACGCCAACCCCGTAACCGAGCTGCAGAGCTACATTACGACGATCAACAAAGAGATCACCCGTAAGCGCGAGGAGTTCGGTCTGGAGACCCTTGAGCTTGGTCAGACGCTGCTGCAAAAGCGCTTTGGTCAGATCGAGGAAGCCTTTGAAAAGGAATCCGATAAGGCAAATGACAGCACGCTCAGCGCTGCCGCACAAGCCATCGAGCTGATGAACGACGGTATCCTGAAGGAAAACGAGCAGACGCTTGCCGCCGCCCGCGATGCCTTTGCCGCTGTTGACGCCACCGCGTTTGCCAACACCATTACGGCGATCAACAATGCCATCACCGTTCTGGCAAAATACTGATAGCAAGGTTTCTACATTGTTATAATGCTTATAAGGAGAAAAACACATGTCTACTAAAAAAGCGGTCATTCGTTCAGATATGACGCGGGCGCAATGGACATGGAAAGAAATGAAAAAGAACTGGGTCGCCTACGTGATGGTCTTCCCGTATATGTTCCTTTTCACACTCTTTACCGTGGTTCCCGTGTTGCTGTCTATCGTCATCAGCTTTACGGACTTTAACCTGTTGGAGTTGCCGAACTTTGTGTTTCTGGATAACTACATTCGGCTTTTCCTTGATGATGATATCTTTATCATTGCTTGTAAAAACACTCTGATCTTTGCCGTCATCGTAGGACCTACCTCCTACCTGATGTCGCTGCTGGTTGCATGGTTCATCAACGAGCTGCCCCCCAAGATCCGTGCAGTCGTTACGCTGATCTTCTATGCACCCTCCATCTCCGGTCAGGTATACCTTATTTGGGGTACCCTGTTCTCGGGTGACTCTTACGGTTGGGTCAACGGTATTCTGCTTGATTTCGGTATCATTTCTACCGAAATTCAGTGGTTCCAGGATGCGGACTACGTCATGCCTCTTTGTATCGTGGTTGCACTCTGGACCTCGCTCGGTACCTCCTTCCTGTCCTTCATCGCAGGTCTGCAGGGCATTGACCGTTCCATGTACGAGGCAGGCGCCGTTGACGGTATTCGCAACCGTTGGCAGGAGCTTTGGTACATCACCCTGCCTTCCATGAAGCCGCAGCTGATGTTCGGTGCCGTTATGGCAATCACCTCGGCCTTCGGCTTTGGCGGCGTTGTTACCGCGCTGTGCGGCTTCCCGTCCGTCGATTACGCAGCGCACACCATCATGCACCATCTGGATGACTACGGCGGCCAGCGCTTTGAGGTAGGTTATTCCTCGGCGATCGCAGTTGTCCTTTTCGCAGTCATGATCGGTGCAAACATGCTGGTTAAGAAAGTAATTTCAAAGGTGGGTCAGTAATATGTCGAAGAAATTACGTACAAGAAAACATAAAGTTGTCCTCAACCGCTCGGCCGGCGGTGATGCGGGCATCAGCGTGATGCTGATCATTCTGGGTGCTTTCATGTTCCTGCCCATGATCTACGTGATCATGCAGTCGCTGAAGCCTCTTGACGAGCTGTGGATGTTCCCCCCGCGCTTCTTCGTTCGTCGTCCCACGTTTAAAAACTACCGCGATCTGTTCATGCTGATGAACACCTCGTGGGTACCGTTCTCCCGTTACATCTTCAACACCGTATTTACCTCCATTACCGGTACGGTAGGCAACCTGTTCTTCTCCTCTCTTGCAGCTTACGCAATGGCAAAGATCAAGTTCCCCGGCGGTAAAACGATGTTCAAAACCGTCAGAACCTCCCTTATGTTCCACTCCACGGTTACAGCAGTTACTTCCTTTATTATAATGAGTGCGCTGAACTGGATCGATACATATTGGGCGATCATCGTGCCCGCTTGGGCAACCTCGCTTGGCCTTTACCTGATGAAGCAGTTTATGGAAACCAACGTTTCCGACGCCGTGCTCGAATCCTCCCGTCTTGATGGTGCTTCCGAGCTGCGTACCTTCTGGGTCATTGCCATGCCCATGGTTAAGCCCGCTTGGCTGACGCTGATCATTTACTCCTTCCAGGATCTGTGGAATAAGGGTGCTTCCATTTATATCCACTCCGAGCAGTTGAAATCCTTTAACTACGCAATCGGTCAGATCATGGCGGGCGGTATCAAACGTGCAGGTGCACATGCGGCCTCTCTGGTTATTATGATGTTGGTGCCGATCCTCGTGTTCGTCATTTCTCAGTCCAACATCATCGAAACGATGGGCTCTTCCGGTATGAAAGACTAATTAGGAGGAAAAACATGAAAAAATTGATATCGTTTACATGCGTGTTGTTTGCCCTCCTGATGGTTTTCGCCATTCCGGCAGGCGCTGCACAGGCATACACAACCTACACCTATTCCATTGACGGCAAGCCCCTGTATTCGCCCGATGCCTACAAGGCGGAGAAGACGATTACCTCGACCTCTATGGGTCTTGATACTGCGCTTGCCAACCCCAATGATATGGTGACCGATGCGGCCGGTAACGTTTACATTGCCGATACCGACAACGACCGTATCCTTTGCCTTGACCGTTACTACCATCTCCGCTTTGAGATCAAGAACTTTATCAACGGCCAGGGTATCGCAGACTACTTCACCAAGCCCGAGGGCGTATTCGTTACCGAAGATCGCTACGAGGGCGACGAGCTCAAGTATCCGGGTCGTATCTTCGTGTGCGACACGCAGGCAAGCCGTATCGTTACCTTCAACCATGACGGCAGCTTCAACTCCGTGATCGAGGCCCCCGAGTCCGAGCTCTTTTCCGAGGATGCCGTTTACTGGCCCGTTGCCATGGCGGTTGACGCATACGAGAGACTCTACGTGGTTTCTACCGAGACAAGTGAGGGTATCATCGTTATGACGGATAAGGGTGAGTTCACCACCTTTATCGGTGCACAGCAATCGGTGCTTTCCGTATGGGAGCAGCTTTGGAGAAAGTTCCAGACGGCAGAGCAGAGAAAGCAAGCCACCAACGTGGTGTCCTATCCCTACAATAATATTTCTATCAACGAGGATGGCTTCATCTACGCTTCGATCTATGCGCAGGATCTGCTGGCACAGATGGAATCCGCTATCACGACGAAGTCTAAGCTCGGCACCTACGCGCCCGTTAAGCTTCTGAACCCCGCAGGCGATGAGATCATGCGCCGTAACGGCTTCTGGCCGCCTGCAGGCGAGATCGATTACAAGGCTTCCGCTAAGGGCAGTGACACCGCCGGCGCCATCTCCCGTGTGGAGGACGTTGCGTGCGGTCCCGAGGGCACTTGGTCGATCTTCGACTTTGAGCGCAGTAAGATCTTTACTTACGACTACGACGGCAATCTTCTGTTTGCCTTCGGTGACACGGGTAACCAGCTCGGTAACATTACCGAGAAGTCGATCCGTGCGATCTGCTACCAGGATGACGTTTTCCTTGTGCTTGACGTGACGGGTAATATCACGGTCTTTAAGCGCACCGAGTACGGCGATGTACTGATCCAGGCTCTTTACCATCAGAACGAGCGTCTTTACGACCGCGCGATCGATGACTGGAAAGAGATCCTGATGCGTAACTCCAACTATGACGCTGCCTATATCGGCATCGGTCAGGCACTTTCCCGCAGCGGTAAGTACGAGGAGGCTCTCGAATACTACCAGGCTGCATACGATACGGAAAACTATTCCGTTGCTTACAAGGAGCTCCGTAAAGAGTGGATGTCCCGCTTCTTCCTGATGATCCCCGTGGTGATCGTGGTGGTTTGCCTTCTGCTTGGCAAATTCCTCAAGCATGCCGCAAAGATCAACAAGCAGGTTTCCGTTTCGGGCAAAAAGCGCACCTTTAAAGACGAGCTTTATTACGTGTTCCACGTGATGTTCCATCCGATCGACGGCTTCTGGGATCTGAAGCACGAAAAACGCGGCTCCGTCCGCGCGGCCCTGGTGTACATGGGTGTTACCGTGTTGGCACTCTTCTACCGCGCTGTGGGCTCCGGTTACGTGATGGATCCCCAGAACACCGGCAATGCCAACATCTTCATGCAGATTCTCGTGGTGTTCGTACCCGTGCTCCTGTTTGTGGTTGCAAACTGGTGTCTGACGACTCTGTTCGAGGGTGAGGGCAGCTTTAAGGATATCTTTATGAGTGTTGGTTATTCGGTACTGCCGATCGCCATTACCACCATCCCCGTTACGCTTATCTCGAACTTCGTGGTGAGCGAGGAGCTTGATATCCTTAACCTGATCATCGTTCTCGGCTTTATCTGGGCCGGCATGCTGATCTTCTTTGGCACCATGGTGACCCACGACTATACGATGGGCAAGAACCTGATCACCGTCCTCGGTACGATCGTAGGTATGGCATTTATCATGTTCCTCGGCGTTCTCTTTACCTCGCTCGTGATGGATATGGTAAGCTTCTTTACCAGCATCGTTTCCGAGATCAACTACCGACTGTAAGCGCAGAAAGGAGATAAAAAATGAAAAATACTAAACTGCTCACGCGGTTCCTTTGTGCGCTTCTCACGGTGGTGATGCTTGCGTGCATGGTTCCCGCCATGTCGGTTTCTGCTTCTCAAACTTCCGGCAGCACGACGACCACGACTACGACGGATCTGACGTCGGTGGCGTACGAGAGCATGGAAGCCCGCTTCGAAGCTATGACCGAATATTACAACGACGGTACGTATTCTTTGCGTTGCGACGAGGCTCTTGGCATCGTGGCATACAAAAAGAACGCAACCGGCGAGATCCTGTTTACCAATCCTTGGGATATGACCAAGGAGCCCAGCAGCGAGACCGGTGTGCGTCACCCGATGATGTCTCAGATCATCTTGTCCTACGAGGATAGCAAGAAGGGTGGCAAAACGCTTAACAGCTTTACCGATGCTGTTCTGAAGGGGCAATACGCAGTAACGCCCATTCAGAACGGTGTGCGCGTAGAGTACGCGATGGGCGAGATTTCTGCCCGTATTCTCCTGCCGCTGCGTATCGAGAAATCGAGCTTTGAAACCAGAATTCTTGAGCCCTTAAGAGAAAATCTTACGAGCCGTAACTATGCAAAATTCATGTCCTACTACTCTCTTAAGGAGCAGGGTGGTCCCGGTATCGCGGACGCATACCCCGTAACCGAGGAGAAGGGAATTGATATCTACGTTTACAACGACGATATCACTAAGACCAAGGTTCTGCGCGAGCTTGAGGCTTGGGTGCTGAAATACTGTCCCGACTATTCCTTCGCACAGATGGATGAGGACTACGAGCTGGTAGATTTCGAGCAGGAGGCAACCTCTCCCGCTGTATTCAGAATGGCTCTTGAGTACACGGTGGATGCCAACGGTCTGTCCGTGGCGCTGCCTGCCAATGGCCTGCGTTATGACGAGTCCACTTACCGTGTGACTGACCTGCAGATCCTGCCGTATATGGGTGCCAGCTACAAGGGTAACCCGAAGCGTGAAGTAACCATCAAGGGTGAGAACGGCGAGCCCGACACCACAGAGCCTTTCGATAAGGGCACTGTGTATACCGGCTATTCCTTCCTGCCCGATGGCTCCGGCGCATTGTACGAGCTGACGCAGAGCGTATACCGTATGGCACGTGTGTACGGTGAGGACTATGCCCTGATGTCTGTGACGGGTACGCACACCACGCCGATGCGTATGCCCGTGTTCGGCCAGATCGAGACCGCTACCTACACGGACGGCACGACCGAAAGCCGCGGCTTCCTTGCCATTATCGAGGAGGGCGAGACCCTTGCTTCGATTGCGATCAACCATTCCACGCAGTATTATTCCACCATCGTTCCTTCCTTTATCACCCGTCAGAGTGATACCTCGAAGTCGAGCTGGACGGTTTATGCAAGCCGCCGCTATACCGACGACTATAAGCTTCGCTACATTCTTCTCTCCGACGAAAAGTATGAGGGAACGGCAGGCTACTACGAGTGCTCCTGGATGGGCATGGCGTAGGCTTACCGCAATTATCTGGATGCCAAGGATAGCGGCTTTGAGCGCCTGACCTCCGATGATGTGGCTTCCTCCATTCCGCTTTACATCGAGACCTTCGGTTGCATGGATACCGTTAAGAAGATCATGTCTGTGCCGGTAACCGTTTCCGTGGCGCTGACCTCCTTTGAGGACATTGAGACCATGTACGATTACTTGCTCGTTGAGGGCGTTTCAAACGTTCAGTTCAAGATGAAGGGCTATGCCAACGGCGGTCTTTACTCCGAGGTGCCGTATAAGCTGAAATGGCAGGGCTCCGTTGGCGGAAAATCCGGCTTTAAGGATCTGGTAGAATATGCTGCCGAGCATCCTGAGCTTGGCCTGTTCCCCGACTTCGACTTCGTTTACACGCAGGGCTCCGGCTCCTCCGTGAATATGAAGAAGTACGGTGCACGTACAGTAAGTAACCGCTACACCTCCAAGCGTGTATATTCGGTTACCTCTCAGTCTCTGGTCAGCCATTATCAGATGGTGTTGTCTCCCGCAACCTTCAGCCGTTTCTATGAAAAGCTGGAGAAGAAATACAGCAAGTATGATAACATGGCGATCTCGCTTTCCACGATGGGCAGCGATTTGAACTCCAGCTTTAGTGAGGAAAAGACCTCGCTGCGTGAGGATTCCAAGAACTACACCATCGAAGCTCTGCAGTACTTCACCGATAAAGGCTATGACGTGATGGTAAACGGCGGTAACGCATTTACTTGGAGCCATGCCGATCATATCCTTGACGTACCGCTTACCTCCAACCGTTACAACAACGAGTATGCCACCGTGCCGTTTATGGGTGTGGTGCTTCACGGTTACGTGCAGTTTGCAGGCACCGCGCTGAACATGGAGGGCAACCTCTCCTACGCAATGCTGAAGGCAATGGAGAGTGGTGCTGGCATTTACTTCATTATTTCTTACACAAACACCGAGCTCCTCAAGGAGGACGAGGTGCTGTCTCAGAACTATTCTGTGCGTTATGATATCTGGCAGGCGCGCTTGGTTGAGATCTACAAGGAGCTCAATTCCGTGCTGGCTGACGTACAGACCAAGCTGATCATCGGCCACGAGTTCTTGAACGGCACGCGCGTTCCCGATGAGAACGAGCTGCTGCAGGATGCACTTGCCGAGGCTGAGAAGAAGGCCCAGCAGGTGAAGCAAAGACTTGAGAACATCAACATTGCTACCACCAGTATCGAGCAGGTTTCGACCAGACTTGATAATTACATGGCACTCCTTGAGAGCCATCTGCAGACGATCAACGACCAACGCGCAAGCGACAGCGCTTTGATGACTGCTTGGGCAGCACGCAAAGCTACCTCGGGCGACGCAAGTGTTGAAAGAGCGTTTGTACTGGCACTCACCACGTATCTGGCATCTCCCGTAGCGGAGCTGCGCACCATCAGAGCCACCGTAGACGAGCTGCTGGCTGCTGCAACCGAGAACTACCAGTTCCTGGTAGATACGGATGCGGATGCTGACGTGCTGTTGGCTGCGCAGGGCACGCTGGAGCATATCCAGAACGTACAGATTCCCGCTTTGCTGGCTCTGTACAACAGCGATCCCGCATTTACGCTTTCCTACACCCATAGCACCGACCGTGACACCTTCCTCTACGACAAGACCTCCTTCGCCGGCTGCGGTGTTGAGGATCTCTTCTCGTTGTTCAAGCTTGCTTTGGCCGGCGACGGTCTTGACATCGGCGTGGAAACGCTGGTTACAAACCTGGCTGAAAAGCTGGAGATCAAATCCGAGCCCGTGGTAGACACCACAGATGCAGGCAAGGATGTGGCTGTTGACAGTGCTTATAAATATGCTGTTGATAGCGAGATCGTTTACGTCACCTACGGTGATTACAAGGACGGCAAGGCCGTTGCCTTCAAGTCCCTGATTCTGAACTTCAACGATTACGCAGTAACCGTTGAAAAAGACGGCGTGATCTATAACGTCAGCGCTTATGACTACGTTGTGATCAAGCACACCAATTCTTAAGGGAGGTAAATCATTATGACAGATCAAGTCAAAGTGTCCGCAGCAAAAACTGCGCCGCAGAAAAAGAAAAAAATTGCCTCCCTTGACAGAAAGAAGGCACGTGCCGGTTGGATCTTCGTGCTTCCCTTTGTGATCGGTCTGGTATTCATCTACCTGCCCATCGTGTGGGAGTCGATTTCCTACAGCTTTTACAACTACACCACGGTTGACGGCATCGTAAACAAAGAGTTTGTAGGCTTTACGCACTACAACACCGCTCTGACCGGTAGCGCCCAGTTTGCACAGTCGCTGCTTACGGGTCTGCAGGAAATGGCGTTTGACATTCCCGCAATTCTCATTTTCTCGCTCTTCGTAGCGGTGATCTTGAACCAAAAAATGGTAGGCCGTGCTGCCTTCCGTGCCATCTTCTTCCTGCCCGTTGTGGTTTCTACGGGTATCATGGAGTCGATCATGTCTACCTCCTACGGTGCATCCGGCGGTAGCCTTGAGCTCGGTACCGAAGCAAGTGCGACCGAAAAGCTGGAGTCCACCATGGCACTTGAGGTGCTGCTTGCCAGCATTTTCGAGGGGCTTGGCTTCGGTACGGGTCTGGTGACCTACATTTCCTCTGCCGTTGCAAGTATTTCGAACATCATCAATCGCTCCGGTGTACAGATTCTGATCTTCCTTGCGGCTCTGCAGTCGATCTCGCCTGCCATTTATGAGTCCTGCCAGATCGACGGTGCAACCTCTTGGGAAACCTTCTGGAAGATTACCTTCCCCATGGTAAGCCCCATGATTCTGGTAAATGCCGTGTATACGATCATCGACTCCTTTACAACGGATTCGAACACGGTTATGAAGGTGATCAACAACATGTACATGAACCCCAAGTCTGACGGTCGATACGTCAGTGCGGCGATGGGTTGGATGTACTTCCTCGTAGTATTGCTGATCGTTGGCGTTGTGGCAGGTATCTTCTCCGCATACGTCTTCTATCAGAGAAGAGATTAAGGGAAGGAGGGTGCAGTTATGACAAATCATATGGACAACAAGCCGCAGGTCATGCGCGAATCCAAAAACAAGATCCGCGTTGACTTTGAGCGTACCAGTCTCAAAGAGCGACTGAAAGCAAAATATCTGTCGTCTTATTTTGCCAAGAACGTGCTTTGGTACATCTTCCGTCTCCTTCTTCTGATCGGTATTGCTTTTGTAATCCTCAAGCCCTTCTACACGATCGTGATGCGCTCCTTCATGGAGGCTTCCAACTTCGTGGATGATACCGTTGTGAACGTGCCCCGTGCATTTTCCGCTTTGATCTACAAATCCATTATTGTGGACCTCGAGTATTTCAAGGTATTTTTCCTGACGTTGGCTCTTTCTCTTGGTTGCGCGTTGCTGCAGACCTTCTCGTGTGCGCTTGTCGGATACGGTCTTGCAAAGTTTAAGTTCCGTGGCTCCAAGGCGATCTTCTTCCTGGTGATCTTAACCCTGGCCATCCCCCACGGTACGATGCAGTCCGCAATCTTCTACCGCTTCCAGCATCTTGATATCTTTGGTATCTTCAATTTCCTGGCAGGCGGTGCCCGTACGGGTATTGAGGGCATTGATGCGATTCTCGCTAAGATCAAGATCCTGCCCGACACCTTTGTTGGCGGTATCAGCACCATCAGTAGTGTCGTCCCGATCCTGCTGCTTTCCATCACGGGTCTTGCCTTCAAAAACGGTCTTTATATCTTCCTGCTTCGCCAGTTCTTCCGCGGCGTGCCCGATGAGTTGGAGGAGTCCGCTTACCTTGACGGTGCAAACACTTTCCGTACCTTTGTACAGGTGATTCTGCCCCTCTCGGTGCCGATGCTCATCACCGTCTTCCTGTTTGCATTCTGCTGGCAGTGGACCGATGACTTCTATCTGCAGCTCTTCTTCTCGGTCAATCCTCCGCAGCTGATGTCCTATTTGCCCAACTTTAACTTGGGTGATATGACCACCATTGCGACGATTTGGACGCAGGAGACCGGTTCCAGCGGCAAGTATCAGCAGGCTGTGCTTTACGCTTGCGGTCTGATGGCTTGCGCGCCCCTGATCGTACTTTACCTCTTCTGCCAGAGACATCTGGTACAGGGTATCGAGCGTTCCGGTATCGTAGGCTAAAACCAAACCTATGCGGCTTTTGCCGCAGCAAAAAAACCGCCGACGGAATTCCGTCGGCGGTTTTTTCATGTATTTATTTGGCAAACAGGCGTGCGCTTTCAATGGCGCGATGCCATTTTTCAAGATGTGCTAAGCGCTGATCCTCGGGCATGGCGGGCTCAAAAAGCTTGGCGGTTGCCGTGCGTGCAAGCAGCTCTTGCGTGCTGCTGTATATACCGACGGCAAGCCCTGCCATCGTAGCTGCACCCCAGGCGGTGGTTTCAATGCAGTCGGGACGTGCCAATGGGAGGGCGGCAAAATCACTTTGCATCTGCAAAAGCAGGGAATTGGCCGCACCGCCGCCGTCAACACGCAAGAGTGGCACCGTGAGGCCGGTGTCGCGACGCATGGCGTCGATCACGTCTACCGTTTGCAGCGCCATGGCCTCCAGCGTCGCACGTACAAGGTGTGCGCGCGTGGTGCCGCGTGTGATACCGCAGATGGTGCCGCGCGTGTCGGCATCCCAGTACGGGGTGCCAAGTCCGACAAAGGCGGGCACGAAGTAAACGCCGCCGCTGTCGGGTACGGTGGCGGCCAGTTGCTCACTTTGGGCAGAGGAGGTGAGCAGGCCGAGGCCGTCTCGTAGCCATTGAATGGCAGCACCGCAGATAAACACGGAGCCCTCCAGCACGTAGGTCGTTTGTCCGCCGAGCTGCCAGCCCACCGTGGTGAGAAGCCCGTTTTGCGAGGCGGTTGGTGTTTTGCCGGTATTCATAAGCAGAAAGCCGCCCGTGCCGTAAGTGTTTTTCGCATCTCCCGCCTCAAAGCAGCCTTGTCCAAAGAGTGCCGCTTGCTGATCGCCCGCCACGCCGCCGATGGGAATCGGTGTGCCAAAGAGCGCAGCATCGGTGCTGCCGAACACACCAACCGTGGGCATGACGGTCGGCAGCATGGCGCAGGGAATATCAAACAACTGCAAAAGCTCCTCGTCCCACATGAGAGTGTGGATGTTAAAGAGCATGGTGCGGGAGGCGTTGGAGGGGTCGGTTGCGTGCAGCTTGCCTCCGGTCAGCTGATAGAGCAGCCAAGTGTCCACGGTGCCAAAAAGCAGCTCGCCTGCCATTGCGCGCGCTTTGGCGCCCGGTACGTTTTGCAGAATCCATTGCAGCTTGGTGGCGGAGAAATAGGGGTCGGCCGCAAGGCCGGTCTTTTCGCGGATGATCTTATCCACTCCCGTTTCACGCAGCGTGGCGCAACGCGAGGCCGTGCGGCGGCATTGCCACACGATGGCGGGGCAGATCGGTCGTCCGGTTTTTTTATCCCATACCACGGTGGTTTCCCTTTGATTGGTAATGCCGATAGCCGCAATGTCGGTCGCAGAAAGGGAGGCGGCCCGCAGCGCTTCTCGCGCGGTTTCAAGCTGGCTTTCCCAAATTTCCATGGCATCGTGCTCGACCCAGCCTTCCTTTGGGAAATATTGAGTAAACTCCCGTGCCACCTTGGCTACAACATGGCCGTCGGCATCAAAAATGATGGTGCGGGAGCTGGTTGTCCCTTGATCAAGTGCCATCAGATATTGCTTCATACAGCACGCTCCTTTCGGATCATTTTTTGCTTGTGGCGGGTGGTGCATAGCTTACGGATGCGAAAGGTCGGTTCAAAGGAGAGCACAAATTCCTCGCCGCCGCTTTTGATTTTTTTCATCACACCGTAGCGCTCACGGTAGTTTTCCATCACGTTGTTAAAGAAACGCTCGGGAACGCCGAAAAACTCGGCAAATTCCCATGTCTCGCGGCAACCGGCAGCAGAGGCCTTGACCAGCCCTCCAAGACCCACAAGACGGTCAAAAATGCGTTCCTGCGTACGGCGCTCCATGCGCCCGTCGTGCAAAATGTTACCGTAGGAGTGCAGTGCGTGCGTCAGCTCCTCGCAAAGCACAACGGTACGTTCCGCCGCGGTATCGACCTGTGCGCTGATGGCAATGGTGTCATCACAGCAAAGGCCGCGGATTCGCGCCGATTCAAAGGGGTATTTTTCAATAACGGTCAGGCCGTTGGCAACGGCCTCGTCAAGCAATTGCTCGTACATGCAGCCTCCTTTCAGCGCGTTCGCTTGGATTTGACAAAGCGCACGAAGTCCTCGATCTCCTTCAGCTCCTCCTCGGAAAATTCCTCGCCCTCAAAATGTGCTGCCAGCGTGTGCGGATGCTCACTTTCCCACCCTGTTAAAAACGCGGGCGTAACCCCAAGGGCGCGCGCCAGCTTTTCAAGCGCTTCGGTGGGCACCTTGTCGGTTTGCCCCGTGGCATAGCGGTGGATGGCCGATTTGGCAAGACCTGTGGCGGCGGCCAGCTCGCCGTAGGAGAGTCCCAAAAGGTTCATCTGTGTGCGGATGCGATCGGATACAGTCATAGTGTGCTGCCTTTCTCGTGTGCTGCGGTGGCCGTTGCGGCCTTGGCAGCGCGGTGTTCTTTCTTTGATATTATTGTACCAAAGCCAATTTCTTCTGTCAAGCAGCCGTCTCAAAAATGTGACGAATTTACACTTTGTTCATCTTTTGGCTCTTGACAAACCGGGCGGTGCGGTGTATGATGTAATCGTCCCAAAACAGGAACGACCGAAGCGTGCAATGCGCCGAAATACCACTTGCTTATGGCGGTGTTTCTTAAATTGAGCCTGCTGTCGCAATACAACCGTCTCAAAAACGAAACGCATGGTTGCTTCTTGGCCGTCCCAAAATCAAGACGATGCAGAGGAGGAAATGCAGATGCCGGTGGCAGGAATGTGCCCCTATTTTCGCTATGAAAAAAAGGGGATCACCTATTGTGAATGCGGAGAATTGAAGTTCCCGGACAGAGGCGCAAGGCGCGACATTGTATATGCCTATTGCGCACACCCGGACAACTATAAGTGCTGTCCCTTCAAAGGCGCACTTGACGGTTATTATGAAAGGAGATATCAATGAACGAAGCAACGGAAAAGACGCTTGCGCAGAGCGAGGCGTCGGCGCGCTATTTGCTGGCAGCGCGTGCAAAGCAGATCAGACACTTAAAGGATGATGTGCAGGGGCTGCAGGAGACCGTGCGATTGGCGGGGGCGTTTATGGCCTTGTTTGCCTTGGCAGCGGCAGAGGAGCCCTGTGCCGCAGCGGCAATCGGTCGACTGCAGGAGAGCGAGGATGTACGCGAGATTACGGTTTCAAAGCAGGCGCTTGTGGAGATTTTGTCGTCGTGGCGTGCCGATATCAGTCACGAGGAGGATCACTACCGCGTGCTGTTTCAGAGGGCAGACGCCAAGGAATAAGGGGGCTGCTATGGCAAAAAGGGAAAAAGCGCCCAAAGCGGGAGAGGCCGAGCGTCTGCTTCTCAGATCCGGTGTGGCAGCGGTGGAGGTGATCGTTTCCCTGATGCAGGATTGCGAGCTCAAGCCCGAGCTGCGCCTGAAGGCGGCCGAGAGCATTCTTGACCGCACGTTCGGCAAGAAGATCGCGCAGGAGGCAGAGGGCGGCGGGGGCGGCGTGATCCGTTTTGAGGGGGAACTTGACGCATGGAGCCTTTGATTTTTCACAAGCTGCGCTCTGAGGTTCCCAATCTGCGGCAGCGCGAGTTCTTCCTTTCGCGTGCACGTCATACCGCCTACGGCGGCGCGCGCGGCGGTGGCAAATCATGGGCCATGCGCCGCAAAATGGTGATGCTTGCCATGCGGCACGCGGGGCTGCGGCTATTGCTTTTGCGTCGCAGTCTGCAGGAGCTGCGGGAAAATCACATTCTGCCCCTGCAGGCCGAGCTTGCCGGATACGCTACCTTTAAAAAGGACGAGCGCGCGTTTATCTTCCCGAACGGGTCGCGCTTAACGCTTGGTTACTGCGATGCCGACAGCGACGTGCTGCAGTATCAGGGGGCGGAGTATGATGTGATCGGATTTGAGGAGGCCACCCACTTTAAGGAGGAGTGGATCGTTTTCATCTGTACGGCGCTGCGTACCACCAAAAAGGATTTTTTTGCCCGCGTGTATTACACCTGCAATCCGGGCGGCGTTGGACACGCCTATATCAAGCGATTGTTCATTGATCGCCATTTTGAGGGTCTTGAACGCGGCGAGGATTATGCCTTTATCCCTGCGGTGGTTTACGATAATCGCGTATTGATGGAGGCGGACCCCGAATACGTGCGGCGTCTTGAGGCGTTACCCGCCCACAAGCGCCGTGCGCATCTTGAGGGAGATTGGAACGTTTACGAGGGGCAGGTGTTTGAGGAATTTCGGGATGATCCCACGCATTATACGGATAGGCGGCACACGCACGTGATTGCACCGTTTACACCGCCGCGCGAATGGCGGCTCTACCGTTCCTTTGACTTCGGATACGCGAAGCCCTTTTCGGTTGGCTGGTGGGCAAAGGACGGCGACGGCCGCCTGTATCGGCTCCTCGAATTTTACGGCTGCGTGCGCGGTGAGGCCAACGTGGGGGTGCGCATGAGCCCCGAGGAGATCTTTCGCGAGATCGCACGCATTGAGCGCGAGCATCCGTGGCTCTGTGGGCGCCAGATCACAGGCGTGGCGGATCCCGCTATATGGGATGCCTCGCGCGGTGAGGCGATAGCCGAAACGGCAGAACGGTGCGGCGTCTATTTTGAACGGGGAGATAACCGCCGTATTGCCGGATGGATGCAGATGCACAACCGTTTGGCCTTTGACCAAAACGGTGTGCCCATGCTATATATTTTTTCGGGATGCCGCGAGTTTTTGCGTACCGTCCCGACCCTGCAATACAGTGCGACACATCCGGAGGATGTGGATAGTGACATGGAGGATCATATCGCGGATGAAACGCGGTATCTTTGTATGATGGTACCCATGCTGCCGGCAGAAGTGACAAGAAGGAGCGCAAGGAGGATCTTTGATCCGCTTGACCGCGAGATTACACAGTATGTCAGTCGCCGTGAAATACGGTAAAGGAAAGGAGAATTTATGAGAAGGAAAACAGTGATCGGTAAGGCAGAGGTGCGCGCTGCCATGGAGGAGCTGCTCGCCTGGCGGCGTGCTTCGGAGTGCTTTATGGCACGTGTAAAGGACGAGGAGGAGTGGTATCGCCTGCGCGTGGCGCCACGTGCACACAAAAACAGCGAGGGGGAAAGCTTTGCTCCCACCTCTGCATGGCTCTTTAATGCGCTCATGCAAAAGCACGCAGACCTCATGGAAAACATTCCCATGGCAACCTGCTTGCCCCGTGAGGAGAGCGACGAGGAGGATGCACGTGCGCTTTCTGCCATTTTGCCCGTCATTCTCGACCGTTCCAATTTTGAGGGGGCGTATTCCGATAACATGTGGTATAAGCTGAAGCACGGTGTTTGTGCTTGGGGCGTGTTCTGGAATTCGGAGCTTGAAAACGGCATGGGCGACGTCGCTGTACGTGCCGTGGATATGGGCAATCTCTTCTGGCAGCCGGATGTGCGCCACATTCAGCAATCGCGCTCGGTATACGTGGTGGAGATGGCAGAAATTTCTGCGTTGCGTGCGCAGTTTCCGCGCTTTGACGGGCGTGTGAACGGAGATATTGACGCCTTCTTCTGCCCGCAGGAGAGCGCGGACGGCAAGGTGGCTGTGGTAGATTGGTACTACAAGAAGCGTACCCCGTCCGGCCGCACGGTGCTGCATTATTGCAAGTTTGTGGGCGACACGGTGCTTTTTGCCACCGAAAACGATCCCGCCTATGCAGAGGGGTGGTACGAGCACGGACAATATCCCTTTGTGCTTGATGTGCTTTATCCCATCGAGGGCAGCACCCTTGGGTTTGGCGTGATCGCCGTCGGACGCGATCCGCAGAACTATATCGATCGCATGGATCGCAATCTCCTGGAATACATGGACTGGGCCACGCGGGTGCGGTACTTCTGCAAAAACACCACAGGCATCAATGAAAATGAGTTCTGTGATCTTTCCCGCCGTATCGTTTCGGTGGAGGGGGATCCCGACGAGGAGCGCTTGCGCCAGATCGAGGTGACCCCGCTTGATGATATTTGGCTCAGCATTAAAAACGAAAAGATCTCGGAGCTGAAGGAAACGACGGCCAACCGTGACGTGCTGCACGGCGCCACCGACCGCGGTGTCACCGCCGCTTCGGCCATCGCGGCGCTGCAGGAGGCGGCCAATAAGACCATGCGTGATGTGATCAATGCCTCTTATCGTGCATTTGTGGAGCTGGCACGCCTGATGGTGGAATGCGTGCGGCAGTTTTACAGCGAGGTGCGCTGCTTCCGCATTCTCGGCAAAAACGGCGTACACCGTTATCTCAATTGGTCGAATTGCAACATCAAGGAGCAGGAGAGAGGGTACACGGGTAACGGTCTGCCTCTCACGCGCCGTCCCATTTTTGACATCGACGTGCGTGCAGAAAAGCAAAATCCTTACACGCGCTACTCGTATAATGAGATGCTGACAAATCTTTATACCATGGGCGTATTTGATCCCGCCAACGCACGCGCATCTCAGGTTTTGCTTGATGCGATGGATTTTCCCGGTGTGGAGAGCTTGCGCGCCCAGATCACGGATTTTTTGCGAGAGGAGGAGGCAGCGGCTCCGCAGGGCAGAGGAGGGAAGCAAGTGACAAGTGTGCAGGTGCCCCTTTCCGAGCAAGCCGCCGTCTGTGGTGCCGCCCTGCAGGATGATGCTGTGGGGGATGCGGCGATATGATACGGGTCTATGCACAGAGGCGGGGGAATAAATACCGCTTGCTTGTCAGCGGTCACGCCGATGCCACGCCCGCAGGGCGGCAGCTTTGTGCGGCCGTCTCCGCGCTGACGGGGGCGCTGGTAGCCTTTGCCGAAAAGCGGGAGGATTGCAGCCACGTGCGCAGCTCCCTGGGGGCCGGTAGGGCGTTTTTGTCCTGCTGCGGCGCGCTTTCCGAGGCCTTCGAGCTGGTGACGGACGCACTCGCGGCGCTTGCCCTGCAGCATCCCGAAAATATGCAATATGCGCCATGCGCGGTTGACGACAAACTGCCGCGAGCTATGTTATAATGCAGCAGACGGAAAGCGGTAACCTAACCGAGGTTTGAGCCGTCTGACACCACGAAAGAGTGAGGAAAACATGAAAGCTGAATTTTGGTATGATCTCTCGCTTTTCGGCGAGAGTGTACAGGGTGGAGAAGTAGAGCCTGCACTCACCCCGCAGGCATCGGGCGACTGTATGCAAGCAGCTCCTGCCGCCGAGGAGCAGAGCAAGGAAACGCGCAAAGAGGCCTTCAGAAGTATGATGGAGGGGGAGTTTAAGGACCTTTTCAGAGAATTCTTCCAAGAGACCTTCAACCGCCGTTTCAAGGGACAAAAAAGCATGATGGAAGAGCTGGAACGTGCGCGAGGGGTGGTCGAGGCTGCGGCCGAGCATTACGGCACACGCGATGAGGCAGCGCTCAGCGCCGCCATACGGGCGGAAAAAGAGAAGCTGGCGTCGGCAGAGGCGGCGAGTGCGCCGTCATCCCGTGACGTGTCGGAGGATGCGGCGGACAGCAAGGCAATTGAAGCGGCCGTGCAAGCGGCTGTGGAGCGCGCACGCGAGGAAACCGAGCGTGCCGTGACCGCAAGCATCCGTGCCCGCGGCTTGCGTCCCTCGGAGGGTGCATTGACTCCCGGTGTCGGTGGATACTTCAAGGGCGGAGCCGCACAGCTCACGCGCTCCGAGCGTGCCGATATGGCACGCCGTGCCGCCAAGGGCGAGCGTATCGAGTTCTGAGCCTGCTTTTTTGATAAGACAAGAAAGGAACAGGTATGAACAAAGAAAACATTTTTGACCTGCAGCGTTTCGGTGCAGGTGAGAACATTAACACCACAGTAGGCTATACCGATGCCGAGAACGGCACGGTGACCTCTTACGTGGAGGGTGGCGGTCTTTCCGATGAGATGCGCACATATTATGCGGATTATCTCATTGATAACGCCGAGCCCAACCTCATTCACGATCAGTTTGCGCAAAAGCATTCGATCCCCAAGAACGGCGGCAAGTCGATTCGCTTCCGCAAATATGATCCGCTGCCCAAGCTGACCGCAGCGCTTTCCGAGGGTGTGACGCCCACAGGCCAGTCCCTCAATATGGGCGCCGTGGAGGCGACCGTGCGTCAGTACGGCGGCTATGTTGAGCTTTCCGATCTCTTGCTGCTGGCGGCCATTGACAACAATCTTGTGATGGCAACCAAGCTGCTGGGCTCTCAGGCAGGCAGAACGCTTGACACCATCACCCGCGAGGTGCTGTGCGGCGGTACCAACGTGCAGTACGGCGAGGACGCCGTCACCGCACGCTATCTGCTCGTGGGCGGTCAGGAAAGCGGCAACCACTATATGTCGGTGGATTGCATCAAGCGCGCCGTGCGTTTTCTCAAGAATCAGAATGCCGAGAAGATCAACGGTGCTTACGCTTGCATTATCCATCCCGACTGTGCCTACGACCTCACCAACGATGCCAACTGGAAGTATCCGCACCAGTATTGCGATACCAAGGAGCTTTACGAGGGTGAGATCGGCATGATCGAGGGCGTGCGCTTTGTTGAGAGCACCGAGGCCAAGGTTTTCCACGCCCCCGACCTCACCGCTACCTCCCGCACCATCGCTTGCCTCGCGGGTGCTTACAGCACGTTGGATGCGGCCGGCAGCGCGACCGAGGGCTTCGGTACGGGCTCCAAATATCGCCTTAAGATCGGCAGCGGTGCTACCGGTCACCGCGCAACCCGCGACATGGTAGGCCGTGCCGTGCTGATGTATGACGCCTCCGAGGCTTCCTGGCAGTACGCCGAGATCACGGGTGCCGTTTACAGCGAGACCGGTGACAACTATCTTTACTTTGACAGACAATTGGTTGCGGGCGGCATTGGTGCTACCGATATCGTTACCACCGCATCGGATATGCTGTATCCCGGCGAAGCAGGTCTTGCGGGCCGCGATGTTTACGCCACGCTGGTGCTTGGTGACAACGCATACGGCACCACGGAGCTGACCGGCGGCGGGCTGCAGCACATCGTGAAGCAGCTTGGCTCTGCCGGCACGGCCGACCCCCTCAACCAGCGTGCAACCGTTGGTTGGAAGGCCACAAAGGCAGCAGCCCGTCTGGTTGAGGCATTTATGATCCGTATCGAGACGGCTTCTACCTTTGAGGTGGGCGAAAACTAATACCGTTTGCGCCCAAAATCAACGGCGCTCACACGCGGCACACCCCGTGTGAGCGCTCCCCCGCGGGAGGGAAACCCAAGTTTCTCCTGCAAAAACAGAAAGGAGATATATGCAGATGAGTGAAAAGGAAAAGGTGACGCTTTCCGATCTGCAAAAGGAGATCGAGGCATTGCGTGCCGAATATGAGAGCAAGATCTCGGCGCTGCGCGACGAGA
The DNA here is from genome assembly GCA_017453325.1 of Clostridia bacterium. Lineage (GTDB taxonomy): Bacteria > Bacillota > Clostridia > Oscillospirales > CAG-272 > Firm-07. The sequence goes on from JAFTKK010000045.1 coordinate 19,850, forward strand.
AAAGCGAGCAGGCGCGCGCCGAGGATGAGCAGAGCAAAAAATTCAAAAGCTTTCTGCGCGAGCAGGAGGCGTGGCTCAACGAGTATGTTGAGGTGCGTCTGTTCAAGGATAACGAGAAATATAAGGACGACGTTTACGTGGCCATCAACGGCAAAAACTGCGTCATTCGCCGCGGCGTATGGACCAGAATCCGCCGCAAATTCGCGCTGCTGCTTGACCAATCCGAAATTCAGGATCTGCGCACCGCAGAGCTGATGGAGCGCGAGGCGGGCCGTTTTGCAGATGAGAGCCGCAGACGCGACGTGTGAGGTGTAGCGCATGACGAAAAGTGAAGTACTTGCTTTTGTGCAGAGCGTGAAGCCCCATGAGCTTGAGGACGCGGTGATGCTGCGTTGGCTTGATGAGCTCGAAAAAAAGATCGCGTGCGAGGTTCACGGCCGCTTTTCCAGGGAGGAGCCGTATATCGGTCTTGCCGCAGAGCAGCTGACGGTGCCCACGCCCTACGACAAGGTCTATTGGACCTATCTCGTGTCCATGATCGAGTTCGTGCAGGGCACCCCCGAGAGCTATCAGTTCGCCAATGGCGTGTTTGAGGAGGCCTGGCGTTCTTACGCGCGCTTCGTGCAGCGCAAGGGCGGCTTTGGCAAGCGGCGCTTTGTGCGCTGAGGAAAGGAGCGTAGCTGTGACGGTTATTGAGTGGATCCTTGCCAACTGGGAAATCGTTGGTATTTGCTTTGGCATTTTGGTCAATGCCGTGGCGCTGGTCTACAGTATTTGCAGATATTTGCGCATGGGTAAGGTCAAGGCCATGCAAAACATGAAGGCGCTGGTCGAGGCGGCAAGGGAATATGAGCTGCAGGCAGAGCAGTTTGGAGACTATTCCTCCGTGGAAAAGCTGAATTACGTGCTCACGCGCTTGCGCGTGCTTGCGTGCGAGCTTGGCTGCGAGTTTGACGAGGAGGCAATGGTCGCGCAAATCGAGTCCGACATTGCCTATTCGAAGGGCGTGAACGCGAGCGATAGAGGCGAGGCGCTTGAGTGAATACGTATCAAGCGTCGTGCGCTCGACGTGATGCAGCAGGAGGAGGGCGCGGAGATTCTGCGAGCCGCGCTGAATATTTTGAAAGGAGTGGAAAAACTGTTTTGAATTATCAGGAAAAGGTCAGCACACGCGCCGACGTAAAGGCGCTGTTTGAAAAGGTCAAGGAAAATCCCGCCGTGGCGCGCTACCGCGGTTATACCGACAGCAAGTCCTACGGCTGGGATGAAAAGGCGGGAGATTACATCAAGTGCGAGGGTGAGGTTTGGTTTGAAAACCCCTCCTACGATGCTGATTTCGTGACCGTGGGAGAGCCGAACGCCGAGAGCACCGAGCTGCTGGACGAGCAGCTGCTGGAGTGTCGCGAGAGGATCGTGGCGCTTGAGGCAGAGTGCAGCGCCCTGCGCAGCAAGGCAGAGCTGGCGGATCATGCTCTCGCAGCAGCCAATGCCGCGCTTGACGAAGCGATCGCCAAAAAGAATGCGGTTTGCGCAATTCTTTGCAATCTGAAGGAAGTGCTCGAAAAGGTGCTTGCTTACAGAGCCGAATAAAAACCGCGCGTTGCCGCACCACGGGTGTCGGTCTCTCGGTTTTTTGGTGTGCGGTGCATTTTGCACCGCACACCTTTTTTGATGCATAAATAATGGAAATGCCGGCAAAATAAGAGGGAGGAAAGGGGAGATATCGGATGAGAAAAGCATTACAGCTGACCGATTGCGGCATACTTTGTGCGGCATCGGTCGTGGGAAAAACAGAAAAAAACGGCCCGCTTGGCAATTGGTTTGATCTGCACGGCGACAACGATCGCTTCGGGCAGCGGACATGGGAAAAGGCGGAGGCGGAAATGCAGCGCATGGCGCTGAATACCGCACTTGCCAAGGGCAAGCTGCACGACACCGCCCTTGATGCTATTTTTGCGGGAGATCTGCTGAATCAGTGCATCGGCGCCGCTTACGGATTAAAAGATTTCAACGTGCCGTATTTTGGCTTGTACGGCGCTTGCTCAACGGCAGCCGAGGGGTTGATGTTGGCCGCAATGCTGGTCTCGCGCGGTGCTTATCGCCGTGCGGCTGCGGTGGCCTCCTCGCACAACTGCACGGCCGAACGGCAATACCGTTCTCCGCTTGAATACGGAGCGCAGCGCGCCCCCACCGCACAATGGACGGTGACGGGGGCGGGTGCCTTTGTGGTGGGAAGCGCGCGTGAGGCGCAGGCGCACATCCGCGCGGTGTTGCCAGGCACCGTGATCGAAAAGGGCGTGCGCGATGCGGCCAATATGGGCGCTGCCATGGCGCCCGCGGCTGCAGATACACTTCTGCGATTTTTCCGAGAAACGCATACCGTTCCCGCGGATTTTGATTTGATCGTCACGGGTGATCTTGGGTATGAGGGCGGTGATATTCTGTGTGATCTGATGCAGATCGAGGGCGTGGATATCCGCAGCACTTACAACGACTGCGGCATGATGATATATAGCCGTGACACGCAGGATACGCACGCAGGTGGCTCTGGCTGCGGCTGCTCGGCGGCGGTGCTTGCCTCTTATCTGCTGCCAAAGCTCGCGGAGGGCTCTTTGCGCCGCGTTCTCTTTATTGGCACGGGTGCCATGATGAGCCCGCAGATCATTCAGCAAGGGGAGTGTATCCCTGCTGTGGCGCACCTGGTGTGCCTTGCTGCAAAGGAGGAGGAAGCATGGAAATTGTGTTAAGACTGATATGGGCGTTTCTCATTGGCGGTGCCTTTTGTGTAATCGCACAAATCCTTATTGATAAGACAAAGCTGACGCCTGCACGCATTCTGGTCAGCTTTGTGGTGGCGGGTGTGCTGCTGGGGGCGCTTGGGCTCTACCGCCCCTTGGCGGATTTTGCGGGCGCGGGTGCCACCACACCCCTCACGGGCTTTGGTTATCTCATTTACAAGGGGGTACGTGAGGCGGTGGATCAGCGAGGGTTGATCGGTGCGTTTACGGGCGGTCTGTCGGCTGCTGCGGGCGGCACGGCGGCAGCTCTCGTGTTCGGTCTTGTTGCTGCGGCGATCTGTCGCGGCGGTAAGCCGCGCAGCTGACGCGATGTGCGCCATAAAGGGCAGTTTCCGTTTCTTGCGGGGACTGTCTTTTTGCTTTTCGGGGCTTGCGGCTACAAAAAACGAGGATTTTAGAGGATTTCAAAGGATTTTGGAGAAAAGCGGAGTTTTTTCGCTCGTAAATCGGGAATTTTCGGGTTTTTTCGGGCAGATGCGCCGAGATTTCGGTTAATTCCGTATTTTTTGTGAAAACCTATTGCATTTTCCTATAGTTTATGCTACAATACCGCTGTATGGTTTCGTTGTACTAAAACTTTGTTTTAGCGAGCCATTCCGAATTTTTTTACCCAAAGGAGTATTTATGCGGAATGAACAACAAACTGATCGAACTCAGAACTATCGTTAAATCCTTTGACGGCGAGCAGGTGCTGTGCGGCATTGACCTTGATATTCACGACAAGGAATTTGTCACGCTTCTCGGCCCCTCGGGCTGCGGTAAAACCACCACGCTGCGCATCATCGGCGGCTTTGAAACCCCCGACACGGGTGACGTGTTTTTTGACGGCAAGCGCATCAATGACGTGCCGCCTTATAAAAGACAGGTCAATACCGTGTTCCAAAAATACGCACTGTTTCCTCACCTGAACGTTTATGATAACGTGGCCTTTGGCCTGCGCTTGCAAAAGGTGAGTGAGGAGGAGATCCGTGACCGTGTGCGCGAAATGCTTACCATGACGGGCCTCAAGGGCTTTGAGGCGCGCAAGCCTACCACACTTTCGGGCGGTCAGCAGCAGCGCGTGGCTATTGCACGTGCACTTATCAACCGTCCGCGCGTGCTTTTGCTTGATGAGCCGCTCGGCGCGCTCGACCTCAAGCTGCGCAAGGATATGCAAAACGAGCTCAAGCGCATTCAGCACGCCACGGACATCACGTTTATTTACGTCACGCACGACCAGGAGGAGGCGCTCTCCATGTCCGATACCGTGGTCGTGATGGCCGACGGCAAGATCCAGCAGATCGGCACGCCTACCGATATTTACAATGAGCCCGTCAATGCCTTTGTGGCCGACTTCATCGGCGAATCGAATATCCTTGACGGCGTGATGCTTGCCGATAACAAAGCGCGCTTTGCGGGTCACACCTTTGATTGCGTTGACGGCGGTTTTGCCAAGAATGAGCCCGTCGATATCGTCATCCGTCCCGAGGACGTGGATGTGGTGCCCGTGGAAAAGGGTATGCTTTCGGGCGTGGTTTCCTCGGTGACCTTTAAGGGTGATTATTACGAGATCATTGTGGATATTGCCGGCTTTAAGTGGATGATCGAGACCTCCGATTACGTAGCACCCGAGGCGAAGATCGGTCTTTATATTGAGCCCGATGCCATTCACGTGATGAAAAAGTCCGAATATTCGGGCAAGTTTGGCGACTATTCCA
>JAFTKK010000046.1 GCA_017453325.1 Clostridia bacterium
AATGTCTCTTGCCCCAACGTGCATGGCGGCGGTATGAGCTTCGGAACCAGCCCCGAGGCGGCTGCCGAGGTGACACGGGCGGTCAAAAAGGTGACCACCAAGCCCGTGATCATCAAGCTCTCCCCGAATGTGACAGATATTGTGTCTATCGCCAAGGCTTGCGAGGATGCGGGCGCTGACGGTATCAGCCTCATCAACACCATGCTTGGTATGCGCATTGATCTGCGCACGAGAAGACCCGTGATCGCCAATACCATGGGCGGCTTTTCGGGCTCTGCCATTTTCCCCGTAGCGGTGCGCATGGTGTATCAGGTTGCCCACGCGGTGAGCATCCCCGTGGTTGGCATGGGCGGCGTTTCCTCGGCGGAGGATGTCGTGGAAATGATGCTGGCAGGTGCCACCGCCGTTGAGGTGGGTGCCGCCAATCTGGTAGATCCCTTTGCTTCGAAAAAGATCGTGGAGGATCTGCCCGCTGTGATGGCAAAATATAAGATCAATTCGTTAACAGAAATTATTGGAGGTGTCAAATAATGGGAAAAGACGTTATTATCGCGTGTGATTTTGACAGCGCGGCGAAAACATTTGCATTTCTTGATCAATTCACGGGCAAAAAGCCCTTTGTAAAGATCGGCATGGAGCTCTTTTATGCCGAGGGTCCCTCCATCGTGCATGAGCTGAAAAAGAGAGGACACAAGATCTTTCTTGATCTTAAGCTCCACGATATCCCCAACACCGTAAAAAAGTCGATGGCGGTGCTTTCCCGTCTTGACGTGGACATGACCAACCTGCACGCAGGCGGCACGATCTCGATGATGGAGGCCGCCCTTGAGGGTCTTACGCGTCCCGACGGCACGCGTCCCTTGCTGATCGCCGTGACGCAGCTGACCTCTACCGATCAGGCACGCATGGAAAACGATCTTTTGATCAAGGAGCCCATCGACAAGGTTGTGATGCACTATGCGCACAATGCCATGGTGGCAGGCCTTGACGGCGTTGTTTGCTCGCCCCTTGAGGCAGGCAAGGTGCACGACACCTGCGGCAAGCAGTTTCTCACGGTCACGCCCGGCGTGCGCTTTGCCGACGGTGATATCGGCGACCAAAAGCGCGTGATGACTCCCGCCGAGGCAAAGAAGATCGGCTCGGATTATATCGTAGTCGGCAGACCCATTACCGCTGCCGCTGACCCTTTGGCCGCTTACGAGCGTTGCCTCAATGAATTTGTGGATTAAGGAGACGGATCATGGAAGGATATAAGAGAGAGTTTATTCAGTTTTTAGAGGGCGCAGGCGTTTTGAAGTTCGGTGACTTTACCGCAAAAAGCGGCCGCAAGATCCCGTATTTTATCAACGCCGGCATGATCAAGACGGGCGACGATATCGCAAAGCTCGGTGAGTTTTACGCAAAGGCTTATTTTGATAAGTTCGGCGCCAAAAAGGCCGTGCTGTACGGCCCTGCCTATAAAGGCATTTCGCTTGCCGTTTCCGCAGCTGTTGCACTTTCCAAAAAGGATCTCAACGTTCCGTTCTTCTTTAACCGCAAGGAGGTCAAGGACCACGGTGAGGGTGGTGTGTTCGTGGGATACGTTCCCGTGGCAGGCGAGGAGATCGTGATCATCGAGGATGTCATCACCGCAGGCACCGCCATTCGCGAGAGCATGGAGATCTTGTCTCACCTGGAGGGAACCAAGGTTTCCGCCACCTTTATCATGGTAGACCGTAAGGAAAAGGGACAGGGCGAGAAGGGTGCTATGCAGGAGATCGAGGCGCAATTCGGTTTCCCCGTTTATTCCATCGTTGACGTGTACGATATCATCGAATATCTGGAGGAAGACCCCAAGAACGAGGAGAACGTTACCCGCATTAAAAACTATCTGGCCGTTAACGGCGCAAAGGCGTAAAGCCGAGGAGTATAAAAGCAAATGAAAAGTGTAGTTGATATTCTTGACCTTTCGGTAAAAGAGGTTGACGAGCTGCTTGATACGGCTGCCGATATCATTGAAAATCCCGCAAAGTATGCCGATGCCTGCCGAGGCAAAAAGCTGGCAACCCTGTTTTTTGAGCCCTCTACCCGTACTCGCCTTTCCTTTGAAGCGGCTATGTACGAGCTGGGCGGCAACGTGATCGGCTTTTCCTCTGCCAGCAGCACCTCTGCCAGCAAGGGTGAGAGTGTGGCTGATACCGCCAAGGTCATCAGCTGCTATGCCGATATTATTGCCATGCGTCACCCCAAGGAGGGCGCACCCCTCGTGGCCTCCAACAACGCAGGCATTCCCGTGATCAATGCGGGCGACGGCGGCCACCATCATCCCACCCAAACGCTTGCCGACCTTCTGACCATCAAGCGTGAGAAGGGCAAGTTCTCGGGGCTTACCGTGGGCTTTTGCGGCGACCTCAAATTCGGCCGCACCGTTCACTCCCTCATTACCGCGCTTTGCCGCTACGAGAACATTAATTTCGTGATGATCTCGCCCGATGAATTGAAGCTGCCGGGGTACGTGAAGAACGAGATCCCCGAGGGACGTGGCTTTACCTATACCGAAACCACCGATCTTGAGGCCGTGATGCCCACTTTGGATATCCTGTATATGACGCGTGTGCAGCAGGAGCGCTTTACCGATATTGACGAGTATCTGCGCTTGCGCGATGCTTACATTATCAATCCCGCCAAGCTGGAGCACGCCAAAAAGGATCTCATCATCCTGCACCCCCTGCCTCGTGTCAACGAGATCAGCGTGGCTGTGGATGCCGACCCGCGCGCTTGCTACTTCAAGCAGGTGAAAAACGGCAAATATATGCGCATGGCGCTGATCCTGAAGCTTCTGCGTGAGGCTGAGCTGAACAGCGAGGTTGAAAAGAAGGCTGATCACGACACCTATCTTTACGATTTCAAGTGCGATAACCCGCGCTGCATTACCACCACCGAGCAGGAGCTGCAGCAAAAGTTCCGCGTTGTCAGCCCTGAAAACCGCGTTTGTCGTTGCATTTATTGCGATACGAAGAAGAAGTACTGATATTTTATGGATAAGATCGTATCAAGGCTGCTCATATACGGTGATATGCCCGAGGACAGCATTCTCATGGAGCTCTCTGCCATTTGCCGTGAGGCACATCGGGAGGATTGCAACAAAACTGCGCTCGTGGCGCGCGCTTACCGTCAGGTCAAGCGTATTCTGGTGCTTGCCACTGATTTCGGCTTTGACGAAAATCTTTGGCAAAACTACTTAACCTTTTTGCTTTTGACCGATGAAAATCCCTTTTCGCTGACCTGTGAAAAAATGGGTGTGCGAGAGGGAAGCGTCAATCATTTTGCAAAGCAGGATTTTGCCGCATTTTTAGAGCTGTTTCACTATGACTTTGCACCTCTTGAGCAGACGCTGGGCGTTGATTGCTTCTCGTGTCTAACCTGCTATCACGCCATCGAAAAGCCCGAGCTCATGTATAACAAAAGCGTGAGCGAGAAGGTGCAGGCGCTCTCCCGTTCTCTTGCATCCGCTAAGAATACCGAGGAGTTCTTCTCCCGTGTGACCGAGTTTTACGGCGCTTACGGCGTGGGGCAATTTGGTCTCAACAAGGCTTTCCGCGTGCAGGAGGGAGAGGGAAATCGCGTGCATTTTCAGCCCATCAGCAATATGGAAAAGGTTATGCTTTCCGATCTTGTGGGCTACAAGCTCCAAAAGCAGCAGCTGGTGGAAAATACCGAGGCCTTTGTGTCGGGCAAGCGCGCCAACAACGTGCTGCTTTACGGTGACAGCGGTACGGGCAAATCCACCAGCATCAAGGCCATTGTCAATGAGTTTTACCCCAAGGGACTGCGCATGATCGAGATCTACAAGCACCAGTTCCGCGATCTCTCGCAGGTCATTGCACAGATCAAAAATCGCAACTATAAGTTCATTATTTATATGGACGATCTTTCCTTTGAGGAATTTGAGATCGAATATAAGTTCCTCAAGGCTGTGATCGAGGGTGGCGTGGAAACCAAGCCCGATAACGTTTTGATCTATGCTACCTCCAACCGACGCCATCTCATCCGTGAGACCTGGGGTGACCGCAGCGACGTGCACATCACCGACCAGGATGTGCATCACTCCGATACCATGGAGGAAAAGCTTTCGCTTGCCTCCCGCTTCGGCCTTTCCATCAACTATTCCAAGCCTACGCGCGAGGAGTATTACGAAATTGTCGAGGAGCTTGCCGCACGTCACGGCATCAAAATGCCGACCGAGCAGCTGCACCTTGAGGCCAATCGCTGGGAGATCCGCCACGGCGGCATTTCCGGCAGAACCGCGCAACAGTTTATCAACCATTTGGAGGGGAAGACTGAGCTGTAACATCGGCTGAGTTCATCACCAATTCACGAAATTACGTTCGAGCTAAGGAGAACACTATGCTTCCGCAAACCTATAATTATGCCATTTATCCCGCCGTGGTCAAGGCAGATACCGCAACCGATATGGTGATCGCACCGACCGAGCCCTCCTTTCTGTTGTTTGAGGGTGAGGAATATGAGGTGCGCATCATCTCTACCGACTCGGATGAGCCTTCCTACAGCTATCCCGTGCACCAGGTCGTGATGAAGCTGACCGCCAAGGACGGCGTGCTGCGCTTTACGCACGCTTTTCCGCGTGAGCAGCTTCACACCGTGTGGCTCTACCATAACGAAAAGAAAGTACAGAGCATGGCGGTCTATTCGCTTTTTGAAGATCTCTTTGCGCTGCGTCCCGTCAAGGGTGACTTTCACGGACACAGCTACCGTTCGGACGGCAGGCGTGATCCCGCAGCACTTGCGGGACACTACCGCGAGCAGGGCTATGATTTCTTCTCCCTCACCGACCATAACCGTTATTATCCCGGTGCCGAGATCGATGCGACCTATGAGGGTGTTAAGCTCGGTATTACTCGCGTGAAGGGTGAGGAGGTACATCCGCTTGGCTCGGTGGTACATATTGTGCACGTAGGCGGCAGCAGTAGCGTTTGCGAGCAATATACCGAGGATTTTGACGCCTTTTTTGAGGCGCTGAAGCCCTATTTCGATCAGATTCCGAAGGATGTGCCCGCGCAGTATCACGACCGTTACGCCAAGTGCCTGTGGGCAACCGATCGCATTCACGAGGCGGGCGGTATTGCCATTTTCCCGCACCCGTATTGGATGCCCGGCTCGAGCCAGACCCACAATGTTTGCGAGGAATTTGCCACGATCCTTTTGAAAAGCGGTATGTTTGATGCATACGAGCTGATCGGCGGCATGAAGCAGAAGGGCGTGAACCGCTCCGTGGCACTTTGGAACGATCTGCGCGCCGAGGGGTACGATATCCCCGTGGTGGGTTCGAGCGACGTGCACGTCATTGAAACCGACGGCACCTTCCCCGATTACTTTACTATTTGCTTTGCTGCCGATAACGAAAACGGTGCGATCGTGGATGCCGTGAAAAAGGGTATGTCGGTTGCCGTTGAGGCAAGCGGCTATGAATATGACCGATGCTTCCGTTGCTTTGGCAAGCTGCGTTTGGTCAATTACGCACACTTCCTGCTTGAAAATTACTTCCTGCCGATGCAACGCATCTGCCAGGGCGAGGGTGTCGCCATGCGCGCATACGCCATGCAGGATGCCCCTGCCGCACTGATTGAGCTGCAGGTGGAGCAGACAGACCGCTTCCGCGAGCGCTTCTTCGGCAAAGCTCCGGCACTTCTGCCGAGCGAGGGCGTCAAGGCCGCTATTGCAGCCGCACGTACACGTCAGTTGCAGGGTCCTACGACCTGTGGCTCACAGGTGATGGGAATGGAAAAGATTACGCGAAAGCTTTAAAAACAAGGCGCCGCATATGCGGCGCCTTGTTTTTTATTGCAAAGCGGCTAAAAAAGCCGCCTTTGCCGTTGCCAGCTCGTTGCCGTCAAGCACGAAGTACCCAATATAAGAACCGCTTTTTAAAACGGTGGCTTTTTCATAGCGTTGCAGCTTTTCAGTAAGCTCGGCGCCGGGGTAAAGAGAGGCCAGGGAATGCAGCGAATCGATCTCTTGATGCAGGTAGCTTTGGATGCCGCTTTCCACGGCGCTCATATCACCTTGATCTCTGAGATGAAAAATACCGATCTCTCTTGTGCTGCTTGTGTTGTCAATGAGAACCGTGGCGTCATCTGTTTTTTCCAAAAAATCAAAGCTGATCTCGACAAAGTCGTCATCTATTTCGGTAAAACCCGTATTATCGGAAAGCGCGGCGCGCACCTCGTGTGCCAGCACATCTGTATCTTTGCCGTTTTTTTCTCGTGTGCAAGCGCAAAGGAGAAGCGCCAGCGCACATACTAACAGTAACAGTCGCTTCATATTCTTTTTAATACCTCCCCCCGATAACTTTTTAAATTCTCAAATATTTTCTCGTAAGCCTCTTGCGTGAGGTGTATCCCGTCCTCGCTGTAGCAATAACGCGGTGCGAGATACCCATCCTCATCCTTCAGAATCGTGTTGGCATCCACAAAGACCAGTCCGCGCCGTGCCGCAATGTCGCGGATGACACCGTTTGCGCGGTCAACCATGTCGTTGGTGATTGCCGTGCTGCTTCTGCCAACGGGGAAGATCGATTGCAACAGAATTTGGGTTTCGGGGGAAGCCTCGGCAATGGCATCAAGCAATTTTTCATAGCAGAGCGCAAAAGCCTTTGGGTCATCGCGATAATAATAAACGCCGTAATCGATGCCGAGTGTAATGACAAGGCAGGCGGGGCGTATTTTCGCAGCCACCTCGGCAATCGTCATCTCCTCGCCACCATCGGGGCAAACGATCTTTTCGTGAGTGATGCGTGGCCCTAAGTTGAGATAACGGCTTTTCGTGGCCCAAACCTGCTTTGAGCCTTTTCCGTCCTTCAAGGGCGCGCGGGAGAGCATGTGTGCGGTGGTGGAATCGCCGAGAAAGGTGAGTGTATCAATAAAATCCTCCTCGCCGACTGCTACCCTGTTTTCGTCGGTTGCCGCAGGGCTTGAAGCGCTTGCTCCACAGGCGTTCAGGGTGAGCATGATCAGACACAAAAAGCATAAAAAAACACGGTTGAAGCGCATGAGAAAACCTCCCGTTAAACTTCAACCGTATTATATGTGTGATCAGCTTTTATATACGCTGGTATAATTTGATTCCTCGCGTGTGATGCGCTTAATGCGCCCGCGCATATAGAGCACCACGCCCATGATGATGGCGTAAATGAGGGAAAGCACCAAAAAAAGGATCAGTGCGCCCGAGGCAGTTTGCCCGGTGGATTTATTGGGCAAAAACAGGAACAGCCAAACGCCGCCCATGGTGAGCGCGTAGTGCAGCAGCACCGAAACAAGCCCCGAGAGCTTTTCGGATTTGAAAACGGTGTTTGCCGCGGCAAAGCAGACGGAAAAGGGCAGAATCAACATCAGCGCCAGGGGATGCATGGCGCGGGTGATATCATCGCTGATCAGCCAAAAAAGAAAGATCAGAATAAATGTGGTTACGGTGTAATACACGCAGGCTGCTTGTAAAATCTGCTTCAAAAGGCTTTTTTTTGCGCTCCTTGTGGGAGCAGCATCTTGCTTCTTTTTTGCCATTCTTAAACCTCGCTTCAAAAACTCTTTTTTCATTGTAGCATACCTTCCCCAAAAACACAAGTCTTTTGCGAAAATTTCGCCGTCAGCGGTCTGCTTTCGTTGACAGCAAGGGGAAAAAGTAGTATAATATTCTTAATAAACCACGGAGGTCGTTATGAAAAGATTTTTGGCAGTTGACGGCAACAGTATCGTAAACCGCGCCTTTTACGGTGTGCGTCCGCTTTCCAATAAGGAGGGCTTTCCCACCAATGCATTGTTCGGTACGGTTTCGATCCTTGAAAAAAACATCGAGGCCGTTCGGCCCGATTATTGCGCCATTGCCTTTGATTTAAAGGCCCCCACGTTCAGACACAAGTTTTATGATGCCTACAAGGCCGGTCGCCGCCCCACGCCCGAGGATCTGCTCACGCAAATGCCTGTGGCCAAGGAGCTGGCCGCGGCGCTTGGCTTTACCTGCCTTGAAATGGAGGGCTATGAGGCCGATGATATTCTCGGTACCATTGCCACCTTTGCGCCAAACGAGGAGTGCGAGGTCTTTGTGCTCACGGGCGACCGCGATGCGCTGCAGCTCATTTCAGACCGTGTGCACGTATTGCTCGTGACCAATACCGAGACCGTGGATTTTGACGCTGCGCGCTTTGTTGAAAAATACGGCGTAGCCTCCTCTCAATTTGTTGATGTCAAGGCCTTGATGGGCGATAGCTCCGATAACATTCCGGGTGTGCCCGGCATTGGCGAAAAAACGGCGTTGAAGCTGATAGCAGAGCACGGATCGCTTGACGGCGTCTATGAAAATCTGCCTACTGCCACACTGACCCCCTCTGTGCGACGCAAGCTGGAGGAGGGGCGCGATAGCGCATATCTTTCCCAAAAGCTGGCCACCATTTGCCGCACCGTGCCGATCGGCACCGAGCTTGCACAATATGCCTACGATGGATTTTCACACGCCGCGCTTTTAAAGCTGTTTACCCGTTTGGAATTTCACGCTTTTATCAAGCGATTTGGACTTGGTGAAGCGGCAAGTGCGACTGCCGTGCAGGAAAAGCCTCCCATCGAGGCGCTGACCGCAGCAGATGCTTTGACTTTCGGCGAGAATATTGCTTTTGATGTGGTAGAGGGTGAAATGATCGTGTCGGATGGCGTGCGTATCGGCAAGCCGGTCGATCGTGAAGCGCTCCAAGCCTTTATAAAGGAAAGCGGCAAGCGCGTGATCTGTCACGATGCCAAAACCGTATGCAAGGAGCTGCACCGCTTGGGCATTTCATGGCGAGACTGTCACTTTGATACGATGCTGGCCGCATACGTTTTAAACGCTGCCGAAAACGGCTTTGATCTGCCGCGCCTGTCTCTTACCTATCTCGGTGCACAGGCGGAAGCGCAGCCCTATCATCTGTTTACCGTTTTGGCGCTCTCGCGTGAGCTTGAAAGCCGCATTGAGGAGCAGGGAACGCAAAAGCTCCTTTATGAAATTGAAATGCCGCTTTTCCGGGTCCTCACTGACATGGAGTTGACGGGCTTTTGTGTGGACGGCGAGGGGCTTGCCGCATATGGCAAGCAGCTTTCCGAGGTTTCCGAGGCGCTTGCCGCGCGCATCTATTTTGCCGCAGGCGAGGAGTTTAATATCAACTCTCCGAAGCAGCTGGGTGAGATTTTGTTTGAAAAGCTTGGCCTGCCACACGGCAAAAAGACCAAAACCGGTTACTCCACCAATGCCGAGGTGCTGGAAAAGCTTCGCCACGTGCATCCCATCATCGAGGATATTCTTGATTACAGACAGGTCACAAAATTAAACAGCACTTACGCGGAGGGGCTCCTGAAGCAAATCGAGGAGGATGGACGCATTCGCACCACCTTTAAGCAAACCGGTACTGCCACAGGGCGTCTTTCTTCGGCTGAGCCCAACCTGCAAAACATTCCGATCCGCACCGATCTTGGGCGCGAACTTAGGCGCTATTTTATCTCAAAAAACAGCAATTATTTGCTTATTGATGCGGATTACTCGCAAATTGAGCTTCGTTTACTTGCCGCCATGGCAAACGACGAAGCCATGATATCCGCCTTTGCCGCCGGCGAGGATATCCACGCGGCCACCGCCGCAAGAGTTTTCGGTGTCCCGCCCACGGCGGTAACACCCGACCTGAGAAAACGCGCCAAGGCCGTTAATTTCGGCATCCTTTACGGCATGGGTGCACATAGTCTATCCGAGGATCTGCACATCTCCATGGCACAGGCAAGAGAGTATATTGCAAGCTATTTTGCCGCCTATCCCAAGATCGACGCCTATTTGAAAAACGTAGTGACCGAGGCAAGAGAGCAGGGTTATGTTACCACGCTCTTTGGCCGTCGCAGATATATTCCCGAGCTTGCCGCGACCAATAAGATGATCCAGCATTTTGGGGAGCGCGTGGCCATGAACAGCCCGATCCAGGGCACCGCCGCCGATATCATCAAGATCGCCATGATCCGCGTGGCGGCACGGTTAAAGGAACAGGAGCTCGACGCACGCCTTGTTTTGCAGGTGCACGACGAGCTGATTATCGAGGCACATCGCGATGTGGCCGAGGTGGCAAAAAATATTTTAATAGAGGAAATGGAAAACGCCGCCAAGCTGGCAGTCGCCTTAAAGGTCGGCGTTGCACAGGGGACAAATTGGTATGACAGTCATTAAAAGAAAAAGCGGCGTGCTGCTGCACGTATCCTCCTTACACGGTGAATATTCGGTAGGCTCCTTTGGTAAGGCAGCCTTTGAGTTTGTTGATTTTTTGGCCGAAGGCGGATTTTCTTATTGGCAGGTTCTGCCGTTTTGCATTCCGGACGAGTGCGATTCTCCCTATAAATCCGAGGCCTCCTTTGCGGGAAATCCGTATTTTATTGATCTTCCCTTATTGGCGGCTGAGGGCCTGCTGACCGAAGGGGAGCTGGCAAGCGCCAAGCAGCGCACTCCTTATGCCACGGAAAGCGAGCGCTTGACAAGGGAGCGTGAGCCCCTGCTGCGTCTGGCTGCCTCCCGTGCGACCAACCGTGAGGAGATCCTTGCCTTTGTCAGCACGCGCCCGCAGGTGGAAAATGCCTGCCGTTTTCTGGCGTTAAAGCGTGCGAACGGCGGCTTACCCTGGCAAGCATTTACCGTTTCGCAATATAGTGAAGAAGATTATTTTTACTTTGCCTTCACGCAATATCATTTTTGGCGTCAATGGCAGGCCGTAAAATCCTATGCCAATGCCAAGGGCATTTCGGTGATTGGCGATATTCCGATCTACGTCGCTGCCGACAGCGCCGATGTATTTGGCAACCGTGACCAGTTTTTGCTGGATGAGGATGGGCATCCCACGGCCGTGGCGGGCGTGCCGCCCGACTATTTTGCCGCCGACGGTCAGCTGTGGGGCAATCCGCTTTACAATTGGAAGAAAATGAAGGCGGACGGCTTTTCGTGGTGGCGTGCGCGCCTTACCTTTATGCTTGAATTGTTTGACGGTGTTCGCATTGACCATTTTCGCGGCTTCGAGGCCTTTTGGAGCGTGCCTGCAACCGCCAAGACCGCCAAAGAGGGCAAATGGGTCAAGGGCCCCGGTATGGCGCTTGTCAAGGCTCTTCGCGAGGTAGCCGGGGATAAGCTGATCATTGCCGAGGACCTCGGCGATATCACCGAAAGCGTCAAAAAGCTGGTGTCGGGAAGCGGTTTTCCCGGTATGCGCGTATTCCAGTTTGCCTTTCTCGGTGACCCCGCAACGCCTCACCTGCCCCATACATACGAAAACAATTGCGTGGCCTATACCGGCACACATGACAACAATACGCTGCTCGGCTACGTTTGGGAGCTGGATGATGCCACCCGCGAGAAGATGCTCGAATACTGCGGTTATACCGATGCCGATTGGGATCGCGGCTACGACGCTATTTTGCGCACCATGATGTTATCCCACGCAGGCGTAGTGATCTTTCCCGTGCAGGATCTGCTCGGCTTCGGCGCGGATACGCGTATGAACACGCCGGGCCGATCTAAGGGCAACTGGGGTTACCGTATGACGGGCGAGCAGCTGCGCGGCCTTGATGCCGCCAAATACCGCCGCTTTAACGAGCTTTACGGCAGAATTTGAGGTGAAAGCAATGGATGAAAAAAGATTTGAACGCGTTTATAAGCAAGGCGTGATGGATGTTTTGGAGATCTGGGTGGATCGCGAAACAGGCGTCAATTACATCTTTCGCCAAAGCGGCTATGCGGGCGGCATTACGCCCTTGCTTGACCGCGACGGCAAGCCGATCGTCTCAACCACTGAAAAATGACTGAAAACAAGGCCGCGCAAGTATCTTGCGCGGCCTTGTTTTTATGTAATTTCGGTAAGATCCTTCATGTCGATCGTGACGGTATAGGCGTGCGTGTAGTGCCGTGCCGCATGCTCGATCAGCCAACGGCTGGGGGCAAACTGACGTATGATGGCCATCGGCTTTTCGCGCCCCGGTATCGGGATGGGTTCGGTGGCCTCAAAGCGCTCCTTGGGCGTTGACCAGAGCACCACCTCGGGGGCCACGTGTTCGTAAAAGGGAATAGAGCCTCCCGCAAGCCCGTGATGCGTGGCCTGCAGCACGTCGCTTTTGAGATAAGAGCCGAATACCGTTGCCATATGGTCGCCCATGCCTGTCCATGCATCGCAAGGGAGCATCAGCGTTTTGCCCTCTGCAAATCGCAGTCGCATGCAAAAGGAGGTCTGGTTTACGGTTTTCATAGTCTGCGGCCAATAATCCTCCCAGGTCGTCAAAAATTCTGCCTCGCAGCCGGGCAAAAGAAGCTTTTGGCCGGTGTGCATGGTCCATCTGACCGTATCGGGGAAATGCGCATCCAAAATTTCCTTCATGCGTGCTTGCCAGAGCACCTGCCGTTTCTCGGTTTCACTTTGGATGATGTCGGTCTCGAAGTCGGGGAAATTATAGCCAAAGAGAAGCAGCTCCACCTGCTCACCGTAATCAAGCAAAAATTCCTGGCAAAGGTGGATATGGTCGTTGTGTGCGTGAGAGATCAGCCACGCTGCAATGCGCGGCTTTTCATGATGGGTAGGCTTGTGCGCCAAGAGAAAGTCAAGCAGCGCATCTCGGTCGGTATCGTCCTTTTTGCCGCCGTCGATGATCAAAAAGCTTCCGTCGGCAAGCATGATCACGTTGGATTGACCTTCGCCGACAAGTGCCATTTGCGTCACGGTAACCGAGCATCCGTTTTCAACTCTCGGCGCCTCAAGGCTCGGCAGATAGCCGCGTGCGCCGTATATCACGCGCATTTCGCCAACTGTTGGGTAAAAGCACAGATGCACCTCGTGCTCCGTTGTGATCAACGTGGCAAAGCGATTACCCACGATGCAGTTCTCGCTGTAAAGCGTGAGGCCTGTCGCGAGGAGAGCCGAAAAAAAGCTTTCGTACGCCGCCTCTGTCACATCAATGTAGCGCAGCACCTCTTGTCGGTTTTTATCGTTTTGATAGCTGCCGCCAAAATGAAGCCGGCTGCTGCAGAATCTGATCAGCTCCTTGAATTCCATAACATCACCTCACGGGAAATATTATCTTTATTTTAAGGCAAGAAAGCGCAAAAATATAGCATAATATTGTCAATCTCACGCAGCAAGTATAAAATATTGCTATGCTTTCTCAGTTCTCTTTTTTCTCCTGCGGAGAAAGGAGCTTTAAGATCTCAAAAATGCTCTTGATGGGAATGAGGTCGATATCGGCCTTGATCTGCCGCTTTTCCAAATTGCGGTAGGGAACCACGGCGCGTTGAAAGCCAAGACGTGCCGCTTCCTTCACACGGTATTCAAGTCCCGACACGGCACGGCACTCACCCGAAAGCCCCAGCTCGCCGATGGCAATGAGGTCGTCGGGCACGGCGCGGTCGGTCAGAGACGAGATCAGCGCCATAGCAACCGCCACGTCGGAGGCGGGCTCGTCCAGGCGCAGGCCGCCAATGACGTTGAGATATACGTCGTTGACCGAAAAACGCAGCCCCAGGCGCTTTTCAAGCACCGCCAAAATTAGACAAACGCGATTGTAGTCAATGCCGTTTGAGGTGCGACGCGGGGCGGGGAAGGCCGTGGCGCTGACAAGCGCTTGTATCTCGGCAATCAGAGGGCGCGTGCCCTCCATGGTACACACGGCACAGTTGCCCGAGGTGTTTTGCGGACGTCCTGCCAGCAGCATTTCGGAGGGATTTTGCACTTCGGCAAGTCCCTCATCCGTCATTTCAAATACGCCGATCTCGTTGGTGGAGCCATAGCGGTTTTTGATGGCGCGGATGATACGGTAGGTCTGCTGACGCTCGCCCTCAAAGTAAAGCACGGCATCCACCATGTGCTCAAGGAGCTTGGGACCCGCAATGCTGCCCTCTTTGTTGACATGACCTACCAAAATGACCGAAATATTATCGGCCTTTGCCTTGTTGATGAGCGCGAGCGCGCTTTCGCGTACCTGTGCGACGGCTCCCGCCGTGGAGGCAATGCTCTCGCTGTAAATGGTTTGAATAGAATCCACGATAGCCACGTCGGGCTTCACGCGGTCGATCTCCTTTAAGATCTTTTCGATATTGGTTTCGGTTAAAATGGAAAGATTTTCTCCCTGTACACCAAGGCGCTCGGCGCGCAGCTTAAGCTGACCGCTGGATTCCTCTCCCGATATGTAAAGCACGCGCCGGTGCGCACCGAGAATATCCGAGATCTGCATCAGGAGCGTGGATTTGCCAATGCCGGGCTCACCCGAGAGCAGCACCACGGAGCCGAGCACCAAGCCGCCGCCAAGCACGCGGTCAAGCTCGCAAAGACCCGTTGCGGTGCGAATATAGGAGGGCATTTCCAGCTCGCGATAAGGGGTTGCCTTTTGCTCCCCCGTACGGGCGGTGAGCGTGTGGCGCGCCGCGGCTGCCGGGGGGGTGGCCTTTCGCTCGTCCTCCACTACATCCTCCACAAAGCTGTTCCATGCGCCGCAGGAAGGGCATTTACCCATCCATTTGGGGGATCTGTAGCTGCATTCCGAGCAGATATAAACGGTTTTTAAGCCTTTCATAACACGTCCGTTCCGTCGCAAATGCGACAACATACTATGTAAATAGTATATCACGCTTTCCCCGTTCCCGCAAGGTCTGTTTTTAATTTTTTGTCGGCAATCGCCTCAGCTCATCTTTTCAATGGCTGCCGCCAATGTCAGCGCCAGCTGCTTTTGATAGCTCTCGCAGGAAAGCAGCCTACATTCTTCCTCGTTAGTAAGAAAGCCGCATTCAATCAGTATGGCAGGGCATTCGATATGGCGCAGAATGTAAATCGAGGAGGTAGCCGCCTTAACTTTACGGTTGTTGGTGGGCTGCAGCGTCTCCTTCACGTGTGACTGTACCGCATGGGCCAGCTGCAAGGAGGCTTCGTGATTTTCGGAATACCATACCTGCAGTCCGCGGCATGCTTCACCGGGAAACGTATTCATGTGGATGCTGATAAACAGCGCCTCGGGATGCGCGCGTGCGATTTTTAAGCGATTTTCAAGGTCAGATTGCTTGACGTGTCCCTTTTTGGCATTCTCATCCGCCAAGGAACGATCCTCTGTGCGCGTTTCAATGACGGTATAGCCCATCAAACGGCAATAAGCGGCCAGCTGCCGTGCTACGGCAAGATTTAAATCCTTTTCTGCCACTCCGTTCACACCCGTGGCGCCGCCGTCAATGCCGCCGTGGCCCGCATCAATAATGACGGTAGGTGCGGCTTCGCCCCCATTCACGGCCTCTGCCGTCCCCGTAGGGGCAAAAAGGGGAGAGAACCCGGCACCAAGGAGAGCAAGCACCAGACAAATAATACAAACAGACAACGCATTCCATATTTTCATCATACATTCACCTCGTTAAAATATAGAATCCGCCCCGCGGCTTTATACCAAAAAAAGAAAGCGCACCGTGCCAACGGCACCGCGCGCTTTCTTTTCTTATTCTGTTTTAAAGAGATTCAAGATAAGTGACAACGTCGCCCACGGTGATAAATTCATTGGCGGCATCTTCGGAGATTTCAATGTCGAATTGCTCCTCACATCTCATCACAAGATCGGCAAGATCAATGGAATTGATACCAAGATCCTTGGAAAGCTCGGCATCGAGCGTGATCTCGCTGTCGCTGATCTGCAGTTCTTCCATGAGAATTTGTTTTACTTTATCAAACATAACAGTCCTCCAAAAGTTGTTATATTTATTATATATACCGAAAAGGGTTTTGTCAAGGTATTTTTTTAATTTGGTGTCGAAGTGGCGCGTCTTTGTTACAATTTGACATTTTTTGATGGAAACTGTATAATATAGTCAAGTTTGTTGTGAAAGGAGCGTGTCATGGCTGTTTTTCATAAGCGGCCCTTGGCCGCTGCCTGCTGTTTGCTGATTTTCTCGGTAGTGCTTGGTGTATGCATACCGACAGTAGCTTCGCGTGTGATATTGTCGGCCGTTACTATTGTATTGCTCGTCGCGGTCATTATTTCATGCCGTAAGCATTTTTCTTACAGAATGTTATACGCGCTTCTGCTTTGTCTCGGCTTTTTGCTCGGCCTTGGCAGAGGCGCCTCGTTTACGGCGCGGCGTGAGGCGGTTGCGCCGTATATGGAAAGCGAGGTGCACGCGGAGCTGACCGTCAAGGAAATCAGCTATACAAACGCTTACACCGCAGGGCTCATTGTCAGCGTCGATGCCCTGAACGGTGAACCCGTTAACGCTACCGCGCTGCTGAATTGCAGTTATACGGCACCGTTTCGTGCGGGAGATCGCATTGCAGGTAAGGTTTGCGTGCAGCACCTCTCATACGGCAGCTTTTATGAAACGCAGGAATATTGGTATATGTCCGAGGGGTGTCACGTCATGCTCGTCAGCGAGCAAGCGCAGGATATTACCCTGATCAAAAGCGGAGAACGGGGTTTGCGCGATTATTTGACCGATCTTCGCCTCATGCTCGCTGAAACGGTCAGCCGTTACATGAGCGGGGAAGCGGGGCAGCTTTTAAAGGCAATGCTGCTGGGGCAAAGAGATGGACTCAGCGACAGTACCGTGCGCAATTTTCAGCGCGCGGGCGTATCACATTTGCTGGCACTCAGCGGTCTGCACGTGGGTATTTTGGCCTTTATTGTGGATCGTCTTTGTCTCATTTGCGGCGCAAAAAGAAAATATAGGATCCTGCTGACGGTGGCGCTGCTGCTCGCTTACGTAGGCATGACCGGCGCGGCACTTTCCACCGTGCGTGCAGCTCTGATGATTCTCGCGGTCTACCTCGCCTTTTTCCTGCGCGCGAGAGCCGATACCCTCACCGCACTCTTTCTCGCCGCTGCCGCCATTCTTGCGGTGCATCCCTTTGCCGTTTTCAGCGCCTCCTATCAAATGACGGTGCTGGCAACCTTTGGCATCGTGGCGTATGGCAAGCTGCAGTCTCTTTTCACGAAGCGCCAAGGCAACGGCTCGTTGCTTCGGTCGGGTGTCAAATGGCTGCTTTCTTCGCTATTGGTCACGTTTTCGGCGGGCTTTGCGGTTTTGCCCGTGCAATGGCTGCGCTTTGGTACGATCAGCGCCATCACGCCCGTTGCCAACCTCATTCTCATTCCCCTCAGCACACCCTTTTTGTGCCTGGGGCTTTGTGTGTTGTTTTTGTTCCCGCCAAGGCTATTTGCGGCTTGCTGCAATCTGCTTGGCAATGCCATGCTTGATGTGACATCTTTCCTGGCGCGCGCTGAAGCCGTCTTTTCTCTTGAGCAGGATTTCATGCCATTTATTCTCTGGCCCTGCCTCGCCGCAGCCGTGATACTGTTGCTCATTGATCTGAAAAAGCGTGCTTGGCTCTCACTCCTGCCGATGGCTTCCTTTTTCCTCGCCTTTGCGGTGGCAATGACGGTAACTGTGCAGCTGCACAAGGGCGAGCTGACCGTTTTGTATCGGTCAAGCGGAAAAAACGAGGGGTTGCTTTGTGTGGCAGAGGGAAACACCATGCTCATTGATCTCTCAAGCGGCAGCAAAGCGCAGCTGACCGCAAGCTGGCAAATGCTGTGCGACGAGGGCGCAACGGAGCTTGACGTGCTCATGCTCACGCATTATCACAGTGCGCTGCAAAACGCCATTCCCGTCTTTTGTCAAAACGTGGTCGTGCGCGAGTTGTGGATGCCCACACCTCAAACAGAGGAGGAAGCGCTGATCCTGGAAGCGCTATTTTATCAAGCAGAGGCTGCGGGTGTGACTGTCACTCTGTACGATTTTGACAGCGCGCTGACCGTATTCGGTCGTGGTACGCTGCGGCTGAGCACACCGCTTTTTGAAAAACGCTCGGTGGAGCCTGCATTCTCCCTCACGCTTACTTACGGCGAGGACACCCTGTACTATGAAAGCGCCGCCTTGTCGGAGTATCACCGCGCAGCAGGACTTTTGCGGGAGCCGATATCGGCAGACCTTTATATTCTCGGCGCACACGGCCCCGTGCCGCACGAAACCGTTGAGATCAGCGCCGCCGACGGTGCCACCGTATTAATTCCCAATGCAACCGTTCTCCTGCATCTCGACGTCAAGGATGGCGTTGTGTATTTGGTTGATTGCAAGGCCTATCGCGCGCTTTTACAATAAACTGTCAAATTCGACACCCCCCTCATAGGATGATAAGGAAGAGCACTCTTTGCTCTTGAAACTTTATTAGGAGGAATCACTTTCCTATGGGAGATAACAGATTTTCCTGTACGGGACAGGGAATCGGGGGCGAGCGCTTTGGCATTGAGACCTCGAGAATCCTTGATGCCTGCCGTGACAGGGATTGCTTTGAGAACGTGCGCGTGTTTCTGACCGCCGGCGGTGAGGAGCTGATCGCCCGTACGAGCAACGTGCGCGTCAAATCCGCGAAGATCGTGGCTTCCAATATTTCGGTCGATCCGATTCAGTTTAACTGCGGCTTTTTTACGGTACTCGTCAGATTTTACGTGTGCTGCAAATTTGAGGTATGCGTGCCCATGGGGCAGTCGCAGGAGATCGAGGGCATTGCCGTGCTTGAAAAGCGTGTGGTGCTGTTTGGCGGCGAGAGCAACGTCAGCATCTTCCGCAGTCGTGCGTGCGATAGCTTTTGCGCCGCGCCCGAGCCTGTTTGCTGCGGTCAAAATGATCCCGAAGCCGTAATCGAGGTAGTAGAGCCCGTGGTGCTCGGCGCGCGTATTCTTGAGAACTGTGCGTGCAACTGCTGTTGCTGCGGCTGCGATATTCCGACGGTCGTGACCGATCAGCTTGGCGGCACGCTCTGCGATGACGACGATAACGACAACGGACGGTTTTTGACCATTTCATTGGGGCTCTTTTCTGTCATTCGCTTGGTGCGCGACGGGCAGCTTTTGGTTGAAGCAACCGAGTTTTGCCTGCCTGACAAGGAATGCAACGACGTAGCCGATGAGGATCCCTGCTGCACCTTCCGTCAAATGCCGTTCCCGACCTCTGCGTTTTGCCCGAATAACGTGGCACCCACCGAAAACGGGCAGGGGAGAAGTCGCGGACGCTGCTCTTGTAACTCGTAACAAAACAAAAAAACAAGGCGCCGTCGGTGCACCGGCGATAGAGCAGGTGCACCGATGGGCGTGCCTTCAATCAGAAACGGTATAACATTTCGGTGTTATGCCGTTTTCTCTTTTATATATTGTTTTCTATCGCGTAAATGCTCTTGGAACATTTCTTCCACTTCCTCGGGTTCGGGGATGAATACATATCCTATGCC
>JAFTKK010000047.1 GCA_017453325.1 Clostridia bacterium
AGCGAGAGCGTACTGAAGCAAATGCATACAGTGGCAACCGCTTTTCTAAGAATTTGCGTTGCAAATTCTTCGCCATAGCGAGAGCGCATTGCAACTGCGTACAAACCAACCGCTTTTTCCGAAAAACTAATCTTTAGGAGACAATATGAAAAAAATTTTATTCGTAGGCGCTGAGGCCATGCCCTTTGCCGCTACGGGCGGACTTGGCGACGTGCTGGGCTCGCTCCCCGCAGCGCTGGCCAAGGAGGGTTCGGACGTTCGCGTCATTATGCCTCTTTACGGTCAGGTAAAGGAGGAATGGCGCGCCAAAATGAAGACCGAGGCCGTCTTTACGGTGAATCTCGCGTGGAGACAGGTCTATTGCGGCATCAAGTCCCTCAAAAAGGACGGCGTGATCTATTATTTTGTGGATAACGAGTATTATTTCAAGCGTGACGCCCTTTACGGCAGCTTTGACGACGGTGAGCGCTTTGCTTACTTCTCGATGGCCGTGATGGAAGCGCTGGTGCAGCTCGATTTTTATCCCGACGTGCTTCACGCACACGACTGGCAGGCCGCCCTCTCGGTGGTGTATCTCAACTGCCTGTACCGTGATAAGGTGGGCTACAAGGATATCCGTTCGGTATTTACCATCCATAATATCGAGTATCAGGGTCAGTACAACTTCGGCATTCTCGGCGACGTGTTCGGCCTCGGCTTTGAGCAATACGAGCTCATGGACTTCGGCGGCTGCATCAATCTGATGAAAGCGGCCATCGTTTCTGCCGATATCGTCAGCACCGTCAGCCCGCGCTATGCCGAGGAGATCTGCACTCCCTCGTTCGGCCGCGGCCTTGACGGCATTCTGCGCCAGAACCGCCACAAGCTTTGCGGTATTTTAAACGGCATTGATTATCAGTACTATAACCCCGGGCAGGATGCTGCTATTCCCGTGCGTTACAACTGGCGCACGCGCGCAAAGAAGCCCGAAAACAAGCTGGCGCTGCAGGCAGCACTTGATCTGCCCGCCCGCCGCGACGTGCCCATGCTTGCCGTCATTACGCGCCTGGTGGCGCACAAGGGTCTTGATATCATGACCGAGATCTTCAGTAAACTGATCGGCGAGAGTGACATACAATTGGTAGTGCTTGGTTGCGGTGAGGCAAGCTTTGAGCATTATTTCACCGAGCTTGCGCGCTGCTTCCCCGACAAGGTTCGCGTGCTCCTCAAATACGACCGTGATCTCGCCAAGCAGATCTACGCCGCTTGCGATATCTTCCTCATGCCCTCGAAATCCGAGCCCTGCGGCCTGTCGCAGATGATCGCCTCCCGCTACGGCGCTATTCCCGTGGTGCGCGAGACCGGCGGTCTTTATGACTCGATCAAGGGCTACTGGGAAGAGGGCAAGAAGATCCACGGCAACGGCTTCACCTTTGCCAATTACAGCGGTGCCGAGCTTTACGAGCGCACGAACGCCGCCATCGCGCTGTGGCGTAACGAGGAAAAGCGCGACAAACTCATCAGCAAGATCATGAGAACCGATTTTTCGTGGGCGGCTGCCGCGCGCGACTATCTTTCCATGTATGACCAAATTTAATTTCTAACAACGCATTTACCGGAGGAACCCCCAAGATGAACTATACCCCTAACGCAAAAGAAGTAAAAAAGAACATTGAAGAAAAGCTCTCTCGCCACTTTGGTACCACCGCGAAAGAAGCCACCCGTGAGCAGCTTTACAAGGCCGCTGCGCTGACCATTAAGGATATTCTTACCGAAAAGCGCAGCAACTTTAAAAACCGCGTCAACGAAGCCGGCGGCAAGCGTGTGTACTATATGTGCATGGAGTTTTTGCTCGGCAGATCGCTCAAGACCAACCTTTGTAATCTCGGCCTGCAGGAAAATTATCGCAAGGCGCTGAAGAGCATGGGTGCCAATCTTGACGACCTTTACGAGTGCGAGCCCGATGCGGGTCTCGGCAACGGCGGTCTTGGCCGTCTTGCCGCCTGCTTTATGGATTCGCTCTCCTCGCTTGATTATCCTGCCATGGGCTTTTCGCTCTGCTACGAATACGGTCTTTTCAAGCAGATGATCGTGGACGGTATGCAGATCGAGCTGCCCGATGCCTGGCTGCCCAGCGGTGAGGTCTGGCTCTCGCCCCGCGCTGACCGCGTCTATAAGGTTCACTTTGGCGGTCACGTGAAGGAGGAGTGGAGAGACGGCAGATTGCAGATCACCTACGAGGGCGGCGAGGACTACGAGGCCGTGCCCTACGACATGATGATCTCGGGTGCCGACAGCGATGCCGCTTCTCAGCTGCGTCTCTGGAAGGCAAGACCCGTGAGCAAGTTCAATATGGGTCTTTTCTCGCAGGGTCAGTACACCCGCGCGATGGAGGAGACCAACAATGCCGATATCATTACCAAGGTTCTTTATCCCTCCGATAACCATACCGAGGGCAAGCTTTTGCGTCTGACGCAGCAGTATTTCTTGGTTTCCGCCTCCTGCCAAAGCATTATCCGTGACCACATGGCGGTCTACGGCAATCTTGACAATCTGCCCGAAAAGGTTTCGATTCACATCAACGATACCCACCCCGCGCTCTGCATCCCCGAGCTGATGCGCATTCTCATTGACGAGTACTGCTTCTCCTGGGATAAGGCATGGGATATCGTGACGCGTACCGTTTCCTACACCAACCATACCGTGATGCCCGAGGCGCTGGAGACCTGGAATGAGGATCTCTTTGCTCTCAAGCTTCCCCGTATGCACATGATCATCAAGGAGATCAACGAGCGCTTTTGTCGCGAGGCCTGGAACTTTTTCCCCGGCAACTGGAACCGCATTTCCGCGCTCAGCGTGATCGCTTACGGTCAGGTGCGCATGGCCAATCTGTCGGTGATCGGCTCGCACAAGATCAACGGTGTGTCGAAGCTCCACTCCGATATTCTTGTTGACACCGTCTTCAAGGATTTCTACCGTATGTATCCCGACCGCTTTACCAACGTGACCAACGGTATTGCACACCGTCGCTGGCTGGTTTACTCGAACCCCGAGCTTGCCGCCCTGCTTGACGAGTGCATCGGGCCGGATTACCGCCACAACCCCGAAAAGCTGGCCGACTTCCTCAAGTTTTCCGACGATGCCGCCGTGCTTGAAAAGCTGGCTGAGATCAAGCATCACAACAAGGTGAAGTTTGCCGCCCACCTCAAGAACAAGACCGGTATCGTGCTTGATACCAATTCGATCTTTGACGTGCAGATCAAGCGCTTGCACGAGTATAAGCGCCAGCTGCTCAATGCTCTTAATATCATCGCTCTTTACCTGGATCTCAAGGAAAATCCCAATCTCGATATCCAGCCTCAGACCTTTATCTTCGGCGCGAAGGCCGCACCCGGCTATGCCATGGCCAAGCGTATTATTAAGCTGCTTTGCATGATAGGGAAGGATATCGAACAGCATCCGCAAATTGCTGCCAAGCTGCGCGTGGTCTTCCTTGAGGACTACAACGTCAGCACCGCCGAGCTGCTTATCCCCTCTGCCGAGATCAGTGAGCAGATCTCGATGGCAGGTAAGGAGGCCAGCGGCACGGGCTGCATGAAGCTGATGATCAACGGTGCACTCACCATCGGTACCCTTGACGGTGCCAACGTTGAGATGCAGGCGGCCACCGGCCCCGAAAATATGTTTATTTTCGGTCTTACCGCCTCCGAGGTCAGCGAGCTTTGGAACAAGGGCTACAACTCCGCCCTTTACTACGCGCAAAACGAGCGTCTTGCACGCATCGTCAACTACCTCAACGTCGGCTTTGCGGGTGAAAACTTCTCGGATATCGCCACCTACCTGCTCGCAGGTCCCGGCGTGGCCGATCCTTACCTGTGCCTGGCTGACTTTGAGCCCTACCGCCAGGCGCACATTGCCGCCCTTGACGCTTATGCCGACCGAAGCCGCTGGAACCGTATGTCGCTTGCCAACATCGCAGGCGCAGGCTTCTTTGCCGCTGACCGCAGTATCAACGACTATGCACGCGAGATCTGGCATCTTGAGCGCATGACCAAAGAGACGAAATAATGCTACTGAAACAACCGCTACAAACGTCCATGCCCCGCCTCCTCAAAACGGTAGACGGGCAGGATGTGACCGCACGTGGGGCGTTCTTCTGCCGTGACACGGTAACGTTCACGGCAGAGGTGCCGCGCGCGCTGGGTGCCGCGGGCGTGGTACTGCGTATCGCGCCCGACGGCGGTGCGGATATCGACCGCCCCTTTTCCTTTGTGGGAACGGGGGAGGGTGTTGATACCTACCGCCTGTCGCTTTCGCTCACCGCGCTCTGTGCTCCCGCCACACACGGGCTTTTTTATTATGAAATACTTTTCCTGCGCGGCTTCGATACGCTGTTTACCGATACGCGCGAGGATAACGTGACCTTCGCGCTCGGCCGAGAAAGCCGAGGGCGTTTTCGGCTTTTGGTGTCGGAAAACGATTTCACCACGCCCGCGTGGTTCCACGGCAAGACCATGTACCGCATTTTTGTGGATCGCTTCGCGCCCCGCGGCGGCGAGCGCCCGAAGGATGCCGTTTATCACGAGAACTGGCACGAGGAGATCGAGCAATTTGGCGCGTATCCGGGTGCACCCGTTGCCAATACCGAGTTTTTCGGGGGCACGCTGTGGGGAATTATTGATAAGCTCGACTATCTGACCGAGCTGGGTGTTGGCGTCATTTATCTCTCGCCCATCTTCAAGTCGGTCTCCAACCATAAATACGATACGGGTGACTACGAGACCGTGGAGCCGCAGTTTGGCGGCAGAGAGGCGCTTGATGCGCTGATCGCGGCGGCCTCGGCACGCGGGATCGGCATTATGCTCGACGGCGTGTTTAACCACACGGGTGACAACAGCCGTTATTTCGACCGTTACGCCACTTACGGCGGCGGTGGCGCGTACAATTCGCCCGCCTCGCCCTATCACGACTGGTTTTACTTTAAAAAATATCCCGATAAGTACGAGTGCTGGTGGGATATCCCGATCCTTCCGAAGCTCAATTTGTCGCACCCCGACGCGCATAAGTATTTTGTGGGCGAGGGCGGCATTATCGATACCTATACCAAGGCGGGTGTGCTCGGCTGGCGTCTTGACGTGGCCGATGAGCTGCCCAATGCCTTTCTTGACGAGCTCCGCCTGCGCGTGAAAAACGCCACGGATGGCCGCGGCGTGGTATTGGGTGAGGTTTGGGAGAATGCAGCGGATAAGATCGCTTACGGCAAGCGTCGCCGCTATTTTGAGGGCGCGCAGCTTGATAGCGTGATGAATTATCCCTTAAGACGGGGGCTCATTTCCTTCGTGCGCGACGGGGACGCAAAAGCGCTGACCTCGGTGCTGCGCGAGCTGTGGGGCTCTTATCCCGAGAGCGTTTGTCATAGCCTGATGAATATTTTGTCCACGCACGACACCGAGCGTATTCTCACCACGTTTGGCGGCAAAGCCGACGACGGCAGCTTCACCAATGCCGAGCTGCGCGTGATGCGTATGAGTACCGCGGAGCGCGCTACGGCTG
Source organism: Clostridia bacterium (assembly GCA_017453325.1). GTDB lineage: Bacteria > Bacillota > Clostridia > Oscillospirales > CAG-272 > Firm-07. The sequence goes on from JAFTKK010000047.1 coordinate 5,533, forward strand.
TCAAGCGCCTGAAAATGGCGGCGGCGCTGCAGTTCACCGTCTTTGGCGTGCCCTCGGTCTTTTACGGCGACGAGGCAGGCATGGAGGGGTATCACGATCCGTTCTGCCGCCGTCCCTATCCTTGGGGGCGCGAGGATAAAAGGCTGCTTGCCTACTATAAAAAGCTCGGTCGCATTCGGCGCGAAAACCCCGTGTTTGCCGAGGGTGATTTTGCCCTGCTTGCCGAAGCGCCGCACGCGCTTGCCTTCTCCCGTCAAAACGGGGCAGGGCACGTGATCGTGGCCGCCAACAACGGCAGCGAGCCGCTTTGTGTCACCTTACCGCGCGACGCGCGTGATCTGCTTTCGGGCAAACGCTATGCGTCAGGGCGCGTGACGGTTGGCGGCGGTGAGGTCTATATCTGGAGGATGCAATCATGCTGAAGCGTGTGTTTGCCCATTGGACGAAAAGCAAAAATCCCAACAGTAAGCGCTACAAATGGGATATGGCCAAGCGTATTTGCGGTCACCACGTGAAGTACGTGAGCGAGCGTATCGACAACGTCGATGAGGTCATCGGCAAATCGGGGTCGCTTAATATTAAGGAGGACGAGCTGCTGGTCTATGCCTCCTTTGACGTGCTGATGCGCTGCAAAATCGAGGAGATGGAGGCAGCGGAGCTGATGTCAAAGGACGGTGTGGTGATCACCGCGCCCGATCTTGAGCACGGCGGCAAAATGCGCACCGTCATCGTACATTACGTATATTACAGATAACATAAAGGGAGAGAGAACCTCGGTCGGGTTCTCTCTCCCTTTTATCAATCAGGGGACTGTCCTCGGCTCCGCCGAGCGCGGCGCCACACCTGCGGCGGTCACGGGGGTGCTTTTGCCCCCTCAAAGGCCGTTTTGCTGCAAATATTGCTCCGCAAAATAGGCGGCGGTGGCGCCGTCTGCCGTGGCGGTCACGATTTGCCTGAGGGGCTTGGTGCGCACGTCGCCCGCGGCAAATACACCGGGAATGTCCGTTTTTGTGGTCTCATCGGCCACGATATAGCCCGTTTCGTCAAGTGTGAGCTGATCTCTCACAAGTGCGGTAACGGGGTCGCGCCCGATGCTGATAAACACGCCGTCACAGGGCAAGGTAAACACCCGTCCCGTGTCCTTTTCGCGAATTTCCACGCCCGTCAGGCGCTCGTCTGCCATCAGTCTCACCACCTCGCTGTTTAGCTGCAGGGTGACGTTTTCGCAGGCGGCAAGGGGGGCGTGATGCACCTTGGAGGCACGCAGGGTATCGCGGCGGTGCACCAGCGTCACGTGCTCACAGATCCCCGCAAGATACAGGGCATCGGCCACGGCCGAATTGCCGCCGCCGATCACAACCACGCGTCGGCCGCGGTAGAACATACCGTCGCACGTGGCGCAATATCCAACACCGCGCCCCACCAGCTCGCGCTCGCGGTCAAGCCCCATGTGCCTATGCGTGGCACCCGTGGCAAGAATAACGGTGTGGGCGGCAAAGCTGCCGCTGTCTGCCAAAACGGTTTTGGGGGTGGCGGAGAGATCCAAGGAGGTCACCTCTGCCTGCACCGTCTCGGCACCGAAGCGCGCGGCGCCCGCCGCCATGGCGGCACCCAGCGTAAAGCCGTCGGTGGTGTCGGCAAGCCCCGGGTAATTGTCGATGTGCATGGTCTCGCACATCTGCCCGCCTGCGGACATTTTTTCAATTACCAGGCAGGAAAGCCCTGCACGTACCGCGTAAAGCGCGGCGGTATAACCCGCAGGCCCACCGCCGATCACCAATACGTCGTAGATTTTCTCGTTTGCCATGGTTTAATCCAGCAGCGCAAGGATCTGCCCCTTGGGCTTGGCGCCAAGAGACTGTGCCGCTACCTCGCCGCCCTTGATGACGACCAGGGTGGGGATGCTCATCACACCGAAGCGTGCGGCAAGCGCGCTTTCCTCATCTACGTTGACCTTGCATACCTTCACGTCGGGGCGCTCGTCGGCGACCTGCTCGATCACGGGCGCGAGCATCTTGCACGGGCCGCACCAATCGGCATAAAAGTCAACCAGCACGGGCTTGTCGGAGGACATCACCTCGGCTTCAAAATTTTCGGCAGTTATTTTTAATACGGACATCATAGGTCTCCTTCCCGCGCGGCATGCCGCGCGTTTTTCTTTATCTTATCATATTTTTTACCGTTTGTCAAAAATTATGAAATGCTCTCGATGATCCGCGTGACGTTTTCCCATCCGAGCGCGGTCGGGCATAGCAAGGTATATGCATATGGACCGTCGATCCAGTAAAGATCATATAGTCCATTTTTTTCGAACGTGTAGATTAAGTAATTGCCGATATATAATTTTTGGAAACTGGTGTTCTCGGCATTGACAGACACGGAGTAGGCCGTTGCAATATGTTGCTCAAAAAGAATTTTATTGTTGTCGTTTTCCCAAGTGTAACATTGGTATATGCGTGATTCGGTATGATTTTTGAGTGTATAATCTGTCGGTATCCATTTTGGAGAGCGATATTCTTCAATTTCGGTGAGCTTCTTGACATTGCAAGGGCCCATTCCGATAAAATCGATATGGGTGCTGAAGGTTTCTGTTACAAAGAAATATAGTGTTTCTCGCACTCCGGAAATACTTAACGATAAAGCCAGCAGCGTGGCAATGATGGCAATGACCGTTGCGACCTTGCGTCGGGTGGTTTTTACAAAACGCCACGTCCATCGCGCCTGGGCACGGATCAGCCGCTGTATTTTTTCTTCAAATGCGGCGCTTGGGCAAAAGTCGGCCTCGGGCAGCGCCTCAAAGGCGGCCAGCTTGTCTGCGGCCAATCGGGTAAAGGCTTCTTTTATATCGGGATGTGTGATCGTTCTCATTTTTTCTGCATCTCCCTAAACTGTTTTTGCAGCAATTTTTGCCCACGGCGCAGCTGCGTTTTCACGGTGCCGACGGGGCGCCCTAATGTCAGGGCAATGTCGCGCGCTTGCAGATCCATGGTGATATGTAGGATCAAGGGGTCAATATATTGCGGCGGCATGGTTTTAATATATGCCAGCACGCGGTCATAGCTGTTGGCGGTCGCGGCCTCAACGGGAATATTCACGTTGTCTGCAAGCTCCGCGGGCAAAGGGAGGGGGGCTTGCCGATGCCGTTTGCGGTAAAGATCAATGGCAGCGCTTTTGGCTGCCAGCGCGACATACACCGCCACTTGAGAGCTTTGCAGCTCTTTGACCTTTTTGATATTTCGTGCAATGGCGAGAACGGCGTTGTGTGCCGCGTCCTCAATATCCTCTTGTACGGATAGGTATTGCTGTGCGATCTTTAGCATAAGTGGGAGGTGCTGCCGATAGATTTCGGCAAGCGCCAGCTGCTCGTCCTCCTGCATTTGTGCCATCACAGTCTGTAGATAGATCGGTAACATTCATTTCCTCGCTTGATGTGATGGTTTTATTGTAGCACACGGCATCAAAAAAGGCAATAAAAGCATCAAAATATGATGTTAAGCCCCCCAAATCATAGGAAAATAAAAATTTTTCATGAAATTGTCAAAAAAGTGAAGCTTTTTTGATATCTGCTGCGTTTATAAGGGTGAAGCGCGTGAAAGGGGAAATAGCGCCTTCAAAATAAAAGGCAAAAAAGGAGGATACTCCAATGGCTTAAACGAAAAGCTGCCGCTTGTCATGACCGGTGAGAGGATTGACATATATGTTGCAGATATGGTATCATAAAGTCACCCCCCGCGGGTTCCCGATCTCTCGGCGCTATCCATTGACATTCGCAATGATAGCGCACGACACGTCATGACAAGCTTCCGCAGTTTTATGATTAAAAGATGACAGAAAAAATCTTTCAGCGCTATTGCGCGGCCACCACACACGGGGAGCATACGTGCTCCGAAGTGACATACGTAGATATCACAGAAGGGGAGGTATTATATTGATCAACTCACGCAAAAAAAGAATAGGTGTCGTCATTGTGGCGGTCACACTTTCGGTCGTACTGCTCGCCGGTGCAGGCTTCGGCATTGCGTATTATTGCAATTATTATGAAAAAGCTATCCCGATGGAAAAGTTTTTGGATTATCCGGATGGCATTACCGTATATTATCGCGATGACGGGAAAGTGAATGAAAAAAAGCTTTCACGCGATGAAATTGATTTGGTGTACAAGGCTTTAGAAGAATTGCTGCCTCAGTATAACGACGTGTATTCGCCCCAGTTGGGGCGAATACGCAAGCCAACGACCACGCATCCGTTTACTACCGAGAATGCCTTGGGTGGGATTGAATTTCATTATAAGCAACGTCGATTGGTTAGATTTTTTTGCTCTTCTCCCGGTTTGGATACTACGGCTCATTATGACAGTTCAAAAACAGCAGGTTTTTCCGGAGAGTGTGATTCGGTGCTTTTGGGGAATATGGATGAGACACATCTGCATATCAGGGGTTGCAAAAACGGTCAATATATCTCAGGTGATGGTTCGATTTATTTTCCGGATGAAGCGGCGGCTCGTTTTTGGTCTGTTGTAAGATCATGCATCGAGTGAGTAACAAGGGGAGGTATTATATTGATCAACTCACGCAAAAAAAGAATAGGTGTCGTCATTGTGGCGGTCACGCTTTCGGTCGTACTGCTCGCCGGTGCAGGCATCGGCATTGCGTATTACCGGAATTATCACGAGGAGCCTATCCCCGCGCAGCAGTTTTTAGACCGCCCTGACGCTATTACGGCCTACTACAAAGATGAGCAGGATAAATTGCGCACCCAAAAGCTATCCGAGGAGGAGATAGATCGTGTACACAGTGCTTTTTTGGAGCTGACCACCCATTTTGTGGGTACATCGCGTTCAATATTCCTTTGCCCGTGGGAGGAAAAAGATTATTTAAACAGTAGAGAGCGTGGCGGTGTAATCGAATTTCATTATGACAAACGGAGAAGCTTTTCCTTTGGCTTTTCAGATTTTAATATGGATTCGCCACAATGGCACTACACATTGCACAACACCTACTTTTTTAAAGGTAGTTACGATACTGTCGGTATTTCGGGTTTAAACGGCAATACTTCGACTTTTTCATTTACAGGTGAGCGCAACGGTGAATATTTTGGCCAGAAGGAAGCGATGGTGTTTGACGCTGACGCCGCCGATGCGTTCAGAGCTATCGTAATATCTTGCATCGAATGAAACTATGTGCAGAATTGACGGCTTGAAAAACGTATTCTCACCACCACACACGGGGAGCATACGTGCTCCGAAGCGGAATATGTATACTATGATGCTATTACAAACGAGGTGATCGTATAACATGACAAAGAAAAGAAAGCTGGCCGTTATTTTCGGTGCCTCGGCTGCACTTCTTTGCGCTGTTCTTGTGCTGATCTGGCGCATCGCCACCCTGCCACCGTCCGGGGTGTGGCGCGATCCGATCGAAACAGAGGCGCTGCTTCCCGAGCCCGACACCGTTGTGTTTTATCATGGAGAAGACAAATATACCTTGACCAAGGACACGCAGGCCGCCCTATATCAAACGCTTTCAAGATGGGTGGCGGGTGCCAAAACCTGCACTCATACCGAAGCAAAGCAGCCAAATAAGTTGCCTGCGGTGCGGTTTGAGCTTTGCTATAACGGCCCTTACCAATACGTAGGCTCACTTGGCACCGAGGAGCCGCTTTGCGCTGAACCATTTGTGTATACTTCTCTGTCTTTGGGGTGGGAGGTCTCCGATGACCGAGTTTCGGGCTTGCATATGGTTCTCACCCCTTGCCATGATGGTGAATACTTCGGTATTGACAACAAAAAAACCGTATTGGGGCTTGATTTGAATGCTTATGGCGATGAGTTTGATGATCTGCTGGTAAAAGCGCTGCTCAATACAAGGGAGGCCAACGACGGTGAGGTTTTGGTGGAAAGCAGCATCTTTCCCGCCAAACCCGATCACGCGGTGCTGCATCGCGACGGGAAAACAGTGGCCCTCTCCCAAGCAGAGCTTGATGCGGTCTACGAGGCGTTTATGAACACGTCGGGCAGATGGCTTTCGGCCAATCGCACCGTGTATGTCTCGGGATACGGAGCCTTGCAGGCAATGGAGCATACCGTGATTGAATTTCGGTACGATAAGCGGCAAAAATACCTGCCCATAGCGATACCCGAAAGCAAAAATAACGGCGAGACGGTGCCTGTGGAAAGCGCCTACAATGGCAGGGAATACGATGCGTTTTTGCTGATCGTACAGGAAAGTGATGCGGCAACCCAAACACTTGGTATGGAAGTGGGCTTGTACGTGAACGGCGAGTATGATTTTTCGCGTATGCGCAAATGGCCGTGGTATATTGAAAAAGATTTTATGGAAGAAATCTGCCGCATAGATGATTCCAAGTGAACGGTGCGGTACCGACGGCGCAGCATGACGCGGTGATGCTAAGAGACTAAGGTGATAGCACGATATGAAGAAAGGGAAGTATCGCCGCTTCTCACAAAACATACGGCTTACCTTTCCGCTAAAAAAAGAGGACAGAGAATGCGAAATTCTCTGTCCTTTGTTTATTTTTGCATCAGCTCTTCCGTCAGACGCAGGATCTCGGGGGCAACGAGGTCGCGCTGCTTTTTCATCACGTGCAGGTAAACGGGATAGGCCGCGGCCACGCCCGCGATGCCCACAAGCCCAACGGCCACGCCCAGCGCGATCATGCCGGCACCCGTACCCCATACCAGCACGCAGCACATGCCAACGCCGAGGATGAGGGCACCGAGAATGCCGAGAATGAGCGAGATCAGCTGCGCCTTTTCGGTCACGCTTGCGTCAAGTCGCTGCAGGCGCTCCCATTTGTCCTCGCGCTCGTCGGTGACGTATTTTTTGCGTATGCGCTTCAGCTCCTCCTGCTCGGCGGCGCTGTAGGTATAAGAAAAGCTTTCGTTTGGTGTGTTAGGATGAGATTCCATCTTGTGCTCCTTGCTGTAATTTTTTCAATTCTTTGCCCGCGCGCAGGATCATAAAGATCGCCATGCCGAGCACGAACAGGCAGACCGCTAGCCCCGAAAGCCCCGTGATCAGCGCGCGAAAGAGCGCGTCGCCCTCTTCGCCAAAGGCAGACAGCATGGCGGTTTCCAGCGAGAGCATGGAGACCGAAGCGGTGGTCATGCTCACGGCCTTGGCGGCAGAGAGAAGCGGACTGTGGTATTTGCGGTATTTGATGATGTTGACGGTAGCCACGGTAAAGGCGCCAAAGGTATAGGCGGCCATGGCAATGGTGGTGATGCTATGGTAGGAAAATCCGCGGTTTTGCCAGAGAATAAAGGCTACAATGACGATCAGCGCCGGGGTCATGGCTGCAAGCGCCACCCCGCAAAAGCGGTAACGGCGCAGCTCGCCCTCAAGGTCGGCGCCGGCGTCGAGGGATTTGAGGTCACGCAGCAGAAAATAGCGCATGACGGTGAGCAAAACATAATATACGGCCAGCGCATAAAACCAGCGCGAGCGATAGTAAAATCCCATGCCGAGCTGAAAAAGGGCATAGGCGGTATTGATGGCAAGCGAGCCGTGCAGCACGAGCTTTAAGCGAAAACGCGCATCGGTGGTCAGACGGTGCAAAAAGGGGTTATGCTCTATTGCGCGTCTGAAAAAATGAAGAAGCGCGGGCGCGCGCAGCGCGCACACGGTGAGCGTATAAAAGCTGAGCACGTAGCAGGTGATCGCGAGCGCACCGTCGGTTTTTTGTGACACAAACACGTAAATAAGTGCCGCCACCGAGAGTGGCACCAGCAGTAAGGGCACCGCTGCGTGCGGAAAGAGCAGCGCGTGCAAAAATCGCTTAAACCGTTCCATTCGCTTTTATCCTTACCGTAAAGGTCGTGCCGTGTCCCACCTCGCTGCTGACCGCGATCTCGCTGCCCGTAATGTCGATCACGCGGCGCACGAGCGCGAGGCCCAGGCCATTGCCCTCAGAGGCGTGTGAGGTGTCGCCCTGGTAAAATTTATCAAACATACGGGCGCCCACCTCGCGCGAGATGCCGCAGCCCGTGTCGCGCACCGTCACCACGGCAAAGCCCCCCTCTTTGTGAAGCGTAAGGCCAACCGTTCCACCCTCGGGGGTAAACTTAAAGGCGTTTGAGAGGAGATTGTTCCAAACCAGCGTCATCATATCGCGGTCGGTTCTCACCTGCACGCCGTCCTCAAGCTCGGTGACGATCTCCATGTGCTTTTGCTCCCAGATGTTTTCAAAGCCGAGCAGGCATTCGCAAAGCTGCTCGCCGAGGTCAAAGGTTTCGGGTGTGGGGAAGATCTGTCGGTTTTCGAGCTTGTTCAGCTTCAATATATTGGTCACAAGTGAGGAAAGGCGACGCGTGGCGGCGGTGATGGCCGCGGCGTATTCCCGTCGTTTTTCCTCGCTGAGGTCGGGGGCGCTCAGCATCGTGGCATAGTTTTGTATCACGGCAAGCGGCGTTTTCAGCTCGTGTGAGACGTTGGCAACAAAATCGGTGCGCAGCGTCTCGGTGCTTTTCAGCTCCACGGCCATTTGGTTGAAGCACTCAATGATCTCGTTGAAGGTGTCGTCACCGTCCAGCGTGCGTTTTTCGCGAATGCGTACGTCAAAGTCACCGCGCATCATCTTTTTGGCAGCATCGGTGATGCGCTTTGCGGGCAGCTCCACCGAAAGGCGGTGGCGCACCGCGTCAATGGCGGTCACGATCGCGCTCAGCAGCACCACGTTGCCAAAGGTCAGCTTGGCGGCAACCGTGATATCCTCGGAGGTCAGCGTGATGCCCATTACCGCCGTCATGGTGGTGATAAACAGCGCCATGCAGGAGGTGATGACAAATGCGATCAGCAAAAAGAAGAGCAGATAGTGATTGAGCGTGAACAGCAGCTTGTGATATCTCCCGTGGCGGCTCATTTCAGCACCGCCTTGTAGCCAAGTCCGTGCACCGTCACGATCTCAAACGAGGTGCACGCTGAGAGCTTGCTGCGCAGCTTGGTCATATACACGTCAACCGTGCGCGGCCCCGACGAGGTGTCCGCATCCCAAAATTCATCCATCAGCTGCGTGCGCGTAAAGGTCTTTTTGGGATAGGAGAGCAGTTTATATAACAGGCTGAACTCGCGCGCGGTGAGAGGGATCTCCTCGTCACCGAGGGTGGCGGTGCGCTCGTCCATATCCATGGTGAAGTCACCCACCGTGATCTTGCGTGAGGCGGCGATCCCCGCGCGGCGCAGCAGCGCACCCACGCGCAAAAGCAGCTCGTCAAGGTCGATGGGCTTGACCATGTAATCGTCAATGCCGACGCGGTAGCCGCGCTGCTTGGCAGCGAAATCGTCGCGTGCGGTCATAAACAGGATCGGAATATCCTGGTTGAGGGTGCGCACGGTGCGCACGAACTCAAAGCCGTCCACGCGCGGCATCATAATATCCGAGATGATGAGGTCAAAGGTCTTTTCGTACAGGGCGTCGTAGGCGGTGTCGGCGTCAAGACAGCCGGTAGCCTCGTAACCGCCGTTATTTAAAAATTGGCAGACCGTGCGGCACAGATCGCGGTCATCCTCCACAACTAAAATTTGAAACATGGTCGGCCTCCTTTCATGGTATGGGGGTATTTTAACATATAAATGTTAAGGTTTTGTTTTCGCGGCGCGGTTTTTCCGAACTTTTTACAGGAGTGGTGCAAAAATGCGCACCACGGCGCGGAAAAAGCGACGGAAGATATTGGTGGTGAGCATATCCTCGGTGACGGGGATGGAGCGCGCCAGCGTTTCCTCGATGTCGTGCTTGAGGTCCGCGATCGCATCGGCGCGCCAGAGCCATACGCCGTTTTCAAAGTGGTGCACCAGACTGCGGTAATCGAGGTTGATGGTACCGATCATGGCACATTCGTCGTCGGCAAGATAGCTCTTGGCGTGAATAAAGCCGGGCTCGTACTCATAGATCTTCACGCCCGCGCGCATCAGACGCGTGTAGAAGCTGCGTGTCATGCCAAACACGATCTTTTTGTCGGGCACGTGCGGCACGATGATGCGCACGTCCACGCCGCGCAGCGCCGCGTTTTCAATGGCGGTGCAAAGGTCGTTGTCGATGATGAGATAGGGGGTGGTCATATACATATAACGCGTCGCGTTTGCCAGCATATTCTGTATCACGCTTTTGCCGACGCGCCGCGTGTAAAGGGGTGCGGGGCCGTCACCGAAGGGAATGACATACCCTGCGGCCTTGTGGCTTTGCGGCGGATAGAGTGCGTGCTGCGGCTCGGGCATTTTTTTCACGTTGATGCCGAAATCGGTCAAAAAGAGCTTTGTCAGCTCAAACACCGCCTCGCCCTCCAGACGCAGCGCCGTATCCTTCCAATGTCCAAAGCGCACGCGTTCGTTGATATATTCGTCCGCAAGGTTGACACCGCCCGTGTAGCCGATCTTGCCGTCGATGACGGTGATCTTGCGGTGAGAACGGTTGTTAAACTCGCTGTCGGCGTTGCCGCGCAGGCGGGAAAAGGGCGTGGCCTCAATGCCGTAGCCCGCCAGGATCTTGGCGTAATTGCCGGGGAGCGTGGACATACAGCCGATGTCGTCGTATACGACCTTGACCTCCACGCCCGCTGCTGCCTTTTGCTTTAAAATATCGAGGATGGCGCCCCAAAACTTGCCCTCCTCAATGATGAAGTATTCCATGTAGATGAATTTTTCGGCGCCGCGCAGGTCGGTCAGCAGCGCGGCCATCATATCTTCACCCAAGGGGAAGTAAGCGGTTTTGGTGTTTTGAAAGAGCGAGCAGTCGGCCACTTGGCAAAGCATTTTTGCCCCGTTGTGTGCGGCGCGATCCTCTGCCTTTAACTCGGCGAAGGCGACGCTGTCGTTTTTTTCATAGGAAAAGACCTTCAAATCGTGCAAGCGCTTCACGTATTTTTTCTGCAGCGTGCGCGAGGCAAAGATAAAATAAAGCATGAAGCCCGCGATCGGCAATATCAACACGAAAAGCAGCCACGGCACCTTGTAGTCGGGATTGTCGTCCGAGGAAATGATCTTGATCACGCACCCGATCTCGGTTGCCCAGGCGGCAAGATAAAAATAGGGTACGAAATAGCAAAGCGCCACCACCACGCCGATGATGGCCAGCACCTCAAGGACCGTCAGCATCATGGCAATGATATAGCGCACGGGAATGTAATTGACTTCGCGCTCTATTTGCTTATTGCCCGCGCGATAGGAATATTTACGTTTCATGTTCCACCCCTCCTTTCGTCGTGAAAGTAGTCTTGCCCGCGGCGCGTGATATCACGCGCCGCGGGCGGAGCTTTTTTCTTATTTGCCGTTCTTTGCGTTGTTGATGCGTGCCTCGGCTGCGGCGGTGCGCTCGTTTGCGGCCTTGATCTGCGCGTCGCGCTCCTTCTGCATCAGATCCTGACGTGCGGCGGGAGACATCTTGGCCTCCTCCCAGGTGGCGCGGCTTTCAGCCTTTGCGGCGGCGAAGTTTGCCTTATCCACCTCGTGCTGTGCCTTGGCATTCTTCTTCATATCGCCAAAAGCGTTCTTAAAAAAATTCTTGATACCCATTGTTGTTTACCTAACCTTTCTTATGTGAATATTTTAATTATTGGTTGTCGTTCATGATCTTGTCACTGAGGGCAATGATCTCGGGTGCGTATTTCCCGCGGCGGCCGTTCAGCACCGCGCGATAAAGGGGATAGTTGACTGAGACCGCGAGGATGCCGAGCAGCCCGACGCCAATGCCGAGCAGCATGCTGTTGCCGATCACGCCCATGGCAAGGCTCATGCCCGTGCCCAGCACAAGTGCGCCTGCGGTGCCGAGCAGATAAGCAAGGATCGTCGGGGGGCGTTTGACGCGGCGGTCAAGGGCTTTCAACTCGTCGAGCGCGGTGTGCTCCTGTTCGGTGTACTGCGTGCGGATCTTTTCGATGAGAAAAATTTTATCGTTTTTCATGTGGTGTTCCTTTCGTGTTCTTGTGATATCAGTATAAGCGATTCATGTTTCGCAGTTTTTTGCGAAATGTTTATGAAATGTTAATTCGCAATTGTTTTTTCTGCCGAGTTTTCGGCTGCCTCGCCTTAACTGTGCCTTTATCTTACACCTTGTTTGTTGCGCATTTTTTTGCAAAATGTTTATGAAATGTTAATCTCAAAAATATTGAAAAAGGGCCGCATCCGTGACACAATGACACTATACGCGCGCGTATATTATAATATAAGAAAAAAGCACGCCCGCGGCTCTGCCGCGGGCGTGCTTTTGTTGTTATTTAAAAGATGCCGTATACCAGCCAGATATAAATATAGGCGGGAACGATGGCGGCAATGGTGAAGGGGATGCCGATCTTGAAAAAGTCCTTGTTTTTGACCTCGTAGCCCTCGCGGCGCAAAATGCCGATGCCCGCAATGTTGGCCGATGCACCGATGGGGGTGCAGTTGCCGCCGAGCGTGGCGCCCGACAAAAGTCCGAAGTAAAGGGGTGTGGGGTCAATGCCGAGTGTCGTGGCGATGCCGCCGATCACGGGGATCATGGTGGCAACGTACGGGATGTTATCAATAAAGGCGGAAATGAGCACGGATGCCCACACGATGATGGTGTAGAGCAGGAAGACGTTGCCGCCGCCCGCCTTGGCAAGCAGGCCTGCTGCCGCGTCGAACACGCCCTCGGCGGTGATGCCGCCGATCATG
>JAFTKK010000048.1 GCA_017453325.1 Clostridia bacterium
ACCACCTACGGTGGTCCCCCTTCTCCCACAGGAGAAGGCTCATGTTACATCTGCTCCAAAGCAAGGGTATAACCTTTATTGCCCACCCGCATAGCGGGTGGTTGTCTGTTTCGCGCTTCGCGCTCAACGGCCTAAAGGCACTAAAGCAAAAAGCCCCGCCGAAGCGAGGCTTTTGATATTCCATAAAGAAGTAATTATCTCTTCGAGAACTGAGGTGCACGACGAGCGCCCTTGAGACCGTACTTCTTTCTCTCCTTCATACGAGGATCGCGGCGCAGGAAGCCTGCTGCCTTGAGAGCTGCACGGTAGTTGGGGTCTGCCTGAAGAAGTGCACGGGCAAGACCGTGACGGATAGCGCCTGCCTGGCCGGAGATACCGCCACCGGTAACGGTGGTGATGATATCAAACTTGCCGGCGGTGCCGGTGACGCCAAAGGGCTGGTTTACGATGAGCTTAAGGGTCTCGAGGCCGAAGTAATCGTCAACATCGCGACCGTTGATGGTGATTACGCCCGTACCGGGAACGATGCGAACGCGAGCAACAGATTTCTTTCTTCTGCCGGTGCCGTAGAAGTAAGGCTTTGCACTGGTATACATATCAATTTACCTTCCTTTCTCAATTACAGCACGATGGGCTTCTGTGCTTCGTGCTTGTGTGCATCACCTGCGTAAACCTTCAGACGGGTTGCAGCCTTTGCACCAAGTTTGTTGTGGGGCAGCATGCCTTTAACAGCAAGCTCCATTGCCTTTTCGGGTTTGGTTGCCATCAGGGTCTTGTACTGAACGGACTTCAGACCGCCGATGTAACCGGAGTGGTGATGATAGTACTTATCCTCAAGCTTGTTACCCGTGAGAACTGCCTTGTCAGCGTTGATGATGATGACGAACTCGCCGCAGTCAACGTGGGGGGTAAACTCGGGACGATGCTTGCCGCGCAGGATGGTAGCGGCCTCAACAGCGGTTTTGCCGAGGGGCTTGTTAGCCGCATCGATGACAAACCAACGACGCTCGATCGTTTCGGCTTTTGCCATGAAAGTGGACATGATGTTTCCTCCATAATTTTTGGTTAATTTTTTTGACCTGCACATTATAACATAAGGGGTTTTACTTGTCAACCCCTTTTTTCAAAAAAAATTTAAAATTTTAATTTAGCACCGTTCAAGCTCGTTTTTTCTCCGTTTTTTGGCCATTTTGCTCCCAAATCCTAACGCGCGGTAACATTTTTTTGCGTACTAATTTTTGACGCCGCCACATACACTCGAAAGAAAACAAACCAAAGGGAGGTCAAAAGCATGACAAACCGCTACAAGCCCGAAGGAATGCTGGAAAAAACAAAAGAAAACAAATCGGCTCTGGGAGACCCGCAAGCGCTGCACGAGGCATGGCGCACGGGGCAGATATTGGAGGCCCCCGTTCTGCTTTGCGACAACCGTATGCGCCTGCACGTGGACCTTGGCTGTATGCACGGCATCATTGAGCACGACGAGGCGCTCTACTGCCGTCGCGGCGAGACGGTAAAGGATATTGCCATCATCACACGCGTGGGAAAAACGGTGGCATTCAAGATCATTGGCTTTGGCGAGGAAAACGGAGAACGCATCGCACTTCTCTCACGCAGAGAGGTACAGCGAGATTGCGTGCGGGAATTTTTATCAACGCTGCTGCCGGGAGACATCATTCCGGCACGCGTGACACATCTTGAAAATTACGGTGCCTTTGTCGATATCGGCTGCGGTGTCTCTTCCCTATTATCAATTGATTGTATTTCGGTCTCACGCATTGCGCACCCGCGCGACCGCCTGACGTGCGGCATGTTTTTGTATGTTGCCATCAAAAGCATTGACAAGGAATTGGGGCGTATTTTTGTGACACTCAAGGAGCTGCTGGGCACGTGGGAGGAAAACGTCGCGCGCTTTGAGGCGGGCGAAACGGTGGTGGGGCGCGTGCGCAGTATTGAAAGCTACGGCATTTTCGTAGAGCTGACCCCAAATCTCGCGGGGCTTGCCGAGCTGCGCGGCAGCGGCAACACGCCCGTGCGCTGCGCGGTGGGCGACACGGCGGCCGTTTTTATCAAAAGCATGATCCCGGAGCGCATGAAGATCAAGCTGATCATCATCGACGCCTACCCTGCAAACGATCCCCCCGAGCCGCTGCGCTATTACATTGACACCGAAAAGGTCAAGCACATTGACTACTGGGAGTATTCCCCTGCCGCCAGCACCAGGCTGATCGAAACGATATTTTAACACATTTTAACATATTGGACAAACGAGAGCCGAGGGCATCCCCCTTGCGGCTCTCGCTTTTTGTTGATAACGAAAATTTTTCGCAAGCAAATGCATTGACAATTTGCTCACCCGCGTGTATGATTATGATGTTGAATGACAAAATTTTAAGTATGAGGAAATTACATGAAAACCGATGCTTATAAGCGCAGCCGCACGCTATATATCGGCGAGGCGGCGCTTGAATATCTGATCTCCATTTTGGTGGCGGGCACCTACCTTGCCACCATCACGAAGGCTCTGGGCATTTCCGATACCCTCACGGGTATCATCTCAGCCTTCATCTCGCTTGGCTGCGTATTCCAGCTTTGCGGTATTTTTTTACCCCGCACAAATCCCAAGAAAACGGTGCTGGTTTTCAGCGTGCTCAATCAGCTGCTGTTTATGGCACTTTACGTGATTCCTTTGGTGGGAGGCGGCAAAAAATGGGGCACCGCCGCATTTATCGTGCTGATCCTGCTGGCCTACTTCTTTTACAACATTGTACACCCCAAAAAGGTTGACTGGCTGATGGGCCTGGTGGATCACGACAAGCGTGGCGTGTTTACCGCGAAAAAGGAGATGGTGTCGCTGATTGCCGGCATGGCATTCTCCTTCCTCATGGGCGCAATTGTTGACCACTACAAAGCCGCCGGCAATCTGCGCATGGCCTTTGTCATTTGTGCCGTTGCCATCTTTGTTTTGATGATCCTACACACGCTTTCCATGGTCCTTACCTGCGAAAAGCCGCATGAGCAGACAACAGAGACCCCTTCACGCGGACGCTTATTTGCGGCACTGAAGGACAAGCGCATTCTCCGCATTACGCTTGTGTTTGTGCTGTGGCACGTAGCCACCTATTGCGCCACGCCCTTTTACGGCACCTATCAGATCATCGAGCTTGGCTTCACACAGGTTTTCGTGGCGGTGCTGAGCCTGCTTTACGCCGTGGCACGCATCAGCTTTTCCTTTATGTGGGGACGCTATGCGGATAAGCAATCCTTTGCCAAAATGCTGCGCCTTTGCTTTGCTGTTGCAGCCCTTGGCTTTTTGTGCAACGTTTTTTGCGTGCCCCAAAACGGACGCGTGCTTTACACGCTTTACTACATACTGAACGCCATTGCCATGGGTGGCATTAACAGCGCTCTGACCAACCTTTGCTTTGACTACGTGGACGAGGAAAAGCGTGCAGACGCGCTGGCGGTTTCACTTGCCGTATCGGGTGTATGCGGCTTTCTCTCAACGCTGGCAGTCAGCCCGCTTGTCACCTATATACAGGCAAACGGCAATTTGCTGTTCGGCATTTCCGTATACGCACAGCAGGTGCTCTCCCTTATCTCCTTTGTCATGACCGTCATCACCATGCTTTACGTCAGCCTTTCGCTGGTCAAGATCAAAAAGATCAACCAAGCAGAGTAACCATTAAAAATCTCCCCCGCAAAAGCTTGCGGGGGAGATTTTTGCTTTATCAAAGTATTTGACACATATAGGCGCGCACGCCCGCGTTTTTGAGCCGATTTTCGGCACGTTTAGCATCATTTTCATCTGCAAACAGACCAAACACCGTAGGGCCGCTGCCACTCATCTGCACGGCGGCAGCCCCGTAGTCTCTTAAAATGTGCTTTAATTCGGTCACGGCGGGTCGAGTGGGCTCCACCGCCTCCTCAAAGCGATTGAAAAGTGCCGAAACGGTGCTTGAAAAATCACCTTTTTCGAGCGCCTCGATCAAGGGGCGGGGCGAGACTTGGGAGACAAAATTTTGAAAGTCACCATAACGTGCATCCAATGCCGCAAAAGCGGCCGGTGTAGAAACCCCCTCGCCGTCCACGGCCAGAACAAGTGCAGCGCGCAAACGGTTGTGCAAGGGCGTGAGCACCTCGCCGATCCCCTCGCAAAGGGCGGTTCCCTCAAGCACGCAAAACGGCACATCCGCACCGATCGAAGCACCCATGGCGGCAAGCTCTGCCAGAGAAAACCGATCACCGTCAAGGCGGTTCAAGGCCTTCAAGGTAGCCGCAGCATCGGCTGAGCCGCCACCGAGCCCCGCTGCCATGGGAATATGCTTGCTTAACGTGATATGCACACCGAACGGCTCCTCGCACGAGGTGCCGCGCGCGGAAAAATACCGCTTTGCAGCGCGCACGATGAGATTGCTGTCGTCCGCGGGCAGCACACCGCCCGTATCGAGCGAAATGCCCTGTTTCGTCTTTGCAACAGTCAGCGTATCGCAAAGCGACACCGCTTGCATCACGCTCACGATATCGTGATACCCGTTTGCACGCTTGCCGACCACGTCCAAATACAAATTGATCTTGGCAAAGGCCTTCACCGTAACAGACATAGGCGCCCTCCTTTTTTCTTTTCCCCAGTATAGCACACCGCTGCACGTTTTTCAATCGTTTGACAAATATTTTTCGCGCGGATGCGCAATTTCCACTTGACGGAGAAATATAAAACGTATATAATATATTACAGTACGCATCTTCTATATGCATCATTCCACCGGGAGGAAACCATGGCCGAATTGAATCAAGCTCCGCAAACCGAACAGCGCCCCGAAAAGCCCAAGCGCAGGCGTAACGCTCTGCTGTGGGTCCTTGTCGGCATATTTATTGTGCTGATCTTAGCCAATCTCGATGCGATTTTGAAACCCATCAAGACGCTGAACAGCATCCTCACACCGATCGCCATCGGTCTTGTGCTGGCCTATTTGTGCAGTCCCATTCTGCGCTTTTTTGAGATCAAGGTCTATTTCCGCTTAAAACGCACCGCCAACCGCGCTTTTTCGATGATTTCCACCTATCTCGTCGTGCTGCTGCTGCTCGCAGGCGTGGTATGGTTGATCATCCCTCAGCTTTCCGCGAGCATCAACGACTTCCGTATCAACGGTCTTTATTACATTTCAAGACTGATCAACTCTCTGAACGCCTTTATTGCCGCCCTGCCCTTTGATCTGCCGGCGGGCACCGAAAACATCCTCAGTCTTGAGCAGCTGCTCACCTGGGCCATGAATCTCATGGAGCAATACGGCTCCAACATTGTCGGCGGCGTCGGCAACCTTGCGGGCGGTGCCCTCACCGCGGCCAAAAACATCATCATCGGTATATTCGTTTCGATTTACGTGCTTTTCAGCAAGGATCGCCTGAAGGCGGGCTGCCGTCGCGTGGCACACGCTTTCCTTTCCGAGAATAGCGAAAAACTCCTCTTTTATTACACGAAACAGGCTCACCGCAAATTTGGCGGCTTCATCGTGGGTAAAATGGTGGATTCCATCATGGTCGGCGTCACCTGTGCCATCTTTTTTACCATCTTCAACATCCCCTACCCGATCCTCATTGCCGTGATCATCGGCATCACCGATTTTATTCCCTTCTTCGGCCCGTTCCTCGGTGCCATTCCCTCGGGTGTGATCATATTCATTACCGACCCCTCCAAGTTTATTCTGTTTGTGGTCCTGATCCTCGTCGTACAACAGATCGACGGCAATCTCCTCGCCCCCCTCATTCTCGGTGATCACACCGGCCTGTCCTCGCTCGGCGTGCTGGTAGCCATTACCGTGATGGGCGGTCTCCTCGGGTTCGTGGGCATGCTGATCGGTGTGCCTGTCTTTGCCCTGCTGATGACGATTCTCGACGACGTGATCAAGCACCGCCTGCATTGCAAAAATGCCCCCACGGACCTCTATTCTTATTACCCCGCAGACGCCTTTATCAGGCCCTCCGACGAGGAGGAGGCGCACCAGGGAACGC
>JAFTKK010000049.1 GCA_017453325.1 Clostridia bacterium
AAAAATGTCCGTACTCCTTTTGATTTTGCGGCAGGTAAAACTTGCTTTATGGAAGGCCCCCTTGGCGGCTCTTTTGATGTTGTTAGGCAATATCCTTTCTCGTATATTGCCAATAGGAGAGGAATATGCCTATGGCGGTGACGGTCAAGCCCACCGCGAGATATTTGAGATCAAGGGCGTTTTCCCGTACGATATACGCGCCGTCGGTATAGGCGAAGGGTGTTGCAAATTTCAAAAATTCGGTTTGGTCGGAAAGGTTGGCAAGAATGTTGAAAAAATACAGGGCAAACGCCAAGCCAAGACCTACGCCAAGGCCGCCGCGGCGCAAAAACGAGGAGACGCCGAAGGTGATGGCCGCAAGCTCGATCTGCAGCAGAAGATTGGCCAAAAAGAGCAGCGCCATGCCCCCTGCCTGTGCTTCAACGCCGACACCGGCAATAGCCACAACCGTGACCAAAACAACGACGGCGTTAAAGATCAGCAGCTGTGCGAGCACCGATAGCCACTTTTGTGTCACGATATAGCGGCGCGAAATGGGGTGCGTCAGCAAAAATTCCGCGGTGCGCTCGCGTTCCTCCTTTGCCAGAGCACCGATGCCGAGCAGCGCCGCAAACAACGCGCCGCCAAGCCCCAACGTGTTGCCGCATTCAATGCTGAAATAGCCCATAAATTCGCCAAAATTCAGCTCATCCATGCCAAATGCGGCGGAAAAGGCGCCCATGTCGGCAAACATATTGCTGATGTCGGCCATTTCCTTTGCCATTTCGGGGTAAATCACGATGCAGATCCCCAGCATAAAGGCCACGGCCCCCGCCCAGATGGCCAGCATCAGCCGCCCGCGCTTCAGTTCATGAAAAAACAATGTCATTGTACCGCCTCCCCCGTTTGATAGTAGTGCAAAAAGATCTCGTCAAGGCTTGGGTCGGTAATGGTGATATCGGAAAAGGAGAGGGAGGAGAGTGCTTGCAGCAGGGCAGAGGGCGCACCGCTGAACAAAAAGCTTGCCGTGCCGTCCTCAAATTTCATTCCCTCGCTTTGAGGGATCTCGGGTGCCGCCTGCATACCGTAGAGGGTTACGTGCTTCACGCCCGTGTGACCGAGCTTTTTCACGCTATCGGCTACCAGCAATCTGCCCTCCCGTATCACAGCAGCGCTTTGGCAATAAGCTGCAATTTCCGCCAAAATATGGGAGGAGAGAAAAACCGTGGCCCCTGCGCGGTTTCTTTCCTGTAAAACGGTGTAAAATTCCTTTTGCACCAACGGGTCAAGACCGCTTGTCGGCTCGTCGAGAATATAAAGGCGCGGCTTGTGCTGCAGGGCACAGATCAGCCCCACCTTTTTGCGGTTGCCCAAGGAAAGCTCCTCTATTTTTTTGCCGGTATCCAGCTGCAAGCGCTCGGCAAGCGCCTTTGCTTCCGCACCGCAATCAAGGCCGCGGAGGTCTGCTGACAGCTTTAAGACCTCAGCCACACGCATGCCGTGATAAAAAGCGGTTTCGGAGGGGAGGTAGCCCACTTCGCGCAGGTTTTCGAGGCGGTGCGTGATGATATCACGCCCAAAAACAGCGGCGCTGCCGCGCGTGGGCGCGATCAGACCGAGCAGGGTGCGTATCAGCGTGCTCTTGCCTGCGCCGTTTGGACCGATAAACCCAAAAAAGTCTCCCTCGGCAACCGAAAGGTCAACATCAACAATACCTCTTGCCATGCCGTAAAATTTGGTCAGTTGCTTTGCTTCGATGGCGAGCATCACGAACCTCCCGTTTTTTCGATCAAGGTTTGGTAGATCTCCTTGGTTGCCGCTGCATCCTTGCCGTTGATGGCGATGAGCTTGCCGTTTACCGTCAGCACCACCAGCGCGTCGCACCCGTGATAGGTGTAGCGCGTGTGTCTGCCGAGTGCCTCGCTTTCATAAAGGCCGAGGTCAAGGCGCGGTGAGCCAAAGCCGTATTGACGCCATGCCGCGGTATCGCTTTCCACATATCGGACACTTTCAATGCTATCATAGGAGATGGAAATATCGTCGTAAAAATCGGCTCTTACCGTCATGCTCTCGGTGTCGTAAAGGACGGTCACGTTACCCGTAAAGCAGATCACAAGACATGCCACTAAAATGAGAGGCACCGCCACGGCGGTGATGATGAGCCCTACCTTAGTTGAGGGAGCTTTTTTGTAATCCTCCTTGGTGCACACACCCGTGGCGAGCTGCTTTTTATAAAAGCGGTAGGAATATACCGTGGGCAGCCCCACGGCAATCAGTATCAATGCCATAAAGACAGGGAAAAAGGCCGCGAGGGGCAGGAAAACGGTAAAGAGCGTGGCAATTCCCACACCCACAAAAACCTTGCCGCCAAAGCGATGCGTGGCGTTCCAGTTTTCCTCGTTGGCAATCGTCCATGAGAGCTTAATGCCCATCGTGCGATTTTGTCTGCATTTGGGCAGATAATTGCCCGTGACGATCAGCAAAAGCCCCAGTAAAATCGCCGTAACGGCCGCCACGTTCAGCTCCCAACCAAAGGCAAAGGCGTAGGTGATGGCAGAAGTAAAGAGGGAGATGACGGGCATGATCCAGAAAACGAGATGCATTACCTTGCCGTCCTGCCCCTTGTTGCGGTTATCCCATGCCGTGATGCCAAGGCAAATGAGATGCAACGCCAGAAGCATCAGCGGCAAAAAGACAACGGCCATCAGCGCCGAGGAGGTGGCGTCGGGGGCAAGATCCACCCCCCAATGGGTGACCATTTGCTCGGGCAGCTGATCCCAACAGATCAGCCCGAACAAAACGGGTAAAAGAATAATAATAGAAGACAGTATCAGCTTGATCTTATGCTTCATCATTGTACTTTTCTCCTTTCAGTGTTGCGATCCATAGCATGATCTCCTCAAGCACGGATGCATTCAGCTCATAATAAATAAATTTTCCCTCGCGCGTGTCGCGAATGAGGTCGGCTTCCCTCAGTACCGATAGGTGACGGGAAATGGCCGCCCCCGTGATCTCAAAGTGCAAAGCGATGTCGCCCGCCGAAAGACGCCCGTTTTTGAGCAGGTTTAAAATTTCACGTCTGACGGGGTCGGAAAGTGCGCGCATGGTTTGCTGTAAGCCCACGTTGCCACTCCTTTCATTTAACATTTAACTTAATTGTTAAATGTAGTATAACACGAAATCCGCGCGCTGTCAAGAGGGAAATGCCGAAAAAGAAAAAATTACCGCCGCGCACAGGTGCGCGGCGGCGTTTGCAGTTCAAGAGTTGTTATTGATCCCGATTCCAGCCCTTTGCGCGCTCTACTGCGCGGTGCCAGCCGTGCAGGAGCTTTGCGCGTACGGTGTCCTTCATGTCGGGGAGGTAGCGCGTTTTGACAGAGAACAGCTTTTCGGCATCCTCGAATTTTGCCAGCCCCGCGCCAACCGCCGCCGCAAAGGCAGAGCCCTGCGCCGTTGCTTCGGCGCAGGAGGGGATCTCCAACGGTATGTTCAGCATGTCTGCCTGGAATTGCATCAAGAATTTGTC
The DNA here is from genome assembly GCA_017453325.1 of Clostridia bacterium. GTDB lineage: Bacteria > Bacillota > Clostridia > Oscillospirales > CAG-272 > Firm-07. The sequence continues at coordinate 3,506 of JAFTKK010000049.1, forward strand.
ATGCACGGCGCCGCCGTCACAACGCATGAGCGTAATGGGCGTGGCCGCGTCCTTTTCCATCGCGGCGGAAAGATCGGTGACCTGATAGGCAATTGCCTCCTCGGTGGCGCGCACAATGTGGGCGCGCGTGGTGCCGCCCGTCAGACCAATCATCATGCCTCCGGCAAAGGGGTCCCAATGCGGCGCGGCCAGACCGCTGAAGGCGGGCACGAAATAAACGCCCCCGTTATCGGGCACGGATAGCGCAAGGGGTGCGCTTTCCTTGGCGGAGCTGATAATGCCGAGCCCGTCACGCAGCCATTGCGTGGCGGCACCTGCAATGTAAATGCCGCCGTCGAGCGCATAAGTGCGCTTGCCGTTTATCTGCCACGCCACGGTCGTCAGCAGGCCGTTTTCGGAGCGAATGGGGGTATTTCCCGTGTTCATCAGCATAAAGCAGCCCGTGCCGTAGGTGGTTTTCAGCATGCCCTTTTTGATGCAGCCCTGCCCGAGAAGCGCCGCCTGCTGGTCGTTGAGCATGGCGCAAACGGGTGCGCTGATGTCGAGAAATGCATCGGGGTCGCATTTGCCGAAGTCGCGTGCGCTGTCACCCACCTCGGGCAAGATCGCTCTGTCAATGCCGCAAACGGCGCAAAGCTCTTCATCCCACGCGCCGCTTTCAATATTGTAAAGCATGGTGCGCGAGGCGGTGGAGGCGTCGGTCTTGTGTGCCTTGCCGCCCGTCATTTTGTAAAGCATCCAGGCATCCATGTTGCCTGCGATCAGGCGGTTTTTTGCCAGTAAGGCATCACATTCCGATACGTTTTTTAAGATCCACTCGATCTTGGTGGCGCTGAAGTAGCTGTCGGGGGTTAGCGCAGTCTTGGCGCGAAAGAGCTCGCCGTGCGTGGCGTCAAGCTCGGCGGCGCGTGTCGCGGTGCGTCGGTCCTGCCACACAATGGCGGGGTAAACGGGCTTGCCCGTTTCGCGGTCCCACAGTGCTACGCTCTCGCCCTCGTGGTCAATGCCGATGGCTAAAATATCGTCGGGCGCAGCCCCTGCGGTCTGCATGGCCTCGCGTGTCGCCTCGCGGAGCATTTCCCAGATGTTTTCGGGGTCGTGCTCGACCCGGCCCGCCTGCGGATAATATTGCGTGATCTCGCGATAGCCGCGTGCCACGGGGTTAAAATCGGTGTCAAAGAGCAGGGCGGTCACACCCGTGGTGCCCTGGTCAATACCTAAAAAATATTTGCTCATATTAAGCCTTTCCGTTGATTTTTTTCACAAGTGCAGGCAGCTCGCCCAGCTTTTCAATGGTGTAGTCGGGGGCGAGATTTTCTGCGGGGAAGGGGCGCACGTAAGGAATCCAAACGGCCGTAAGGCCCGCTTTTTTCGAGCCCTCTACGTCATTGATGGGGTGGTCGCCTACGTACATGGCCTCGTGGGGCTCTACGCCCATTTCGCGGCAGATGGTGTGGTAAGCGGAAGCGTGCGGCATGCCCTCGGGCAGGCTGCCGCTGATGATGATCTTGTCAAAATAGGGCGCGAGCGGCGTGTTGTTCAGCTTGTCGGTCTGGCTCTTTACACCGCCGTTGGTGAGCATGCCGATGAGAAGCCCGTCATCGTGCAGAGCGTTGAGGGTGTCAATGGTGTCGTCCCAGAGTGTGATGGAGCGCGGCTGATGGGTGCGGATGCACTTCATGTAGACCTCATAGGTCGGTACTGTGGAAAAGACCTGCTTTTTGATTTTTTCTTGGTACACGTCCGGCCATCCCACGGGATAGGCACCGTCCTTGTCGGCCTGCTTCATGCGGCGCAGCAGCTCGTCGTCATCAAGCTCGCGATTGATATATTCTGCAAGCTCCTCCTTGAAGGGTGCAAGCATTTTCGTGTAGCTTGCATCGCGGTCATAAAGTGTGTGGTCAAAATCAAAAATAACAGCCTTAATCATTGTGTTTTATCTCCTTTTTTCTTTTTACTTGTGATAGGGGATTTTGGGCCATGGCCTCCTGCATATGCGCGCTGCTCACGTGTGTGTAGATCTGCGTGGTGTTCAGCTGCTCGTGACCGAGGATGTCCTTGAGCACGCGCACATCCACCTCGCCTGTCTGGTACATCAGCGTGGCGGCCGTGTGGCGTAGCTTGTGTACCGAAAGATGGCGATCACCAAGCCCCGCGAGATCTAGATATTTGTATACCATCCATTGCACGGTCTTCACGCTGATGCGGTTCTGTTGGCCGCTTAAAAACAGTGCCTTTTCCTTACTTGATTTGCCGTTTTTCTCGCTCAGGCGTATCGGCAGATAATCGGCAAGTGCCGTTTGACAGGCTTCGTTTAAGTAGATCATGCGCTCCTTGGCACCCTTGCCCGTGACGCGCAGCGAGCAAAGGTCCCGTCCCACGTCATTCAGGTCAATGCCGCAAAGCTCGGATACACGCATACCGCAATTTAAAAACAGCGTCACGATCGCGTAATCGCGCACCACCGTGCGTGATTTTTTGTCATTCTTGATGGTGTCAAGCAGCAAGAGTGACTCATCCAGCGTGAGAAATTTGGGCAGCGTCTGCCGTCGCTTGGGTGACTCGATATCGGCAGCGGGATTGATATCAAGCTGCTTCGTTTTGGTTACGAGGTAACGGTAAAACATACGGATGGCCACCAGCTTGCGCGCCTTGGCAGCCCAGAGATTTTTGCGTACGTTTCCCGTGTACTGCAAAAAGGCGTAGATCTCGGTGGTGCGAATGCTGCCGATAAATCGCAGATCAAGTGCGCGGATATCTATGCTGGAAAACTCCTCGCTTTCAAAATCAATGCCCTCACGGCTGGCCACCACGTATCTGAAAAAGGTGCGCAGATCAAGCAGATATTCCGAAACGGTTTTTGGGGAGCAGTTTTGTATGCCCGTCTTATAGGCGGCAAAATCCTGCACGGCGACAGGCAGCTCGTGCAGCGGCACGGCGTATTGCTTCATGGCGCGCTCCTTTCTTTGTGAAAATTCGGTGTCGGTTGCAAGAAAAATGTAAAATATTTCGGTTTGGTATTGAAAACCGCCAAACACTTCGGTATAATGGGAGCAATAGATAGAAAAGAGGGGATCACCCACGTGAAAGAATTTTTGAAGAAGTATTCCTATACCGTCGTCAAGCTCTTCGTCAACCAGTTTGCAATTGCGCTTTTTGGCGTTGGTCTGGCGTTTGTGAGTGCCTATGCACAAAACAACACCCTGCGTGTTGCCAGCAGCATCGGTGCCATTTTGTTTTATCTGTTTTTGCTCTACGTGCATATGTGGGAGGTGGGTGCTAAGGACGGCATTTCCGCTGAGGCACGCGGCACCTCGCGCGGCCTTTGGCGCGGCTTTGTGATCGGCGCTGCGGCCAATCTGCCCAATTTGCTGCTCGCCATCCTCATCGGCATCGCAAGCCTTGCGGGTGCAGGGGGGCTCGGGCAGGTAACCACCGCCATTGCGCTGATGCTGGAGGGTATGTACTTTGGCATTCTTTCGGTGCCGATCGGAGATACGGTGCTCTCGGGGCAGGCGTGGGTCTATTTCGTGATCATTTTGCCCGCCGTGCTGGTGTCGGGCGGTGCCTATGTGATCGGCAGCTACAATTTACACGCTACCAATATTTTAATACCAAAAAACAAAGATGTCAAGAATAACGGACGCCCGAAATAAAAATATTTTGTATAAAATCATTCCTTTTTGATAAAATCCGCATTTTTTGCCGCTGCGGCGGTGAAAGATGCGGATTTTTTGCGTGTTTTTGCTCGTGGCGGGCAATGCTTTGTGTAAGGGAATATATGTTACACTTTATTCATATCCTGTTCATACAAAGTTCAATAAGTCATGCTATCATTCTTTTTGTCGCGAGACGTGGTTTTCAAAACCACATCAAACAATCAAAACAAACTCAAAATGTGGAGGAGAAAGTGAAATGAAAACGTTTGCAAAAATTATCCGAGGCTGCACGGTGCCGCCCGTCATTGTTACCGTGCTGTTTTTGCTACTGTACTTTTTGCGTGACGATGTTGTAACCAATCCGCTCGATCTCGGCTTCTCACTTTTCTTTTTGGCGGTTGTACCGGTGCTCGCCTACCCGTTGCAGGCCATTGTGCCCGCTTTCCGCCCCGGCGGCCAAAAGATGAAGCGCAAGCTCGCGTTTATTCTCTCCATTATGGGCTACATTGCAGCCTTTACCGTCAGCATCATCCGCGGTGCGATCCCCAACCTTGCGTATATTGATGCCGTGTATCTTTGCTCGGTGGTGGTGCTCACCGCGCTCAATCTCCTGACGCCGTGGCACGCCAGCGGCCACGCTTGCAGCATCGTGGGTCCCATTGCGCTGCTCGCCTGCTTCTTTGGGTGGCGTGCGATTTTGGTCGGCGCTGTGGTGATCGCCCTTTCGTTTTGGGCCTCTGTGTATTTAAAACGCCACACGGTGAGTGAATATCTGCTCGGTGCCGTGTCGCCCTTGGTTTCCGCCCTTTTGATGTACCCACTGTTTTTACCTACCTTTTAAGTGAAGGGGCGGTGTCATTCGCGCAGACCCAAAACACCGAAATGAATAAAAAATATCGCCGCTTTTGCTATCAAATATCGATAGTAAAGGCGGCTTTTTCTCATGGCAGCAGGCACAAATAATCTCCGCCTGCCGCTTTACTTTTAAATAGCTTTGTGATATACTAATATAGATATCTTCATCGAAAGGGAGGTCTCTGCGTGAGCGACGGCAAATTTCATTTAAAAAGCAGCTTCAAGCCAACGGGCGATCAGCCTGAGGCTATCAAGGCGCTTGTGGCAGGCCTTGATGCGGGCATGCGCTATCAGACCCTGCTCGGTGTCACGGGCTCGGGCAAGACCTTTACCATGGCAAATGTCATTGCCGAGGTCAACCGTCCGACGCTGATTCTGGAGCCCAATAAAACGCTGGCCGCGCAGCTTTGCGCCGAGATGCGCGAATTTTTCCCCGACGCGGCGGTTGAGTTTTTTGTGTCTTATTACGACTATTATCAGCCCGAGGCCTATATTCCCGGGCGCGATATGTATATTGAAAAGGATGCCTCGATCAACGACGAGATCGACCGCCTCAGGCACAGCGCCACCTCGGCGCTTTTGGAACGCCGCGACGTGATCATCGTGGCAAGCGTTTCCTGCATTTATTCGCTCGGTGACCCCGATGAATATCGCAGTCTCGTGATCTCGCTGCGCCCCGGCATGGAGATGAACCGTGACGAGCTGCTTCGCCGTCTGGTTTCCATCCAGTACGAGCGCAGCGACCTCAACTTCCAGCGCAACAAGTTCCGCGTGCGTGGCGATACCGTGGATATCTATCCTGCGGGCTACGGTGAAAACGCGGTGCGTGTGGAGTTCTTCGGCGACGAGATCGACCGCCTCACGGAATTTCGTGCCGTGACGGGCGAGGTGATACGCGATCTGCGCTATTTCGGTGTATTTCCCGCCACGCACTATGCCGTTTCCGCCGATAAGCGCGAGGCCGCTTTGGCCGAGATCGGCGCCGAGATGCTCGACCGTGTGGCTTATTTTGAAAGCGAGCAAAAGCTGATCGAGGCGCAACGCATTGCCGAGCGCACCAAATACGATATCGAGATGCTGCGCGAGGTGGGATATTGCTCGGGCGTCGAGAACTATTCCCGTATCCTCTCGGGCAGACCCGCAGGCTCAACACCCTATACGCTGCTTGATTATTTTCCGAAGGATTATTTAATGATCGTGGATGAGTCGCACGTCATGCTGCCGCAGGTGCGGGGCATGAGCGGCGGCGATACGGCACGCAAGAAAAATCTGGTGGATTTCGGTTTCCGTCTCCCCTCTGCTTACGATAACAGACCGCTGTATTTCGGTGAGTTTGAGGAGCGCGTGGGGCAGGCGATTTTGGTGAGTGCCACGCCTGCCGAATTTGAACGGCAAAATTCCTCGCAGGTGGTGGAGCAGATCATTCGCCCCACAGGCCTGCTCGACCCCGAGATCGACGTGCGCCCGATTGCGGGGCAGGTCGATGACCTCATGGGTGAGATCAGAGAGCGCGCCGCCAAGGGTGAGCGCGTGCTGGTCACCACGCTGACCACACACATGGCCGAGGATCTGACCACGTATTTTGAGGAGAACGGCATACGCGTACGCTATATCCATCATAACGTGGAGACCATCGAGCGCATGGAGATCATCCGCGACCTGCGCGTGGGCAAATTCGACGTGCTGGTCGGCATCAATCTGCTCCGCGAGGGTCTTGACCTGCCCGAGGTGTCGCTGGTGGCCATTTTGGATGCCGATAAGGAAGGCTTCCTGCGCACCGAAACTTCTCTGATACAAACCGTTGGCCGCGCTGCGCGAAACGCCGAGGGCAAGGTCATTATGTATGCCGACAGCGTAACCCGTGCCATGCGCACGGCCATTGACGAAACAAACCGCCGCCGTGCGATACAGGATGCCTATAACAAAGCGCACGGCATCACCCCCACCACCATCGTGAAGGGTGTGCACGATATCATTGATATCGGCAAGGCCACCGAGGAGGCGAGCAGCGGCAAGGGCAAGAAGAAGCTGACGAAGCGTGAGCGCGATAAGCTGATCGAGACCCTGACCGCCGAAATGCGTGATGCTGCCAAGCGCCTTGAATTTGAGCAGGCGGCCTTTTTGCGCGACAAAATTCGCGAATTGCGTGAAAGCAAGGAAGAGTAATATGCCAAATGAACTGATACTGAAGGGTGTGCGCGTGCACAACCTCAAAAATATAGACGTCACCATTCCGCGTGATAAGCTGGTGGTGCTGACGGGTCTTTCGGGCTCGGGCAAGTCCTCGCTCGCATTTGATACCATTTATGCCGAGGGTCACCGCCGCTTTGTGGAGTCGCTCTCCTCGTACGCGCGTATGTTTCTCGGGCAGCTGGACAAGCCCGATCTTGATAGCATCGAGGGGCTCTCTCCCGCCATTTCCATTGACCAGAAGACCACCTCGAAAAATCCGCGCTCCACGGTTGGCACCGTGACCGAGATCTACGATTACCTGCGTCTGCTCTATGCGCGCATCGGCGTGCCGCACTGTCCCGTGTGCGGCAAGGAGATCCGTCAGCAGACCAAGGATCAGATCGTGGACCGCATTCTTGCGCTGCCTGAGGGCACGCGCTTTATAGTGCTTGCTCCCGTGGTGCGTGCGCAAAAGGGCATGCACGAAAAGGTGTTTGCCGACGCGCGCAAAAGCGGTTATGTGCGCGTGCGCGTGGACGGCAGCATGTATGAGCTTTCCGAGGAGATCAAGCTCGACAAAAACAAAAAGCACACCGTGGAGGTGGTGGTTGACCGTCTCGTGCTGCGCGGCGATATCCGCGCGCGCCTCGGTGACTCGGTTGAGACCGCGCTCGCGCTCGCGGACGGCCATTTGCTGATCTCTCCCGTGACAAGGGAAGGGGAGACGCCCGTGGAGGAGCTTTCCTTCTCGCAGAACTATGCCTGCGAGGAGCATGGCATCTCCTTTGGCGAGCTTGAGCCCCGTATGTTTTCCTTCAACAATCCGCAGGGCGCTTGTCCCACCTGTGCGGGGCTCGGTCAGCAGCGCCGCCTTGCCGTTTATAAGCTTATCCCCGATGATAGCTTATCCCTGTCGCAGGGCGCCATTGCGGTCAACGGCTTTAAAACGCTGGAGACCGTCAGCTGGAACGGTCCGCTTTTTGCCGCCGTCGGCGAGCGCTTCGGCTTTACGCTCGATACCCCCGTGAAGGATTTTACACCCGAGCAGCGCGAGGTACTCTATTACGGCTCGGGCGAGGAAAAATACCATGTGGTGCGCTACTTTGCCAAGGAGCGCCACGAGCAGGTGGTAAAGTTCGACGGTCTTGTCAAAATGATCGAAAACCGTATGAACATGGGCGGCAATGAATATTACGACGATTTTATCGAGGATGCCCCCTGTCCCTCGTGCGGCGGCAAGCGGCTTTCGCCCTTTGTGCTGGCCGTCACGGTAGGCGGTAAAAATATTGATGACTTCTGTAATCTTTCGGTGAGTGACGCGCTTGAGTTTGTCAATGCGCTCACGCTCACCGAAACAGAAGAGATCATCGCCAAAGAGATCTTAAAGGAGGTGCGTGCGCGTCTTGGGTTCCTCAAGAGCGTAGGTCTTGACTATCTCACGCTTGCACGCCGCGCGGGTACGCTTTCGGGCGGTGAGGCGCAGCGCATTCGCCTTGCCACGCAGATCGGCTCTTCTCTGATGGGTGTGCTCTATATTTTGGATGAGCCGAGTATTGGACTGCACCAACGCGACAACATCAAGCTGATCCGCACGCTGCAGCGCCTGCGTGATCTCGGAAACAGCGTCCTTGTGGTCGAGCACGACGAGGAAACGATGGAGGCGGCGGATTTTATCGTTGATATTGGCCCCGGTGCCGGCATTCACGGAGGGGAGGTCGTGGTAGCAGGCACGCCCGAGGAGGTGATGGCGTGTGAAAATTCCATCACGGGTGCCTATCTTTCCGGGCGAAAGAGCATCCCCGTGCCCGAAGCACGCAGAAGCGGAAACGGCCATGTGCTTTCGGTGCGCGGTGCCCGTCAAAATAATCTGAAGGGCGTTGATGTGGATATTCCGCTTGGGTGCTTTGTGTGTGTCACGGGTGTCTCGGGGTCGGGAAAGTCCTCGCTTGTCAACGGCATTCTCTATCCGTATCTTGCGCATAAGCTCAACCGCGCCAATACCTTTGCGGGGCCCCATGATCGCATTGAGGGCATCGAGCACCTGGATAAGGTCATTGATATCGACCAAAGCCCCATCGGGCGCACACCGCGCTCCAATCCCGCCACCTACACGGGGCTCTTTAACGAGATCCGCGATCTCTTTGCCAAAACGCCCGATGCGCGTGCGCACGGGTATACGGGCGGACGCTTTTCCTTCAATGTCAAGGGTGGACGCTGTGAGGCCTGCGAGGGTGACGGCGTGAAGAAGATCGAAATGCACTTTTTACCCGATGTTTACGTCAAATGCGATGTCTGTCACGGCAAGCGCTATAACCGCGATACGCTTGATGTGCATTATAAGGGCAAAAATATTGCCGATGTGCTGGCCATGACGGTGGAAGAGGGGCTCTCCTTCTTTGCCGATATTCCCTCGATCAAACGGAAGCTCCAAACCATGTTTGATGTGGGCCTCGGCTATATCGCCATCGGTCAATCCTCCACCACGCTGTCGGGCGGAGAGGCGCAGCGCATTCGCTTGGCAACCGAGCTTTCCAAGCGCAGCACGGGAAAAACGATCTATATTTTGGATGAACCGACCACGGGGCTTTCCTCCGCCGACGTTGCCAAGCTGATCACCATGCTGCAGCGTCTGGTCGATGCAGGGAATACGGTGCTTGTGATCGAGCATAATCTGGATGTGATCAAAACAGCCGATCACATCATTGACCTTGGCCCCGAGGGCGGCGAGGGCGGCGGCACGGTGCTTGCCACGGGCACGCCCGAGGAGCTGGCCGCAGTGCCGCATTCCTATACGGGGCAGTGTTTGAAAAAATGGCTGGAAAGAGGTAGATAATGGAGTTTGTTGCAACCTGCCTGTTTGGTCTTGAAAAGCAGCTGGGAGAGGAGCTGGATGCCCTTGGCGTGCGGCGCCTTGAAACGATAGACGGGCGCGTGACCTTTGCGGGCGAGCTCCTTGACATGGCGCGCGCCAATATGCGCCTTCGGTGTGCCGAGCGCATTTATATCAAGCTCGGCGCCTTTGCGGCGCGCAGCTTTACCGAGCTGTTTGACGGCGTGCGCGCCCTGCCGTTTGAGGAATTTATCGGCCCTGAGGATGCCTTTCCCGTCAAGGGACACGCCATCAAAAGTGCACTTTTTTCGGTGCCCGATTGTCAAAGCATTGTCAAAAAGGCGGTGGTCGAGCGCTTGCGCGCCGCGCACGGCGTGCAGACCCTGCCCGAGGAGGGCACCAAATATCAGATCGAGTTCTTTATCTTCAAGGATGTGGCCACGCTGATGATCGATACCTCGGGCGTGGCGCTTCACAAGCGCGGCTACCGCCCTGCGGCGGGCGCCGCCCCCTTGCGGGAGACCTTGGGTGCCGCCATGGCGTTGACTGCGCGGCCGCGTCCCGATACGCTGATCTGGGATCCCTTTTGCGGCTCCGGCACCATCGTGATCGAGGCCGCCCTGATCGAAAAGGGAATTGCCCCCAACATGGTGCGAGATTTTGCCGCTATGGACTTTGATTTTGTCGATCACCGTATTTGGAAAATCGCACGCGAGGAAGCCGAGGATCTTATCAAACGAAATGAGAAAATCGAGCTGTTCGGCTCGGATATTGATGAAAAGGTGCTGCAATATGCAAGGGAAAACGCCGCCCGTGCAGGCGTTGGTGACTGTATTCGCTTTTTCCGTGCCGATGCGCGCAGGATCGAAAAGCCCGACAGACGCGGTACGCTGATCTGCAACCCGCCCTACGGAGAGCGTATGATGGAGATGCGCGAGGTGGAGGCGCTTTACCGCGACATCGGTAAGACCTTTGCTGCCTTTGTGCCATGGCAGATGTATATCCTCACCTCTCACCCGCAGTTTGAGCGCTTTTTCGGCCGCCGCGCCGATAAAAAGCGCCGCCTTTACAACGGCATGATCCCGTGCGATTTTTATCAGTATTTTAAGCCTGTTTTTGAAAAAAGGCCGAAAACGGTGTGAAAAAAGGCAGAATTTTTTGTGCTTGTTTACATTTTCTCGGTGTTTGATTTTGCGGGCGTGTGGCCCCCGATGCAAGAATTTCCACCTTAAAATAGAAAAGCCGCCTTTGCTATCAATATTTGATAGCAAAGGCGGCTTTGTTTTTTATTTATTTCGTGTGTTTTTGGTCTGCGCGAATGACACAGCCCTTTTGTCAATCGGTCGCGCCGCGCTTCCAATAGCAGGTGAGGAAGGTTTGGGTAAGATAAGTGGCCGCTAACTTTGCGTTTGAAAGCTCGTCTTGACCAAAGGGGATCCAAACGGATCCCGTAGCGGTATAAGCGTGAAGCCAACTGCCTGAGGATCGGAAGGTCACGCTTGTCAGACTGCTGCAGCCAACAAAGGCGTGCTCGTCAATGGTCGCGAGCGCCGGAGGTAGGGTGATGGCTGTCAACCCTGTGCAATTTTCAAAGGCGCGTATGCCGATGGCGGTTACGCCATCGGGTAATTGCACGGCTGCAAGAGAAGTGCAGCCTGCAAAGGTTTTAGGGGAGACCGTTGACACGCCCGTTGGGAAGGAGAAGGCTCGCAGAGCGGTGCAACCGGCAAAGGCCCCCTCGCCAATTGCCTGTACTGTGGCAGGCAGCTTCAGCTCGGTAAAGGCTGCGCAGTTGTAAAAAGCGTGTGCACCGACGGTGGTCAGCGTGGTGGGTAGCGTGAGATTTTTCAGGGAAGCGCAGCCGCTAAAGGCGTACTCGGGCAGAACAGCTCCGGTGTGTACCACGGCGGTTGTGAGCTTCGCGCTTTTGGCTGCCGGTAAAGCCGAGGCAGGTACGTTGATGCTGGTGATGCGATCGCACGCGAAAAAGGCGCCGTAGCCCACTGTGATCTCCTCGGCCTCAATGACGATATTCGTCAGATCGGTACATTGCCGAAAGGCGTAGGGGGCAATCACGGTTACGGTAGGGAAGAGATAAAGCTCGGATAAAAGGTTGCACCCCTGAAAAGCGCTTTCCCCGATTGCGTTGCAAAGGCTGCCGCGTTCAAACACAAGCTCTTTGACCGAGGCGCTTCCGTTCAGAATGTCAAACAGATGCGCGGGAATTCGCGTTACATCGCGCCCCACCGTCAGGATAAAGCCGTTTGTAGCTCCCGCGCCGTAAAACACGTTGTTTTGCGCGGGCAGGTCGGGCAGATCGGTGGCATTGTAATAGAGCTCGCGCAGAGCCGAGCATCCCCAGAAGGCAGCCGTGCCAACGGATGTTACCGCTGCGGGAAGGGTAAGCGAGACAATATTGCTTTCCCGATAAAAGGCGTAGTCGTAAACAGTATAGGATCGTCCACGGCAGCTTGCGGGCAGCGTGAGAGTGGTGTCATTTCCCCGATACCCAAGCAGACAGTAGTTGTCGCCGTTTTCAAAAAAGGCATAGTCGTTTTTGTCGCAAAAAACGGGGGAGACGGCATCGCGCGAGGGGGCAACGTGCAGGGCACGTGCGGCAACGGAGCCATGCGTGGCGGCTCCCTTAGTGATTTCAAGGGGAGAGTGATTATAGATCTCGGTCAGGCGGTAACAGTTATCAAAAGCACCGACAGCGATTTCACAAAGGGAAGCGGGTAATTCGATCTCAAAAAGGGCGCTGCAGTTAAAAAAGGCGTGACGGCCAATGCCGATCAGCGTGTCGGGTAGCGTGATGGTCTCAAGGGCGTAGCAGGAATGGAAGGTGCCTGCCGCAATTTCGGTTAACGTATTCGGCAGAGATACGGATGTAAGGCTTGTGCAATCGGCAAAGGCGCGTTCACCGATCAGCGTCACACTTTGCGGAAGCGTGAGACTTTCCAGGGCAGAGCATTGTTCAAATGACGATGCACCAACGGTTGCCAGCGTTTCGGGCAGCGTGACTGATGTCAGATTTACACAAAAGTAAAAGGCGCGTTCGCCGATTTCGGTGAGTTGACTGCCCGTGGCAAAGGTGACCTGCTCAAGGGCGGTACAGAGAATAAAGGCTTCTTGCTCAATTTTTGTGACGCTGTGGGGGATGGTGATACTTGTCACGGGAGAGGCCGTCCCCGTGTCGGCAAAGTCTTTGGCACATTTGATCACGGTGACGGGGGCATCGAGGTGCGTTTCGGGAATGATGATCTCGCCTTGTGCCGCTGCCGTCACGGCGGCTGCATAGGTGCCATCCTCAAGCAAGGAATACTCTATGTCCTCTTGCGGCGTCGGCGCGGGGGCTGCTGGCGGATTGTCGTTTGTCGGTGGTGTTTCTTTGTTGCACGAGCTCGTGCATAAGCATAGACAGAGCAGCAGGAACAGAGCGACAAGCAGTTTTTTCACAGAGTTTTCCTCCTTTGGCAAGAATTTTGATTTGGTTACAGTTTCAGTATAACATAATTTGGCTTTCGATGCAATAGGTAGGACGTGTCGGTTGCTCATAAGTTTTATTATTATAAAAAACAAAGAAATTATTATGTTTGTCCCCTTGACTTTAAGCATGAAAAATAGTATAATATTAAACTGTAAAATTATATATAATGTTTGAAAGGAGACGCGCATGTCCGACTGTTGTGCCAAACAAACGCCCGTCGGGGGCGCCCTTGATATGACCCCATATATTGCCGCCGTGCGCGCCCACACAGCGACAGGGAGCACGCCGCCGCGCTGCTTTGTGCTGACCTTTGGCTGCCAGCAAAACGTGGCGGATAGTGAGAAGCTTGCCGGCATGGTCGAGGAAATGGGCTATGAGATCACCGCCACCGCCGAGGAGGCAGACCTGATCCTCGTCAACACCTGCGCCATCCGTGAGCACGCCGAGCAAAAGGCGCTTTCCGTGGTGGGGCAGTATAAGCACCTTAAAGAAAAAAATCCCGCATTGATCATCGGCATCTGTGGCTGCATGGTGGCACAGGAGCACCGCCGCACGGAGCTGAAAAAAAGCTATCCTTACGTCAGCTTCACCCTCTGCACCTCCGTGATTTACCGCTTGCCGCAGTACCTGGCGGAGGTGATTGCGAACGGTAAGCGCATCATGCGCGGTGAGGAGGAGCATACCGTGGCGGAGGGCGCGCCCATTCGGCGCGAAAGCACCTACCGCGCCAGCGTCAGCATCATGTACGGGTGCAACAATTTTTGCTCCTATTGCATTGTGCCCTACGTGCGCGGGCGCGAGCGCAGCCGCGAGCCGGCGGCCGTGATCGCTGAGGTCCGTGACCTTGTTGCCAAGGGCTATAAGGATATCACTCTGCTCGGTCAAAACGTCAATTCCTACGGGCGTGACCGTGCGGACGGCTATGCCTTTCCGCAGCTCCTTGCCGACCTTGATCGGATCGAGGGGGATTACACCCTGCATTTTATGACCTCGCACCCAAAGGACGCCACGCGCGAGCTGGTCGACGTGATGGCTGCAAGCCGCCATGTGGCCCATAGCTTCCACCTGCCCCTGCAGGCGGGCAGCGACCGTATTCTTAAACTGATGAACCGTCATTACGATCGCGCAAAATATCTTGATATTCTCGATTATATGCGCGAAAAAATGCCCGATATTGCCGTCACCTCGGATATTATCGTGGCCTTTCCCTCCGAGACCGAGGAGGAATTTGATCAAACGCTGCAAATGCTGCGCCGTGCGCGCTTTGATATGATCTATTCCTTCATTTATTCGCCGCGCAAGGGAACCCCCGCTGCCGAAATGGAGGGGCAGGTTCCGCACGATGTTGCCGCCGCCCGCATGACACGCCTGCTCGCGCTGCAAAACGATATTGCCGACGCGCAAAATGCAAAGCTGGTCGGCAAAACGGTACGCGTGCTCAGCGAGGGGCAGAGTAAGAACGATGCCGCCGTTTATACGGGGCGTACCGACCAAAACAAAATTGTATTTTTTGCCGAGCCCGTGCCCGAGGGGGAATGGGTCATGGTTAAAATAGAACGTGCCGCCGCCTTTGCGCTGTACGGCACCAAAAATGAAAACAAAGGAGACTGAAAACAATGGAAATTTTTGAGCTTGCAGCAGAGCTTGGCAAGAAGCTGAAGGAGGATGCACGCATCGTGCGTCTGGATACCGCCCGTGCCGCATACGAGGCTGATGAGAAGATCGTATCGCTTTCCATGGAGTACGCCGTGCAGCAGCAGGCGCTTCAGCAGGAGGCTGTCAAGGAGGATAAGGACGAGGCGCTCATCGAGAGCCTCAACGCGCGCGTAGAGGAGATCTACAACGAGATCGTGGCACTCCCCGCTTACGTTGAGCTTGAGGCCGCCCAAAACGAGGTAACCGAGCTGATGAACAGCGTCAATAACACCATCAACGCGCAAATGATGGGCGAGGATCCCGACGGCTGCACGCACAATTGCTCTACCTGCGGCGGCTGCCACTAATCTTTCAATCCCAAGGCGAGGTGCTTGCGCCTCCCGACCGACAAAAAGGAAATCCCATGCAAAAAGGAGAGCTGTGCCATGACACCGATGATGGAACAGTATTTTGAAATTAAAAATCAGTACAAGGACTACCTTGTTTTTTACCGTCTCGGCGACTTTTACGAGATGTTTTTTGACGATGCCAAGGTAGCCTCGCGCGAGCTCGAATTGACCTTAACCGGCAGAGATTGCGGCGAGGCCGAGCGCGCCCCCATGTGCGGCGTGCCCTTCCACAGCGCCGAGAGCTATATTGCAAAGCTGATCGAAAAGGGCTACAAGGTTGCCATTTGCGAGCAAATGGAGGATCCTGCCAAGGCCAAGGGACTGGTGAAGCGCGATATCGTGCGCATCATTACCCCCGGCACGCTGCTCGAGCCCACCATGCTCTCAGAGCAGAAAAACAACTATATGTGCGCCCTGTGCCTGGGGGAAGCCGCCTGGGGTCTTGCCTTTGCCGATGTTTCCACGGCAGAGGTGTTTGTCACGGAGCTTATGGGAGACAACAAGTTCGCAAGGCTGCAAAGTGAGATCGGTACCTATCAGCCTCGCGAGGTCATTGTCGATCTGCCCCGTGCCGAGTTTGCCGACATTGCCGAATTTATTACGGTGCGCATGGGCGCCATGCTCTCGGCAGGAGAGAGCGACCGTTTCCTTTATGAGGTCGCCATGGAAAAGGCCGCGGCACAGTTTTCACCGCTGCCAAACGAGCTGACCGCATCCCGCGCAGCGGTCTCGGCGCTCGGTGCCTTGCTTGATTACATTGCCGATATGCAGCGCGGCGATATGTCCTATCTCAAGACCCTGCACGTGTATTCCGACGGGCAGTATATGGATATGGATATCAACACGCGCCGCAATCTTGAACTGACCGAGACCATGCGCCAAAAGGAGAAAAAGGGAACGCTGCTCTGGGTGCTTGACCGCACCAAGACCGCGCCCGGCGCGCGTCTTTTGCGCTCCTATATCGAGCATCCGCTGCTCAGCGCCTCCGAGATCATCAAGCGCCAGGGGGCGGTAGCCGAGCTGTTCGGCAGCTATATGCTGCGCGAGGAGTTAGGAGAGCTGCTCTCCTCCGTGCTTGACCTTGAGCGCCTGATTACCCGTATCGTGTACGGTACGGCCAACGCCAAGGATCTGCGAGCTGTTTGCTCCACGGTGGCGGTGCTGCCCGAGGTGCGCCGCCTGCTTGCCACCTGCCGAGACGGTGAGCTGCGCCGTATTTGCGAGGAGCTTGACGATCTGACCGATGTGCATGACCTCATTGATGCCGCCATTGACGAAAATCCGCCGTTTATCGTGCGTGAGGGCGGGCTCATTCGCGAGGGCTTCAGCACCGATGTCGATTATCTGCGCTCGGTGATGCATGACGGAAAATCCTGGATCGAGCGTGTGGCCGCAGAGGAGCGCGAGCGAACCGGCATCCGCACACTCAAGATCGGGTATAACAAGGTCTTTGGCTACTATATCGAGGTATCGAAATCCTTTGTCGATCAAGTGCCCGATACATACATTCGCAAGCAAACGCTCACCAACGGTGAACGGTATATTACCGAGGAGCTCAAGGACATGGAGGCCACCATTCTCGGTGCCGCCGAAAAGGATCACGCCCTCGAATATGAGATCTTTCAGGATATCCGCGGTCACGTGGCCGCAGCGGGGGAGCGCATTCAGCGCGTTGCCACGCGCCTGGCGGAGCTTGACGTATATTTGTCGCTTGCCACCGTGGCGGCGAAAAACAAATACGTCTGCCCCGAGGTTGACAGCAGCGAGGAGATCCGCATCAAGGACGGTCGCCACCCTGTGGTTGAGCAATTTGTGAAGGATACCTATTTTGTCCCGAATGATGCGCTGCTGGATACCGCCGCCAACCGCGTGATGCTCATCACGGGTCCCAATATGGCGGGTAAATCCACCTATATGCGCCAGGTGGCGCTGATCGTGCTGATGGCACAGATCGGTTCTTTTGTGCCTGCCGCCGAGGCAAGGATCGGCGTGGTCGATAAGCTCTTCACACGCGTTGGCGCATCCGATGATCTGGCTTCGGGACAGTCTACCTTTATGCTCGAAATGAATGAGGTGGCATACATTCTAAAAAATGCCACCCGAAAGAGCTTGATCATTTACGATGAGGTGGGGCGCGGTACCAGTACCTTTGACGGCATGAGCATTGCGCGTGCCATTGTGGAATATACCAATAGCCGCAAGATCGGTGCCAAAACGCTCTTTGCGACCCATTACCACGAGCTGACCTCGCTTGAGGCCGAGCTGCCCGGTGTGGTCAATTACAATATTGCCGCCAAAAAGCGCGGCGATAGCATTACCTTCCTGCGCAAGATCGTGCGCGGCTCCACCGACGATAGCTACGGTATTGAGGTCGCCAAGCTCGCGGGCCTGCCCGGTGAGGTCATTCGCCGTGCCAAGGAGGTGCTTGCCACCGTGGAGGAGACGGCCAAGGTGCTGCGCGCACCCGATGCCGACAGGGTAAAGCCCGTTGACGATACCCTGATTACCGTGGAGGATCAGATCAACGACCAAGTGATCGAGGAGCTGCGTAACACCGATATCAACACCCTGTCACCCTACGAGGCCATGAGCTTTTTGTTTGACCTCAAAAAGCGCCTGCAATAAGGAGGGTACACATGGGAAAAATCAACGTTTTATCCTTTGCCGTCGCCAACCTGATCGCCGCGGGCGAGGTGGTAGACCGCCCCGCATCCGTTATCAAGGAGCTGCTTGAAAACGCCATTGACGCAGGTGCTACGCGCGTGACGGTTGAGATCCAGCACGGCGGCATCACCTTTATGCGTGTAGCCGACAACGGTTGCGGCATGTCGGGAGAGGATCTGCCCGTGGCCATCCGCCGCCACGCCACAAGCAAGATCAAGGATGCCGCCGACCTTGACGGCATTGCCACGCTCGGCTTCCGCGGCGAGGCGCTTGCCGCCATTGCCTCGGTCTCCGACCTGCGTATCATTACCCGCACCGCAGATGCCGCTTTCGGCACTTGCCTGACCGCCAAGGCGGGCGAGGTCGTCGAGCTCGCAGAGCAGGGCGCGCCCGTCGGCACCACTGTGATTGTTGAAAATTTGTTCGGCAACGTCCCCGCGCGCCGCAAATTCCTCAAGAAGGATGTTTCGGAGGCCATTGCCGTTTCCACCTATGTCGAAAAGATCGCGCTGTCGCGCCCCGATATTGCCATTCGCCTGATCGTGGATGGCAACATGAAGCTGGATACCGCAGGTGACGGGGAATTGAAGTCGGCCATGTATGCCGTCTTCGGGCGTGATTTTGTTTCGAAAATGCTGCCCGTCGAGGGCGTGGGCGAGGGTGTTTCGGTCAAGGGCTTTATCAGCCGACCTGATCATGTGCGTCCCAAGCGCAATTACGAAAATTTCTTTATCAACGGCAGGTACGTCAATTGCCGCACGGCGGCTGCCGCACTTGAGCAGGCATATGTTTCCTTCTGCCCGCCCGAAAAGTTTCCGTGCTGCGTGCTGAACATTATCATCAACCCTGCGGCGGTGGATGTCAACGTGCACCCTGCCAAGCTTGAGGTGAAATTCTCCAACGAGCGCCCCGTATTTGAGGCCGTTTATTCGGCTGTGCGCACCGCGCTGGAGGCGGACGACACCCGCCCCGAGATGAAGCTCGGCTCTACCGCCATTCCTGCCGCTGCCAATGCCTTTGTGCCGATCGAGGAGGGCAAGCGCGAGGGGCTGGCCGCACGGCAGGTCACCATTGACCACACGCCGCAAAGGTCCGTATCTGCGCCCACCTTTTCGCACATGAGCGCGGCAGAGTACGCCAAAAAATATACAGGCAACTTTGCCGAAGCGAAAAGCAACTCCCTTAGCCTCGCGTCACCGAAGCTTTACCGTGTGCAAGGCGATATGAGCGCCGCCACCCATGCGGAAGTGATCACCGATCGCAAAGCATCTGTGCTTGCCGCACCCGTGGAGCCTGCCCCCTCGCGCGCGGTCACGGATTGTTCGCCAAAGCAATCTGCGCCGGAGGTGCAACCTGCCGCGCCCCTTGCCGCCGCGCCCGTGTGGCGCATCATCGGCGAGGCCTTTCGCGCTTACGTGATCGTGGAGTGCGACGATAAGCTCCTGCTGATCGACAAGCACGCCGCGCATGAGCGCGTGCTCTTTGAGGAGCTGCGTGCCAAAATGAAAGCGGGGGAGGATGCCACGCAGATTTTGCTGCTGCCGTTGTCGCTCTCGGTCTCCCGTGAGGATGCCGAGTTGCTCGAGGACTATCGCGCCGAGGTAGAGGCCGTCGGCTTCGCCTTTACCGTATCCGGCCACACCGTTTCGGTCAGCGAGATTCCCGAGGGGCTGAAGCCCGCCGAGGCAGGCGAGCTGCTGCTCACGCTGCCCACCGTTTTGACCGAGGGCACGGGCAACGCCGCGCTCTCTCGCGATATCCTTTTTGAAAAAGCACTTTATCAAGGCGCCTGCAAGGCTGCCATCAAGGCAGGCCGCGAATATCCCCCCGAATATATCAAATGGCTCGTTGAAAAGCTGATGGAGCTGTCCGATATCACGGTTTGTCCGCACGGGCGTCCTGTGGCGATGGTGCTTTCCCACGCCAACATCGACCGACAGTTCAAGAGATAAGCGGCGCAATACGTCGTTGCTCCTCGACAAAGGGGGCTCGACGTAGGGCACTACGCCATCACCCCCTTTGCTCGGTGCGCCTGGTCTTGCTTGCTTCTCTCTTGAACTTCGCGAGTATCGGCGGCGCAATACGTCGTTGCTCCTCGACAAACGAGAATTGCCAACATCAACAGGCAATGCAAAAGATTTTAATAATGAATAAAAAGAGTAATCCCAAATTGACAGGCAATGCCCAAACGCTTCGCAAAAATATGACAAAAGAGGAAAAGCATCTTTGGTACGATTTTTTGAAAAAATTGCCTGTTACCGTTCATCGACAAAAAGTGATCGACAAGTATATTGTTGATTTTTATTGTGCTGAGGCAAAACTCGTCATAGAGTTGGATGGCTCACAACACTACGAGCCAAAAGGAAAAGAAGAAGACCAAATTCGGGATGAGTTTTTGCAATCTTTAGGCATTGCTGTGGTGCGCTACTCCAATCTTGATATTCAGAAACGATTTGAGGCCGTCTGCCAAGATTTGTTGAGACGATTGTCTTTGCTTTGAAGGTCATCTCCGAGCCTTCCCCTTGAGGGGAAGGGGGACCACCGTAGGTGGTGGATGAGGTGGCGCAACTGTTAAGATGGCAGTATAGCCATTTCTCGCTTCAATAACGGATGCGCTGCATCCTACACCTCATCAGTCGCGTACCGCGCCAGCTTCCCCTCAAGGGGAAGCCTTGTTCGCAGAAATACGGGTTTTCTGCTTTTCCGTCTTTGGAATTGCATAAAGCTTTTATGATGTGCCCGATAAAACACTAAAATGATGATGGGTCAAGCTGTATTCTTGGCTCCGAAAGGAAATAATGATGTCAAATTATGAAGTCAAAGCGCGCGACGGACGTGCGCGCCGCGGTGTGCTGCACACCGTACACGGGGATATTGAGACCCCTGTTTTTATGAACGTTGGCACCTGTGCTGCCATCAAGGGCGGTGTTTCCACCGTCGAGCTGGAGGAGCTCAACTGCAGGGTTGAGCTTTCCAACACCTACCACCTGCATCTGCGTCCGGGTGATGCGCTCATCCGTGATATGGGTGGCTTGCACAAGTTTATGAATTGGAAAAAGCCGATCCTGACCGACAGCGGCGGATTTCAGGTCTTTTCTCTGTCTCAGCTCCGTAAGATCACCGAGGAGGGCGTGCACTTTGCCTCACACGTGGACGGCAAGCGCATTTTCATGGGCCCCGAGGAGAGCATGCAGATCCAGTCTAATCTTGCTTCCACCATTGCCATGGCCTTTGATGAATGCATTGAAAACCCCGCCCCCTACGATTACGTGAAAAAGTCGATCGCGCGCACCTACCGCTGGCTGGTACGCTGCAAGGCAGAAATGGAGCGCCTCAACAGCCTGCCCGAGACCATCAACAAGCACCAGATGCTCTTTGGCATCAACCAGGGCGGCGTTTACGAGGATCTGCGCGTCGAGCACATGAAGCAGATCGCAGAACTCGATCTTGACGGCTACGCCATCGGCGGCCTTGCCGTGGGCGAGGAGACCGAGGAGATGTATCGCATCATTGATGTGGTTGAGCCCCATATGCCCGAGGAAAAGCCGCGTTATCTCATGGGTGTCGGCACCCCCTGCAATATTTTGGAGGCCGTGCACCGCGGCATTGATTTCTTTGACTGTGTGATGCCCTCGCGCAACGCGCGCCACGGCAATCTCTTTACCTGGCACGGTAAGATCAACCTACTGAATGAAAAATATGCCCGTGACGGGCGCCCCCTTGACGAGGGCTGCCAGTGTCCCACCTGCAAGAATTACTCGCGCTCCTATATTCGCCATCTCCTAAAGGCCAAGGAGTCGCTTGGCATGCGCTTGGCCGTGACACACAATCTCTATTTTTACAATGATCTCACGCAAAAAATTCGCGACGCGCTTGACGGCGGCTGTTTTGAGAGCTTTTATCAGAAATATCGCCTCATTCTGGGTGAGCGTCACCCCGATTAAACGCGCGTCTTGCGGTTATACTTGATATATTCCCTCGTGCCTAAGGAGTAGATTTATGATAGAAAAATCTTTACTTGCAGACCTTTTGTCCGTGGCTGTATCCACGGGCGGCGATTTTGCCGAGGTCTTTGCCGAGCGTGAGCACGCCACCAATATCCGTTTTGTATCGGGCAAGGTCGAGGCCATTCGCGATCAGGTGATCGCGGGCGTCGGCATTCGCGTATTTTGCGGCACCAAAACCTATTATGCCTCTACCAGCAATACCACCAAGGAGGGACTGCTCTCCTGCGCCGCCGCCGTGGCGGGTGCTGTGGGAGAGGGGAGCGGTGCGCGCCGTATCACCCTCGCACCCACACCCGTGATCAACCGTCACGCGGTCAAGCGCTATCCCGACGATGTGCCGACCCGTGAAAAAACAGACCTGTTGCGCGAGGCCTGCTTGGCAGCTTCTGCGGTGGATGAGCGCATTTCGCAGGTCAGCGGCACCTATCTTGACACCGACCGCGCCATACTGGTCGCCAATACCGAGGGGCTTTGCCGCGAGGATCGCAAGGTGCGTACGCGCCTGGCGATCTCGGCCGTGGCTAGCGCCGCGGGAGAAAACCAGTCCGGCTTTTACGGCCCCGGCGGTGGTGTCGGTATTGAATTTTTTGATGCCGTGTCGCCGCGCGCGGTGGGCGAGCGTGCCGCAAAGCAGGCACTCACCAATCTCACCGCCGCCTATTGTCCCGCAGGCACCATGACCGTTGCCATTGAAAACGGCTTCGGCGGTGTCATTTTCCACGAGGCCTGCGGCCATTCGCTGGAGGCCACCTCGGTTGGCATCGGTGCCTCGCAGATGGCGGGCAAATTGGGGCAGCAGATCGCGAATCCCAAGCTCACCGCCATTGACGACGGTACGATCACGGGCGGCTGGGGCTCCTTTAACGTGGACGACGAGGGCACGCCCGCCACGCGCAACGTGCTTATCGAAAACGGTGTGCTCAAAAGCTATATGATCGATCGCCTCGGCTCCCGTCGCTTAGGATTACCCATGACGGGCTGCGGCCGCCGCGAGAATTACACCTACGAGCCCACCTCCCGCATGACCAACACCTTTATTGCGAACGGCCCCGATAAAAACGAGGATATCATCGCTTCTATTGAGTACGGCCTCTATGCCAAGGAGATGGGGGGCGGCTCGGTCAACCCCTTGACGGGCGAGTTTAACTTTGCCGTCAAGGAGGGCTATATCGTGCGAAACGGCAAGATCTGTGAGCCGGTGCGCGGCGCTGCGCTGATCGGCACGGGCGCAGAGATCCTACAGGATATTGATATGATAGGGCAAAATCTCAAGACGGGGCAGGGTATGTGCGGCTCCTCGAGCGGCAGCGTGCCTACCGATGTGGGGCAGCCCCTCATTCGCGTGCGCAAGATCACGGTAGGAGGTCGCTGATGAATTTTGAACAAATGAAAGAAATTCTGTTTGCCGCCGCATATCGCGCGGGGCTGACGGATTTTGATGTGTATTACCGTATGTCAACCGATATGTCGGCTGACGCCCTCAACCGCGAGCCGAATTCCTCTGCCTTCGGTACGGCAGGCGGCATCAGCTTTCGCTGTGCCGTTGACGGCAGGATCGGCTCTGCCTCCACCGAGGCATTAACGAAAAGCGAGCTGGAGGCTCTGGTGCCCCGTGCCATGGCCAATGCCGCCTTGGTGGATGCCGATGAGGAGCCTGTGTTCTTCGCGCCGACTCCCGACACCGTCTACACGCAGGTAACGGCTGCAAAGCCCGCCATGCCCGATGCCGCTTCGGTGCGCCGTACGGCGCTCGAGCTGCAGGAACGCATTTATGCGGCAACACCCCTCGCGGCCGACGGTACCGAAACGGCGGCGGGGGCCTGCGAGATCACGGTCTCGCTTGCCAACTCTCGCGGCCTTTCGCTCTCGCACAGCGCCGCGATGCATTATGCGTACGCCGAGGCGGTTGTTAACGATGGCGGCGAGCCCTCCTTCGGTGTTTGCTCCGCCCCCTCCCTTCATGCCGACTCGGGCATTGCAGAGAAGGCGGTTGACGAGGCGCTTGCGCGCCTTGGCGGCAAGCCCGTGAAAACAGGGCAATACAGCGCCGTATTTTCCGCCAAGCAGGTCAGCGCACTCTTTGCCACCTTCGGGGGCATTTTCAGCGGGAAAAACGCCATGCTCGGCTTATCGCTCCTCAAGGGCAAGGAGGGAACTGCGGTTGCTTCGCCGCTGCTTACCGTTTATGACGACCCCTTTTACGAGAAAAATACCATGCAAATGCCCTTTGACGCCGAGGGCGTGCCGACCTATAAAAAGGCTCTTATTGAAAACGGCGTTCTCAAAACCCTGCTCTATGACCTGACCACAGCCCAAAAAACGGGCAATCGGTCAACGGGCAATGCAGGGCGCGGCTCTTATGCCGATCCCGTTTCCATCCGCTCCTATTGTCGTGCGATCAAGCCGGGCGATGCCACGCTTGACGAGCTGTTTGCCGATATGGGTGAGGGGCTTTATATCACCGAGCTCAAGGGCATGCACGCAGGCTGCGATGCCGTGACGGGTGATTTTTCCATTGAATGTGCAGGCTTCCTTGTGAGAGAGGGTAAGCGTGCAGGTGCCGTCAAGGCCTTTACCGTGGCGGGCAATTTCTTTGACCTGATGAAAAATATCACACGCGTCGGCAGCGAGATCGAAAGCGGCATTTGCGGCTTTTCGATGAGTGCGGCGCCCGCGTTGCTTGTGCGCAACCTTGCCGTTGCGGGCGAGAGTGAGAATGCTTAATTAAAAAAGAGGGACATTATGCAGACTATCAAACATTTGATCGCAAATCAGTTGACCGAGGGCATCGTCGCCCTCGGTGCGCCTGCCGCACCCACCGCGGCAGAGCTTGTGGCAATGCTGGAATACCCGCCCGACGATACGATGGGTGACCTTGCGTTGCCTTGCTTTAAGCTCTCTCGCACGCTGCGCCGCGCGCCCGTGCAGATCGCAGCGGCATTGGCCGAGAGCCTTGCGGGTCTTTCCTGCGTCGAGCGAGCAGAGGCGGTAAACGGATATCTGAACATTAAAATATCCGAGAGCTATCTTGTAAACACCGTGCTCGCCGATATTTTGACGGCGGGCGAGCGCTATGGCGCATCGGACGAGGGCAAGGGCAAGACCGTTGTGCTCGATTACTCCTCTCCGAACGTGGCCAAGCCCTTCCACATCGGCCACCTCGGCACTACCGTGATCGGCCATTCCCTCAAAATGCTGCATGAGTTTGCAGGCTACAAGTGCGTTGGCATCAACTATCTCGGTGACTGGGGCACCCAGTTCGGTAAGCTGATCGTGGCTTACAAAAAGTGGGGCAACCGCGAGATGATCGAACAGGGCGGCATTGATAAGCTCGTTGAGCTGTACGTGATGATCAACAACGCCATTTCGGGCAATGAGGAAAAGGGAATTCCCGCCGACCCCGCACTCGGGGACGCCGCCCGTGCCGAGTTCCATAAGTTAGAGCTGGGTGATGAGGAAAATTTGGCTCTTTGGCGCTGGTTCATTGATATCAGCTTAGCCGAATACGAAAAAACATACCGTCAGCTCGGCATCACCTTCGATAGCTACAAGGGCGAGAGCTTTTATACCGATAAAATGCCCGCCCAAGTGCAAAAGCTGCGCGACATGGGGCTTTTGAAGATCGACGACGGCGCCTCCATCGTTGACCTGGAGCCCTACGGCATGCCGCCCTGCCTCATTTTGAAGCGCGATGGCTCCACGCTCTATCCCACGCGCGATATCGCCGCCGCCGTTTACCGCAAGAATACTTACGATTTCGACAAGGCCATTTACGTGACCTCCGCAGGGCAAAGCCTGCACTTTGCGCAATGGTTCAAGGTCGTCGAGCTCATGGGCTACGATTGGCACGATAAGCTGGTGCACGTGCCCTACGGCACCGTCAGCATCAACGGCGCAAAGCTCGCTACCCGTACGGGCAATGTGGTGCTCTTAAAGGATCTGTTCCGTGCCGCCATCGAGGAGGTCACGCAGATCATGACCGAAAAGAACCCCAATATCGAAAATAAAGAAGAGATCGCCGAGGCCGTCGGCGTTGGCGCCATCGTCTTTTATTATCTTTCGGGCAGCCGCATCAAGGATATCAACTTCATCATGGAGGATGCCCTCAACTTTGACGGCAACACGGGACCTTACGCGCAGTATACGTACGCGCGCACCTGCGCCGTTTTGCGCCGTGCCGAGGATGTGCCGAGCGACGCACCGATGACGCTCACCGCCCCCGATGAGGCCGCGCTCCTGAAGATGCTGGCCAAATTCCCCGAGAAGGTCATGGCCGCTATCGCGGATTATGAGCCCTCGGTTATCACGCGCTACATTCTTGACGTAGCCGCGGCATTTAACCGCTTTTATCACAACTGTCAGATCTTGAACGCCGAGGATCCTGCCGTGCGTGCCACGCGCGTAGCGCTTACCCGTGCCGCCAATGTGGTGCTTGGTAACGCATTCCCGCTGATCTGCCTCAAAAAAATGGAACAAATTTAAGGAGATAGAAACATGTCTGGACATAGCAAATGGGCAAACATCAAGCACAAAAAAGAAAAAACCGATGCACAAAAGGCCAAGGTCTTTACCAAGATCGGCAAGGAGATCGCCGTAGCCGTGAAGGCGGGTGGCGGTGATCCCACCTCGAACTCCAAGCTGCGCGACCTGATTCAAAAGGCCAAATCCAACAACGTTCCGAACGACAACATCGAGCGTATCATTAAAAAAGCAATGGGCTCGACGAGCGAGGATTACGAGGAAATTACTTATGAGGGCTACGGCCCCGGCGGCGTTGCCGTGATCGTGGACACCACCACCGACAACCGCAACCGCACCGCAGGCAACGTGCGCACTTACTTGAACAAGTACCACGGCAATATGGGCACCTCCGGGTGCGTTTCCTTCCTCTTTGAGGATAAGGGTGTGATCATCGTGAACAACGAGGACGGTGACCTTGAGGAGGATAAGCTGATGGAGACCGCGCTTGAGGCAGGTGCTGAGGACTTTGCCGCAGGCGACGGTGTGTTTGAAATTTACACCGTAGTAGACGACCTTTACGCCATCAAAGAGGTGCTGGAGGGCGCAGGCTATCCCATTCTCTCCGCAGAAAAGGATAAGATTGCTTCTAATTATGTCACTCTCACCGACCCCGATGACCTCAAATTCATGGGTCTGCTCATCGACATGCTCGAAGAGGATGATGATGTGATGAACGTTTATCACAACTGGGAAATTTAAGCGCGAAAAAATAGCGGCGCAATACTGCGTTGTGCCTCACCTACTCCCTTGACGTAGGTTACTACGTCTGCGGGAGGGCGGCTGCGGTACGCCTTGGTCTTGCTTGCTCTTTTTCCGCGCGCGGAAAGTTGAGTATAAAAGCATCGCGGCTGCAGCGTGATACTTCTAAGGAGTATCCGCTGCAGCCGCGGTGTTTTTTGCTTTATTAGATAAATTCGGTGTCCATTTTTGTGTCATCGGCAGAGGCGCTGCAAACGCCACCTGCGATGCGCGGGAAGCAGGATCTTGTTGCTTTTTGTTGCGTCATCATCTGCTTGGCAAGTAACGTGGGGTCGTTGCCGTGCTTTATGACTGCGACACTCATTGTAAATTGATAATTGCCGCCGGTTGCCGCATATTTTGCTTGGAGCTTGGGGCCACAGCTGTGTGAGCCCACGCCCATCATATAGCGGTCAAGGATGAGGAAGGTCTCCTCCTCAATTTCCAGCTCGGAGCGATGGCGGTAATCGTTTTGCAGCATCTTGTAAAAATCGTAATGTGAGGCGTGGAAGGAGAAGCCGTCTCCAGCGAACAGTAAGCCATCGCCGTCGCCATCGGTCAGCGCCACAAAGCTTGTGTCGGCAATGCTGCCATGCTCCATCGGCTTTTCACTATCCATCACGGTGCGTGCCGTTACAGTGGTGCGGTATAGCCCGTATTTTGCAAAATGATGCTTGTCAACGTAGCTTTCCACCTCTCCACAGCCGTAATAGGTAAGATTTTCAAGCGCTCTATCACATTTCAGCAAATGCCCATAGCGGGGGAACATCTCGGGCATATCGCGTCGCACGCGTCCGTTTTCCGTGATATCAAGCTTACCGTTTGGGTAAACGGTATAGGCGATCTCGCCAGCCACATACGGGTGCTCACCGATATGTGTAACGCAAAAATCAAAGGAGAGCGTCACGCAGTGTGCGTCCTGCACCGTCGCCTTATAGTTGGCAAAGAGGGTGGGGGTCCGCAGGTCCATACGCGGTATAGGCTTTTTCGCTGCCAGCGTAAACCAGTCCTTTTCGAGTACACGGTCATTAGAGAGCGGTACGCGGCAAACGATGGGGTCTGCCGTCGCCGTCAACAGCTCCTTGTCACCTACCGTAGCGCCGCAAAGCATCCCCTTGTATTTGTCAATGGCGTAGGCAAAACCGTCACCCGCAATGCATATCACACCGTTTTTATCGCAGACCGTCAGCGGCTCCGTGCCACAGGGCAGGGTATCGTAGCGCTCCTTTACGGGTAGCTGATGCTGGCAGGTAAATACCTCGCGCTCACCTTCAAAAACGGTAAAGGTAATGTAGCTTCTGTGGCGAAGCGCCCCAAGGTCATAGGAGACGGTAAACAGCTCCTCCCCCAGTGCGGGGGTGTCAAGCGTAAGGGTGCCGCTCTCGCGCACCTCGCCGAGCTCCTCTACGCTGTATATGATCCTTGCGTACCCCATGGCGCGGAAGGAATTGTAATTTTGTAGCACAAAACGCCCGTTTTTGATGTCCTTTGCTTCAATGCGTACGGGCGCGTAGGCCATTTTCACCTCAAGCAGTGAGGTGTGAGGCCGGCGGTCTGCGCTGACAAGACCGTCCATGCAAAATTCACCCGCGTGATAAGGCTCATCGAAATCGCCGCCGTAGAGCATATCCTCACCACGCTTGATGCCGTGGTCACTCCACTCCCAGATCATACCGCCCGCAAGCTGCTTGCTGGTCAGTATTTTTTGCCAATAGTCCCAAATGTCACCGCAGCTGTTGCCCATCGCGTGGCTGTACTCTCCAAAGATGATGGGGCGTGGGTCAGATTCATACAACGTGTAGTCAAGATCGTATTTCGGATAGAAAAAGCTCATCACATCCACGTAGTTGCGACTGTTTTTCCATTCGATCAGGCGCATGTTGTCGTCGTCCGTAAATTTTTGCGTGTATTGCTGCAAACCCTGGTAATGCACGGGGCGGGTATCCAGTGCGCGAATGGCAAGCGCCTCGGCCTTCATGTTGTCCCCCCACGAGCACTCATTGCCAAGCGACCACATCACAATAGAGGTAAAGTTGCGGCATTGCCGCACCATCTTCTCGCCGCGCTCGACGATTGCCGCGCGGTATTGCGCATCCTGCGCAATGTAAGGATAAAAGCCGAGATAGGTACAGCCATGGCTTTCCATATCGGCTTCGCTCATCACGTAAAGGCCAAGCTCGTCGCAAAGCTCGTAGAACATGGGCTGTGCGGGATAGTGTGAGGTGCGCACCGCATTGATGTTGTGCTCCTTCATCAAAAGCAGGTCGCGCCGCATCTCCTCGTAGGTCATCACAAAGCCCTTGTCGGGGGTGCTGTCGTGGCGGTTCACACCGCGGAATTTAATAGGCCTGCCGTTAAGCAGGAAGCTTTGATCGGCGATCTCGATCGTTCGAAAGCCCGTGCGCATGGCAAAATGCTCACTGCCGCAGGTAAAGGTCACGGTATAAAGATGGGGCGTCTCAGCGCTCCATAAGAGCGGCCTTTCCAGCGTGAGCGCCTTGTTTTCGCCCACGTAAAGCAGCTCGCCCGCAGGGGAAAAGACCTTAATCTTCACGGGGCGCGTCTCGCCCAAAAAGGAGGGGGAGAGCGTCAGTGTGCCGGCTGAAAGCTCCTTGCTCAGCGTTGTCTCCAAACGGATGTCGTAAATGTAATTTTCGTCGCGCTCCAGCAGATATACATCGCGAAAAATACCGTTGTGGCGGAACATATCCTGATCCTCGATATAGGTGGCATCGCTCCACTTGAGCACCGCTACCGCGATCCTGTTCTCACCGTTTATCAGCTTATCCGTTACGTCAAAGCCGCTTTCACCGTGCGTCACCTGCGCGTAGCCGACAAAGGTACCGTTTACCCACAGGTAATACGCCGTGCTGACGCCCTCAAAGCAGAGGATATAGCGCTTGTCTGCCTTTTTGTTCAGCGTCAGCCCTCGCACGTAGGCACCCATCGGGTTGGCATAGGGTACGTTCGGTGGGTCAAAGGGAATGGGATAGGGCGAGGTTAGATAGATCGGCTTTTCGTAGCCCTGTAGCTGCCACACCGAGGGCACCTCTGTTTTGTCAAAGTCGGCGGTGTCAAAATCGGTGCGGTAAAAGTGCTCGTCTACATCAAGCGCGGCGGGATAAAATTTAAAATCCCAAACGCCGTTCAGTGAGGTCAGGCGCTTGGAATTTTCACGCCGCATAGTGCGGGCGCTTTCCTCACTGTGGTAGGGGATGAGATACGCTACGTCACCGCGGTCGCCCACGCGCGTAACGGCGGGGTCATTAAAATAAATTTCGGGAAAGATCATGTTGACAATCACTCCTTTCTTTAATATAATTATAGTG
This sequence comes from Clostridia bacterium, assembly GCA_017453325.1. Taxonomy (GTDB): domain Bacteria; phylum Bacillota; class Clostridia; order Oscillospirales; family CAG-272; genus Firm-07. The sequence goes on from JAFTKK010000049.1 coordinate 33,813, forward strand.
TATCTGCGATGGGTTGTAAATCGAATTATTGTGTATTTTATATAATTATTTTCCATAAGGAGTTACTATGAGAACACGGTATGATACCGAAGCGAGCGAATGGAGCTTTCCGATCTCCGCTATGACCGTCGGCTTTGATGAGCCGCAAGCACCGCGCCACCGCCCGTGTGGGCATAAGCTGCATCAGATATTTTTGGTCAACCGCGGGCAGGGCGTGCTGGTGCTGGGGGAGGATACCTATACACTCGCAGCGGGCGACCTCTTTTTTCTCCGTGCCGATGAGCCGCATCGGTACTACGGCACGACTGAGGATTTTTCCACCTCGTGGCTCAGCTTCAGGGGTGAGGGCGCCTCGCGCTTGCTTGCCTATTACTGCGTTTGGGCGTCAGGCGTGTATCACGGGCAGGATCGCGGCGAGAGCAAAAAGGCATTAAGAGAGCTGTATGCGTGCTTCAACGGCGAGATCAGCATCCCCGCATTGATGGCCAAGGTATATAGCGCCGTCGTTACCTTTTTCGATGAGGTCTCAAGGCAGGAGTACACCCCCGCCGAGCAGATCAAGGCCTTTCTTGAGCAGCGTTTTGCCGAGCCGTTGACCCTTGCTGAGATCTTTGCGGGCTACCCGTACGCCAAATCAAAGCTCAGCAAGGATTTTAAGGTGCGTTATGGCGAAACTGTTTTTGAAATGCTCACGCGCATTCGCCTTTCGCACGCAAAAGGTCAGCTTGAAAACGACCCCGCTCTCAAGGTAAAGGATGTGGCCGCCGCCTGCGGCTTTGCCGATTGCAGCTATTTTTGCCGCATGTATCGCCGCGCCTTTGGAAGGAGTCCCAAGGGCGGCAGTGAATAACTCCACCGTGCTATGTTGAGACCAAACGCGGCGTTACGCAATGAAAGGATGAAGGATATGACGTTTGGTGAAAAGCTGTCAAAATTAAGAAAAGAAAACAACTATACACAAGAGCAATTGGACGATATCCTCAGAGTATCCCGCCTATCTCGCGTGGACAAAGGTCATATTTCAGCTTTATCGTTTTAAATAAAAAAGACTACTCCGCGGAGTAGTCTTTTTTATGTTATGCACCCGCGAACTGGCTTTTGTAGAGCGTGGCGTAAAAGCCGTTTTGCGCAAGCAAGGTCTCGTGATTGCCTTGTTCGATGACGTTTCCGTCCTTCATCACGAGAATGAGATCACTTTCCTTAATGGTGGAAAGGCGGTGCGCTACCACAAAGCTAGTGCGCCCCTGCATCAGGGTGGCAAAGGCTTTGCTGATGCGTTGCTCGGTTCTGGTATCGATGGAGGAGGTTGCCTCGTCAAGGATCAGCAGGGGGGGAGGGGAGAGCATCAGACGACTGATGCACAAAAGCTGCTTTTGCCCCTGCGAGAGCTCGCCGCCGCCCTCACCGATCACGGTGTCGTATCCTTTGGGCAAGCGCTTGATAAAGCTGTGCGCGTGCGCGGCCTTGGCGGCAGCTATGATCTCCTCGTCCGTGGCGTTTTTCTTGCCAAAGGAAATATTGTCGCGCACCGTGCCCGAAAAGAGAACGGTATCCTGCAGCACCATGCCAATAGAGCTGCGCAGGCTCTTGCGTGTGAGGTCGCGGATATCGGTGCCGTCAATGAGGATGGCACCCTCGCCGACATCGTAAAAACGCATGAGAAGATTGATCACGGTGGTCTTGCCGCAACCCGTGGGGCCAACGATAGCCACGTGCTGTCCCAGTGCGACGGTGACGTTCATGTCTTCGATCAAGGGCTTTTCGGGGGTGTACGAGAAGGCAACGTGCTTGAATTCCACGCGTCCCGCGGGTGCTTGCAGCACCGCGGCGACCGCCTTGTCGGGTGTTTCTGTGGGGGCGTCAAGCACCTCAAAAATGCGTGCTGCACACGCGAGTGCGTTTTGCAGCTCGGTCACCACGCCCGAGATCTCGTTAAAGGGCTTGGTGTACTGGTTGGCATAGGAAAGGAAGCAGGAAAGCTCACCCACCGTAATCGCCACGCCGCCCGTGCCGATGGCGAGCAGCGCGCCCGTCAGCGCCACGCCCGTATATACCAGGCTGTTGACAAAGCGCGTGGAGGGGTTGGTGATCGAGGAAAAGAAGGTGGCCTTCAGCGAGGCATCCCGCAGCTGCTCGTTGAGCTCGTCAAAGCGGGAGAGCATGACTTCATCCTGCGAAAAGGCGGTCACCACCTTGTGCTGGCCGATGGCTTCCTCCATCAAGGCGGTCTCGCGGCCGCGGATCTCACTTTGCTTTTGGAACATATTGTAGGTGCGCTTTGCAATAAACGCGGCTACAAAGAGCGAAACGGGGGTCACCAGCACCACCACCAACGTAATACCGGGATGGATGAAAAGCATGAACAGGAGCGTGCCCACAATTGTCATCACGCCCGTGAAAAGCTGTGTGAGGCCGAGCAGCAGACCGTCGGAAAACTGGTCAACGTCAGCAATCACGCGGCTGACGATATCTCCCGTTTTTTGGGTGTCAAGGTAGGAAAAGGGAACCTTTTGCAAATGGCGGAACGCATCGTTGCGGATGTTGCGCACGATGCCGAAGGTCATTTTGTTGTTGCACACGTTCATCAGCCATTGGAACACGGCTGTGGCGGCAATGATCACGGCTGCGGTTTTGAAAATGTCAAAAATGCCGTCAAAATCCACCTGTCCCCGGCCCACGATCAAGTCAATGGCATTGCCGATCAGCACGGGCAGCCAGAGCGTGAGACCTACGGTGGCGAGTGCCAACAGGAGAGAAAGAGCGAGGTAAATGCGGTAGCCTTTTAAGTAGGAGAGTACACGGCGCATGGTGCCCTTTGGGGCGCGTTTTTTCTTGTTTTTCATGCGTTTGCCTCCTCCTCGCTGCCAAATTGCGATTGATGTATTTCACGGTAAATATCGCACGAGCTCAGCAGCTCTTCATGGGTGCCGATGCCAACAGCCTTGCCGTCCTCCAGCACCACAATACGGTCAGCATGGCGGATCGATGCGGTGCGCTGCGAAACGATAAAGGTGGTGGGGCGGTAGGGAAGCGCCGCGAGCGCCGCGCGGAGCGCGGCATCGGTGGCATAGTCAAGCGCTGAGGCGCTATCATCCAATATCAGAATTTCGGGGCGGCGCACAAGGGCTCTTGCAATGGTCAGGCGTTGCTTTTGCCCGCCCGAGAGATTGCGTGCCGATTGCTCAAGACAAAAATCAAGCCCGCCCTCCTTTTCCTCGACAAAGGAAAGCGCTTGCGCGGCGGCAAGTGCTTCGCGGCAGTCCTCATCGGTGGCGTTTTGGTTGCCAAAGCGGAGATTGTCGCGAATCGTGCCCGCAAACAGCTCGGCCTTTTGGGGCACAAAGCCTACCTTGGCGCGCAGCTCCTTTGTGTCGGCATAGCTGCGCACGTCGCGCCCGTCAAGGAGCACCGCACCGTCCGTCACGTCATAAAAACGAGGGATCAGAGACACCAGCGAGCTTTTGCCCGAGCCCGTACCGCCAATAATACCGATCGTTTCGCCAGCCCGTGCCGTAAAGGAGATGCCCTCAAGCACCGTGTCGGCATTTTCGTGATAGGAAAGCGTTACGTTTTGAAATTCCACCGCAGGCGCGGTCTCGGTTGCCTTGAAACCCGCCTTGGTGGGCAGGCCGGTTTCGGTGTCAAAAATGGCGTTGATGCGCGCGCCCGCTGCGCAGGCCTTGGTAATGAGGATGATGAAGTTCGCCATTTTGATGAGCTCCACCAGAATTTGTGTCATGTAATTGTAAAGCGCCACAACCTCGCCCTGCGTCAGGTTGCCGAGCTCTACCTGCGCGCCGCCGCGCCAAATGATCACCAGCACCGAGAGGTTGATGATCACGTAGGTTACGGGGTTGAGCAGCGCCGAAAAGCGTCCCGTGAAGCGTTGCAGACGCGTCAGCTCGCTGTTATCCGCCGTGAATTCGCGAATGCTTTCTTCCTCGTGCACAAAGGCACGCACCACGCGCGCACCGGAAAGATTTTCTCGCGTGCGACCAAGCACGCGGTCAAGCCTTGCCTGCACGCGGCGGAACATCGGAATGCTGATCAGCATCACGCCAAACACCACCACCGAAAGCGCGGGGATCGTCACCACAAAGGTCAGCGCCGCAGCGGGGGAGACGGTAAAAGCCATGATCATGGCACCGAATACGATAAAGGGAGAACGCAAAAACAGACGAAGCACCATGTTGGTGGCGGTTTGCACCTGGTTGACGTCGGTGGTGGTACGTGAGAGCAGCGTGGCGGTGCCGAATTTATCGGTGTTTTTGTGCGAGAGCCCACCGATATGGGCAAAGAGTGCACGCCTGAGGTCCGTGGCCACACCCACCGCTGCCTTAGCGGAAAAATACTGTGCGGTGATGGAGCAAACAAGACCGATGAGGCCGAGTGCCACCATCAAGCCGCAGCGCGCAAAAATATAGCTCTTGTCACCGTTTTTGATGCCAATGTCAATAATGTCGGCCACCACCAACGGAATAAACAGCTCAAAAAGCGCTTCGAGCATTTTAAAAAGAGGGCCGAGGATCGCCTCTTTTTTATAGCGCCCGATAAAACCGAGATATCTTTTCATACCCGATCCTTTCTCAAACAGTTTTGCATAGATATCATCATTATACCACAAGTAGCTCTTTTCTTCAATAACTTTTACGGCGGCGGGGAACTATTTTTAAGAAAAAACTTGAATTTTTGAGGAAAAGGTGTATAATAGTAAAAGTATGAAAGAGGAGAATCTCCCGGAAAGGATCAAACAATGGCACAAGAATGTACACATGATTGCGGCTCCTGCTCGAGTGCGGATTGCAACTCGCGCCGTGGCCCTCAAAAGGATAAGCTTCATGAAAAAAGCAAGATCGGTAAGATCATCGGCGTTGTCAGCGGCAAGGGCGGCGTGGGTAAATCCATGGTCACCTCCTTGCTGGCAGTAGCCCTCAACCGCGCGGGCTACCGTGTCGGCATCCTCGATGCCGATATCACGGGTCCCTCTATCCCCAAGGCCTTTGGCCTGAAATCGGGTACCGTGGAAGGGGATCAAGACGGCCTTTATCCCGCACGCACCCCCGGCGGTATTGACGTGGTTTCTCTCAACCTTCTGTTGCCCGACGAGACCAGCCCCGTTATTTGGCGCGGCCCTGTGATCGCGGGCACCGTTAAGCAGTTTTATACCGATGTGATCTGGGATAATATCGATTATCTGATCGTCGATTGCCCTCCCGGAACGGGTGACGTGCCCCTCACGGTGTTTCAGTCCTTCAAGGTGGATGGCGTGGTGATCGTCAGCAGCCCGCAGGAGCTGGTTGCGATGATCGTGAAAAAGGCTGCCAACATGGCGAATATGATGGAGGTGCCCGTGCTCGGCCTTGTCGAGAACATGAGCTTTGTCCGTTGCCCTGATTGCGGCAAGGAGATCCACATTTTCGGTGAAAGCCATATCGACGCCGTTGCCGCCGAGTTCGGTTATCCTGTGCTGGCTAAGCTTCCCATTGACCCCGCACTTGCCGCGCTTGTGGATGCGGGCAAGATCGAGCAGGTCGAAAAAGATCCCATGACCGATGCCGCCAAGGCAATCGTCGAATCTCTCAGCAAATAAGCCAAAGTAAGCGGCGGGGCGTGAGCTCCGCCGCCCTTTTTGTGTCCGCTGCTTGAATATTTTAGCGAAACTATTGCAATTGCGCGCTGTTTCGTGTAAAATAATATATATTATTTTATGTTTGGAGGAGGTGCGTGCATGGAACCGCTTTTTTTACCCATCGGCAGATACGGTAAGCTGATCTATATGTCGACCGATCGCTTTAAAAGCGAGCTTCTGTCGCTCACCTATACGGTGCCGCTTCTTGCCGAAACGGCGCAAATGAACGCCATGGTCATGGCGCTCTCGCGTCGCGGCACGGTCAGCTTCCCCACACAGGCGGCCATTAACCGTCATCTTGATGAGATGTATTCTACCGCCATTTCCACCTCAAACCGTCGCGTGGGCGATATGCAATGCATTTCCGTGACCGCTGATTTTCTCGGTGCGCGCTATGTCGGCGGTGGCCGTGGACTGCTGCCCGAGGTGGTCTCTCTTTTGCGTGAGCTGATAAGAGCCCCCCGCTTTGACGACAAGGGACAGTATTTGTCCGCTTACGTGGAGGGCGAAAAGCAGGTGCTTACAGATGCCATTCGCGCCGCCATTAATAATCCGCGCGGCTATGCGCTTACCCATGGACAAAGGCTGCTTTGCAAGGGTGAGCCGTATGCGCTGTCGCTGATCGGTGAGGAGGATACCGTGCAGGGGCTGACCCCCGCCGACCTTGCCGCTCGCCACAAGAGCCTCATGGGCGAGGTCGCACCGGTGTTCTGCTACGTAGGTGCCACGCCTGCTGCCGAGGTGGCAGCATTGCTTACCGAGGCGTTCGGTGACCTTGGCGGTAATGCCGCGCCCTATCGCGCCGACGTGCACGCGCACCTCGGTGAAGTGCGCCGTGCCGAGGAGGAAATGCCCCTCTCGCAGGGTAAGCTGGTGCTTGGCTTCCGCACCGATATTCGCGCCGATGATCCGCTTGCGCCCGCCTTGGTGCTGATGAATGAGATCTACGGCGGCTCCCCCGCCTCAAAGCTTTTTATGAATGTGCGTGAGAAAATGAGCCTTTGCTATCATTGCAGCTCCGCCTATCATCTTTACAAGGGCTTGCTTGTGGCAAACTGCGGCATGAAGCTGGCAAACCGCACTGTGGCGGAGGAGCAGATGCTGGCACAGTTTGAGGATATCAAGCGCGGTAATATCACCAAAACCGAGCTGGAGGCCGCCGCCCTCGCGCTGGCCAATTCCTATCGCAGCGCCTATGATAGTCCCGCCGTGCTTTCTCGCTTTTATACGGCGCGCGCTGTGGCGGGCGTGCCCGAAACGGTGGAAAGCTGGCGCGAAAAATTGGCGCGCGTCACCCGAAACGAGATCGTGGAGGCAGCTGGCCGCGTGGATCTCGGTGCAGTGTTCTTCCTCAAGGGGACAGAGGACGCAGAGGAGGATGACGAATGACGCAGGTTTTTAAGAGTACGCTGCTGGGTGAGAGCTACACCGTCAAAAAGCACCCAAGCGGTCTTAACATATACGTATTTCCCAAAAAAATGACCACGGCACACGCGTTGTTCGCCACCGATTTCGGTGCCGTTGACAATGCGCTTGACAGCGAAGGGCGCGTGCTCTTGCCCGATGGCATTGCACATTTTTTGGAGCATAAGCTCTTTGCCGCACCGGACGGCTCCGATGCCTTTGAGCGCTTTTCTGAGTTCGGCGCCGATGCCAATGCCTATACCTCACACACGCGCACCGTGTATCTTTTTTCCGCGACCGAGCGCGTGGCAGATTCCTTGGGGGAATTACTTGATTTTGTCACGCATCCGTATTTCACGAAGGAAAACGTGGAAAAGGAGCAGGGGATCATTGCCGAGGAGATCCGTATGTGCCGTGATAATCCTTACGATGTTTGCTATTACAATATGCTGGATGGTCTTTTTACGCACCATCCCGTCAAAACCGATATCTGCGGCTCGGTCGCCTCTATCGGCAAGATTACGCCCGAAACGCTTTACGAGGCCTACCGCACTTATTACAAGCTTTCTAATATGGCGCTGGTGGTGTGTGGCGATATCACACCCGAGGAGGTGTTTGCCATTGCGGACAAACATTTGCCCCCCGACGGGGATACCGCACCCGTGCCGCGCAGATGCGTGGCAGAGAAGCCCACGGTGCATCATGCGCGCGTCACCGGCTATGGGCAGGTGGCAAAGCCGCTCTTTATGATCGGCATCAAGGATACCGATATCCCCGAAAGCCCCGCCGCGCGTCTTGAAAAGGACGTGGCAATGGCGATCCTCAACGAAATGCTCTTTTCCGAATCGGGCGAGCTTTATAACGCCCTGTTTGATGAGGGACTGATCTCCCCGGGGCTTTCCTCGGATTATGCTCTCACGCGCGACTTTGCCTTTTGCCAGATCGCGGGCGAGGCTGCCGACCCCGAGCTCGTGTTTGAACGCATCATGTCGTATCTGAAAGACAAGCAGGCAAGTGGCCTGTCGCGTGAGGATTTTGAGCGCGCGCGTCGCATCGAATATGCCGAGTACATCAAAAGCTTTGATAACACGGAGGAGATCGCCAATACACTCCTTTCCTTTGTGTTTGAGGAGTCCGATATCTTTTCCTATGCCGATGTGGTCTTGGGTATTTCCTTTGAGTATGTTCAGCAGCTGCTGCGCGAGGTCTTTGATCCCGCACACGTGACGCTTTCCCTGATTTTCCCCAAAAAGGAGGTTTTGTAAGCTTGAATACTACCGTAGTTTCTTTTCCCGGCTTTGGCATCGGGGAAATGACGATCAATAAGGTAGCCTTTACCTTGCCGCTGTTCGGCGGCCTTGAGGTGCGCTGGTACGGCATTTTGCTGACCCTTGGCATCGTGGCGGGCTTCCTTTATGCCGTGTATCGCGGCAAATTTGAGGGCATCAGTACCGACGATGTGATCGATTTTGCCATCGTGACCGTTGTGCTTGCCATTGTCGGCGCGCGTGCCTATTATGTCCTCACCACGCTCGACGAAGGCATCTATCACAGCTTTTACGATGTGGTCGCCATTTGGGAGGGCGGTATTGCCATGTATGGCTCGATCATCGGCGGCGCCACGGCGATCGTGATCGTCAGCCGATTGAAAAAATTCAGCAAGGATCGCTTGCTGCGTATGTGCGATATGGTCGCCCCCGGTGTGATGCTGGGGCAGATCATTGGCCGCTGGGGCAATTTCGTCAACGGCGAGGCACACGGTGTTGAGACCTCGGAGAGCTTCTTTTTGCGCATGGGGCTTGAATACGGCGGAAAAATGACCTATTATCACCCCACCTTTCTTTACGAGAGCCTGTGGAATCTGCTCGGCTTTGTGCTGATCAATCTTTTCTACAAGAAAAAGAAGTTTAATGGCCAGGTGCTGCTTATGTATTTGGCATGGTATGGCTTTGGCCGTATGTTCATTGAGGGCTTGCGTACCGATAGCCTGTACGTCGGTTCTTTCCGCATCTCGCAGGTCGTTGGTCTGCTTTGCTTCTTGATCTGCACGGCGCTGATGGTGTATATTTTGCTGCGCAAGAAAAGGGAACAGCTTGACGGCGAGAGCTACGCTCCCGTATATGAAAAGTGTCGCGGCGCACATCTTGCCGCCCACGACAGGGAAGCCACCGAGGCGCAGACCGCAGATATTGATGCGATCATTGCAAACGCCGCGCAAGCAAGAGACGAAGAAAAGGAGAAGGACGATGGCTAAGCTGATAAACGGCAAGGAGATTGCCGCCGAGATCCGCCGCGAGATCGCGGCAGATACCGCAAAATTTAAGGGGGAAAACGGTTATGCCCCGGGGCTTGCCGTAGTGATCGTGGGTGAAGACCCCGCCTCTCAGGTCTACGTGCGCAACAAGCACCGTGCGTGCGAGGAGGTTGGCTTCTACTCTAAGGGCTATGAGCTGCCCGCCGATACCGATGAGGCGACGCTCCTTGCGCTGATTGACGATCTCAACCGTGACGAAAGCATACATGGCATTTTGGTGCAGCTTCCTCTGCCGCGCCACCTCGACGAGGAAAAGATCCTGCTCGCCATTGACCCGCGCAAGGATGTGGATGCCTTCCACCCCTACAACGTCGGGCGCATTATGATCGGCAATTATGATTTTTTGCCCTGCACCCCCGCAGGCGTGATGGAGCTGCTTGCGCGCAGCGGCGTTTCGATCGAGGGCAAGGAGTGCGTGGTGGTCGGCAGATCCAACATTGTGGGTAAGCCCCAGGCACTTTTGCTGCTTGAGAAAAACGGCACGGTTACCGTATGCCATAGCCGCACCAAGAATTTAAAGGCGGTGTGCCGCCGCGCCGATATTCTGGTGGCAGCCATCGGCAAGCCCGAATTTTTTGACGCTTCTTATATCAAGGAGGGCGCCGTGGTCATTGACGTTGGCATGAATCGCCGTCCCACCGACGGCAAGCTTTGCGGCGACGTGGATTTTGCCTCGGTTGAGCCTGTTTGCTCGGCCATCACGCCCGTGCCCGGCGGCGTAGGTCCCATGACCATCACCATGCTGATGAAAAACACCTTTACCGCCGCCAAAAAGCAGGGGGCAAAGGTATAATGGAAGTAAAGATAGGACGGTATCGCCATTTCAAGGGAATGGAATACGAGGTGCTTTGCCTTGCAAAGCATTCCGAAACGCTTGAGGATATGGTGGTCTATCGCGCCTTGTATGGCGAGGGCACCGTATGGGTGCGTCCCGCAGCCATGTTTTTGGAAACTGTTGTCAAAGACGGCAGAGAACTGCCGCGCTTTACTTATATGAATGAAAAGGAGAAAGTATTATGATCCGCGTACTTGTATGGAACGAATTTAAGCACGAAAAAGAGAAGGAAGCAGTTGCTGCGATTTATCCGAACGGCATTCACCGCACCATTGCAGATTTTTTGCAATGTGAGGATATTTCGGTCAAGACCGCAACCCTGGACGACGAAAACTGTGGCATCACCAAAGAGGTGCTCGACGAGACCGACGTTATCATCTGGTGGGGTCACGCGGCACACAAGCACGTGCCCGACGAGGTGGCCGCGCTGGTGCGCGACGCCGTACATAGCGGCATGGGAGCCATTTTCCTTCATTCCGCACACCATTCCAAGCCCTTCAAGCTCTTGATGGGTACACCCTGCAATCTTTGCTGGCGCGAGAGTGGCGATAGTGAATACGTTTGGGTCACCGACCCCTCCCACCCCATCACAGAGGGCATTGACCGTGCCATTTACCTCCCGCACGAGGAGACCTACGGGGAGCCCTTCTCCATCCCGAATCCCGATAAGGTGCTTTTTGTCGGCAGCTATGCGGGCGGCGAGGCCTTCCGTTCGGGCTGTTTGTTCCAGCGCGGTAACGGCCAGATCTTTTATTTCCAGCCCGGCCATGAGACCTTCCCCACCTTCCACATTCCGGAGGTGCAAACCGTCATTCGCAACGCCGTGCGTTTTGTAGCGCCGCGCTATCGCGCTGAGATCGCTTGCCCCCATGTGCGTCATTTCGGTGATCCCGAGGGCTACGTGATCATAAAGAAATAATAGGGAACTGCCATGGACAAAAAAAGAGTGCTGCTGGTCTCCGATACGCACCATTGCCACCATGAGTGGTACGGTGTTGGCTCCGAGGAGCGCATGGAGCGCCTTGCACGCCATATCGCGGAGGAATATGAGCGCGATCCCTTTGCGCTGATCCTGTTTCTTGGTGATTACTCGCTTGACCATTGGAAATGGCAGATCGGCGGCAGCTGGGTGGCCGAAAAGCGCAGCTACACCAAGGAGTGGCTTGACCGTTATGCCGACCGTCTCCCGCCCGTACCGTATTACCTGCTCGCGGGCAATCACGAGCAGTACGGTGAGGTGCTGTGGGAGCAGCTGACGGGTTGTAAGCGCGAGACAGAGGTCGTTCTCGGTGAGTATCTCTTTATTCTGTGGGATGCTTATGGCGGGGAGCTTGATCCCGATTATCACCATGACGGCGTATATACACCGCTTGATGTCGAGAGGATCCGCCAATTGATGGCGGAGCACGCCGATAAGCGTGTGATCCTTTGCTCTCATCATGTTGCCATTGATCGTGAACAAAGCGAGCAGACTGCCGCGCTTCTCGCCGATCCGCGCATCGTCTGTCTGTTTGCGGGTCACACCCACCGTGCCGACGTGCGTGAGCTCCACGGCAAAAAGGTTATTTTTACAGGCAACTATTCCTACTGTGATACTGCCGTTAAGGGAGACCCGCGCCCCTATATGTGGGGCTTTCGAGACCTGTATTTGGATGATACGGGCATTCTCACCCGTTATATCATACCCGAAAATACGGTGACCCTCAACGGTGAGGAGGTAACCGTCCCTTACCACGTCATGGGAGGGGTAGAGATCAAATTTTGATCATGTAGATGAAAAGAAGGGCTGAGTCATAGCGTTAGACGTGTTACCCGTACGACCTTTTGAACGTGCGGCCAATTTCTTAAACCATTTCTCTGTGGTTTTACCCGTAAAAATCTTAATATCAAACCTTGCTGTACTGCATTCAGTAATGGAAACGAAAATCTTATCGATATACTGTGCCACAAACTCTGTTGTGATCATGCCTGTGCTTGCATCCCTTACAGCCGCCTCAAGACTTGCTTTTACCTCTGCCATATGTCTGCGATACCTACTACGACGACATCAACGACTTTATTCCGATCCAGTACACCTACCGCGACGTGCTTGAGTGCGGTCTGTCGCTTGTAAACCCCGCGCTTCACTCGGGTGCATGCGTGATCAACATCGGTATGATCGAGCAACCGAGCCGCGGCGGCTTCCATATGTACGAGCACTTTACCGCAGGTGCCGCCAAGCTTGACGTGGCACTTGACCGCGAGCGCAAGGAGATCGGTAAGGCACTCGGCTACGACCTGCGTCCCATCGAGGACTTTGCAGGCAAGCCCGCAGGCCACCAGATCAACTGGAAGGAGCTTTACATGCAAATGCACGGTGACGTAGCACTCACCGCCATTTCGGGCCCCAACGATATCTGGAACCGCTACCTCACCGAGGACTGCCCCAACGGCCTTGTTCCGTGGGTGGCTCTCGGCGAGCTTTGCGGCGTAGAAGCCCCCACCATGCGCGCCATCATCACGATTTACAGCCACATTCACGAGCGTGACTGGTGGCAGGTCGGCAGAAAGCTTGACCGCCTTGGCCTTGACGGTATGACCAAGGAGCAAGTGCTTGAGTTTGTAAAAACCGGCAAGAAATAATTTCGCACACAAAAAGGCTTGGTGCCATGGCACCAAGCCTTTTTCTTATTTTTTGATCTTCACCGTAGCCTTAATGGGATTGTGGTCGGAAAGCAGGTTTTGGTTATTCTCGCCCCACTTATCGCGACAAATTGCAAAGTTCTGCGGCACTACGTTATCCTTGCTAAAGAAGCAAAAATCAATCACGTATTTATCCGCATCGGTCTTTTGTCCCCAACTCGTAAAGGTAGAGCCCTCGTCACTTGTGGGTGCAGTTACCTGCGCATCCTGCAGAACCTCTGCCGCCAATTGGTATGCTTTTCCGCTTTGCGTGCAGTTAAAATCTCCGCAAAGATAGGTCGGATACGGGCATTCTGCCATCCTTTCAAGAATCAGCTTCATGCCGTTTTCCTGTGCCGACTGTGATTTGTGGTCAAGATGCGTGTTAAACACCTTCATTCGAGTGCCGCTTTCCTTGTGCTCCAGCAGTGCCGTTACACAAATTCTGCGAATGGATGCACTCCACCCGTAAGAGGGCACGTCGGGCGTGCCGGAAAGCCAAAAGCACTCCTTTTCCACAAGCGTCCACACGTTCTTATCAAAGGCAATGGCAAGCCCCTCGCCCGTGGTGCCGCTATCTCTGCCATACCAAATCATATCATATTTATCCGCAATATTTTGCTGCAGATCCTCCTTTTGAGAGGGTTTTACCTCCTGCATGCAAACAATGCCGGCATCACACCCGTTCAAAAAGCTGTATACAGCCGCCGCTCGGTTATCCCAATGCTTCTCCTCGGTATCCGAGGAGTTTTCGTAACGGATATTAAAGGACATGACCGTAACGTCAAGCCCCCGAGATTTTCCCTTATTGCAGCCCGACAGCGTGCCAAGCAACAGGGGGCAGGTCAGCATCAGGCACATACACTTCAAAAATCTTTTTGTGTTCATATATAACTCCTTTATTGATCATAATCACCGGCTAAGCCGGTGGTATGCACAAGCCCCTTCGGGGCATGACACCGGTAATGTCTTAAGACATACCGAAACAGTCGTCATTCGCAATAAACGTGCCATGGCTGGAAATCCAGCCAAATAGCCTCCCTGCGGAGGGAGGTGGCACGCGAATGCGTGACGGAAGGAGTGGCGGCACTGTGGTTTTTGCACTCGCCACGACACAATTGCTTTGCCCACGTTACGCGTACTCCTACAGTCGCCTACGCCAACTCGCCTTGCGGCGAGCAGGTCACTTGCTTCGCAAGATGCGGCGCCAGCTCGCAATGCTTGTCTTTGACAAGCTTGCGCCCTCGCTTGCCGAGGGCAACACTCATCGGAGGGAGCCTTCGTGAGCTCCCACGCTTTCATTCCACCACTTCAAGTGGTGGTTTATTTTCGCTAAAGCTACAATCAAAAACGCGGTGAAGGCATGCCTTCACCGCGTTTACTTAGGGGATAGTCAGATTTAGGCGAGAAGCGTTCATCGTGGGGCGTGAGGCGTACTTGGTACGTCGAGCCCCACGAGGGACGGTAGAAAAAGTCCGTTTAAAATATGGAAGAATCTCAAAGAAATTCAACCTATTTTCTTCGCATAACTGTCTCATTTGCTCTTTTGGGAAGTAAATGAGATTTTCCCTTTATACATGCGGACTTTTTCGGTCGCGCCAAATGTGACAGCCCCTTTAGCTTACGCCGGATCCATTTCGGCATCCATGCCATGCGTTGTCTTGTCGGGATAGCTTTCCTTTATTTCATAGATCATGCGAAGGGTAACAAGTAAGGGGTTATGATCGGAGAGGAAATACTCGTTGTTCTCTCCCCACTTGCCGTCGCAAATATCAAACGTTAACGGAACGATATTCCCCTTGCTGAAAAAACAATAATCGATCACGTATGCATCTTCATCTGTATTCGCGCCCCAGGCGGTAAAGGTGGAGCCAACGTCGCTGTCAAGTGCCGTCACCTGTGCATCCTGCAGGGCATTGGCGGTAACCGCATATGCCTCGGAGGTCGGCTCACAGTTAAAATCACCGCAAAGATACATCGGATACGGGCATTCTGCCATTCTCTCAAGAACCAGCTTGATACCGTTTACACGCGCGAGCTCCGCGGCGTGATCGAGGTGTGTGTTAAACACCTTCATTTTAGCACCCGTTTCTATGTGCTCAAGCAGGGCGGTTACGCAAATGCGATATTTAGAGGCTCCCCAGCCGCTCGAAGGCACATCGGGGGTTTCGGAAAGCCAGAAGCACTCCTGCTCAAGCAGGCGCCACACGCTTTTATCATAGGCGATGGTAAGCCCCTCGCCCGTGGTGCCGGTGGTTCTGCCGTACCAGATCAAGCCGTATTTTTCGGAAATGTTTTCCTGCAGATCGGCTTGCTGATTCTTGGTAACCTCCTGCATGCAAACAATGCTGGCATCGCACCCGTTCAAAAAGCTGTATACCGCCGCCGATCTGTTATCCCATTGCTTCTCCTCGCTATTCTCGGTGGTTTCGTAACGGATATTAAAGGACATGACCGTAAGATCGGTAGATTTGATGGAAAGCACGTTTTGCGTTTTGACTGTAGACGTGCTGCTGCCACCTGTTGCGGGCACACCCAGCGACTGCCAAGTAGCGCCGTTATCGTAAGAAACCTCCCACATGTCGGTTACCGTATTGATGCGCACCTTGGGCGTAATGCCATTGGCGCCGGGGGCACCGGGCGCACCCGTGGCGGCAACACCCAAGGACTCCCATGTTTCACCGTCATCGTAGGAAACCTCCCACATATTGCTCTCGGCGTTGATCTGCAGCTGAGGTGTATTACCGGGCTCACCTGACTCACCTACCGCAGGAACACCCAGCGACTCCCAAGTAGTGCCGTTATCGTAGGATGCCTCCCACACGTTGGTGGCGGGGTTGATCCGCAATTTGGGCGTGATGCCGTTTGTGCCGTTTACACCGTTTGTACCGTTTGCACCTACCGCACCCGTGGCAGCTACACCAAGCGACTGCCACGTGGCACCGTTATCGTAGGAAACCTCCCACAGATTGGTTTCGGGGTTGATCTGTAGCTTGGGAGTAATGCCGTCGGCACCGTTTGCGCCGTCTGCCCCCTTGCATGCCGTTAATGTGCCGAGCAGCATCAGCAACGCCAACGAAAGGCACAAATATTTTAACAATTTACTCATTTGCTCCGCACTCCTTATTTACGTTAAATCGGAATTTTTGGCAGATCCACCGTGTCGTCCTCATCCTGATCGGGATAAGGACGACTGGCGGTAAGGATATCCGTCGCTTCCATTGCAATCCATGCAATTTCAGGCTTCTCGTAATGCTTCATTTAATTCACTACAGGATCCAGCTCGCCGTCAATACCCTCGTCGGGATTAAAGCCGCTGGCGGTGATAATATCCTTTGCCTCAATGGCGATCAGTTCAATTTCGGGCTTTTCGTAATGCTTCATCATACACGCCTCCCTTATTCCACGATCTGATACCAAACGGTTTGCGTAGTGCCTTCGCCATCAACGTAAGTACCCTGCGTAAAGGTACCCAGAGCGCCCATTTCCTGCGTGGTTTCGGTTGCGGTTACCACCGCATCTGCGGGGAGCTGAGGTGCTGCGCTGCAAGCAGCGGCAGATTGGTAAGTGCCTGCTGCGTGCGTTGTGTAATTGCAAACGCGCACGGTCTTGGTTACCTCTGCACCCTCCACCATCATCTTAACCTCTACTACATCCCACGTGTACAAATGCGAGGTACCGTAGTTGTGGTGCAGGAATTTCTCGTTGGTTTCGCTGATATCGGTCTTCACGCCTGTTTCGGTAGAGTAGGAATAGTATTTCACACCGCTTTGTATGTAAGTGCGGTGGTTACCGGTACCACCGCCCACCCTAAAGACACTCACCATAGTACAATCGGTCATGATAAACTCCATGCCACCGCGAACGTCTATATAAGCATCGTTCTTATCATTGTTCCACAGACCGGCTGTTATGGACAGCCCCTTGAACTCAACTGCGCCCTTGGCAAATACAAATCTTGAGGTTTTGCTATCCTTTTGCAGTTTAACGCTGGAAACGTCGTTCGTGCAGCCCGTCAATACAAGCGTGCCCGATGCGTTTTCAGCCTCGCTGCCCACCTGCAGGGAGTAGAGCTGCATACCGGGAACGGTCAGTGTGCCGCGTCTTACGTACACCTGCGGATCAAAGCCATATTCAAGTGCACTATCGGTCTTCAGATAATGGCTGGCACGGAGCCATCCGTCGCTCTCAACAGTAAGCGTGCCATCCACAATAAGAGCTGCACGGCTGGTGACGTCACCGCCACCAATATATATGCTGTAGGTGGAAGACTCGGTTATGGTGATCGTACTACCCTCGGAAACAAGGAATTTGGTGTCAGTATACACATACAAGGTCGTGCTGGTCGTGTTACTCATCGTAATGTCAGCTGCCTTTGCTGCAGTGCCAACCGTTACGTTGATACCGTAATGTCTCCACGTTTCGGTGGTGTTAAAGCTGATATTACCCAAAACGGTAAGATCGGCACCATAGGAAGTAAAGGACTTGGTAAGCGTTACCGTTTTGCCGTTTGCCACGTCAAAGGTGTAGCCCTTGACTGCATCGTAGGTTACGGTAACATTGGCAATGCTTGCATTTGCCAGATCGTAGGGCGAATACAGCGTGCCGTCAAGAGAAATGCAATTATCTGCGGTAAACACAAGTGCATATGCAACCACGTCACTCTTAAGAGTAAAGGTGGTCTTCACAACAGGCGTGTACTGATCACCCTCGTTTACCGTCACGGCGGTGTAATCGGTAAAATTAAGGGCGGGAAGCTCTACGCTGCCGTACTTAGAGCCGCTGAAATCGTAGCCCTTGCCATCCATGGTGATGCTGCCCGCCTGCTCAAAGGTGGGGGCAACCTCAACGTACTCGGCAACGTATGCCACAGCCGCAAAGCCGTAAGCATAGGTGGCATTTACCAAATCGGAAAGTGCATTGCCTGCACCGCCCTTTGCCGCTACGTAAGACTTGATGCTGTAAGCAAAGGTCTGCTCGCTGCTATCTGCCATGGTCAGCTTTGCCGTTACCACGTCGTTCATGTTGGTGGCATTAAAGGCATTGTAGCGAATCACCCAGCAGGGCTCGGCAACACCTCTGACGGTATACGCCTCGGGCGTAACCTCGGTGCCGTTTACGGTGGCGGTAATGCCCTCAAGGCTTTCTGCCTTAAATACAAAGTAAAGGCCCAGCTTGTAGTCAAAGCGCACGCCTGCACCTACCCACGCGTCACCGCTTACCGCCTTATCGGTATCGGCTGCATCAACTGTAATGGTGCCGGTGGCAAGTGCCTTTTGCTCGGCAGTGAGATCCTTGTTGGCAAGGTTCTCGATATCGTGCGCAATGTAGCTCTGCGCTGCTGCGCCGTAGTTGAGCATGTTAACTGCCAGCTCACGCATGGCGGCATACTGCAGCTGAGAGCTGCAGCCGCTGCTCTCGTACTCCAGCGCGAGAATTGCCTCAAGATAAGATTTTACGCTTACCGTTTTTACCTCGCCCAGCTGTGTGGTGCCGTCGGCGGCATACATGGTAGCGGTCATCTCATCGTTAAGGTTCTGCGGCGTTACACCCGTAAAGGTAAATACGCCCTCAAGGTTTTCGGTGATCTCGGTCGTTTCATCATTAAAGGAAACGACCAGCTTTGAGCCATCACCCGTGGTTGCGCTTGTGTAGAATTTTACAATAATGTCCTCACTCAGCGAAATGCTCACATCGGTAATGCCCTCGGTTGCGGCAAAGCACGTTACGGACAGGATAACGGACAGTGTCAGCAATAAAATTGCCGTTACAATACCTACCCACAAGGGCTTGCGCATGCTTTGTTTGGCTTTCATCATGTTCCTCCTAAAAATTTTTTTGTTTATATCATCAATCATTCAACGAATGAATTGAAGCCGCATCTTCATTGCCTATTTCGCCGATTTTTGCTTGGTTTTCGATATATTGCGCCGGTGTTACCGTATACATCTTCAAAAATCCGCGCCAAAAGGCGGTATAATCGGTATAGCCAACCGTCAGCGCCGCCTCTGTTGGCGGCATACCGCCGCGCAAAAGCGAGGCAGCCAGCAAAAACCGATGCTTTAGTATATACTGCTTGAGCGTTCTTCCCGTTTCACGGTGAAACACCCTGCTTAAATATTTTGGTGTTAAGCCAACCGTGCTTGCAACACTTTCCACCGATAAGGCATAATTACTTTCGCGTAACAGCTGCTTGACCTCGATCACGCGCTGCTTGCCGTAAACGGGTGCGGTGTGTAGCCTTTCCCGCGGCGTAACGGCTTGCTCGTTGCTGTGCATATGGCAGGCAAGGATCATTTGCACCAACCCCGTGGTATAACGCACCACATCCACGTTGCCGTAATCGGCATGCATGCCAAGTCGAAAAAGCTCCTTCACACGGTCGGGTGCCGCACACCGCAAAATGGGCGCCGTGGCGGAAAAGCCGCGCTCACGCATAAAACGCTCGATTTCCTTACCGCGCAAAATCAACCAGTAATATTCAAACGGATCGTTTGCATCGGAAACGATGGTATGTCGGTGCTTGGGCCAAACCAAAAAGCAATCGCCACACCCGATCTGCTGACCGTTATAATAGCCCGTACCACCCACACACACGTGTAGGGCAAGGCTCGATTTCCATTCTCTGCCTACAATTGCCTTATTCGGCACAGCGCGCTCGTGACCCAACACCCAAAGCCAGATCGGCTGCGGGGTGAGTGGCGATGGGAAGAAAACCTCTTTAATATAGCGCCCATCCTTGGGCTCGTTTGAAAGAATTGCAACGTCGTTCCCTTGCCAAAGTGAACGCTTGTAACCGGAAGCCTCGGTCGATACCACATATCTTACGCTCATTACTCTTACCTCAACGTGTGTTTTAATGGATGACACCAACAAACTTGCGTAGCGAGTAACCGTCATAATTTTGATGCTATGTCACCTTGATTTTATCATATAGGCACCTCTTTTAAAATTGCAAAAGGTGGCTTAATGATTGCTTTTTTTCGCCTTATTGCGCCAAGTTCCCTTTATAAAACATATTAAGGAATATTTTAGTTTGCCGATATATGTTGTGTCACATTAAGTAAAATGCACAAAAACAACATTAAAAATACAAAAGAAAGGTAGCCCAATTGGGCAGCCTCTCTTTTGAATAATTTTCAATTCAAGGATGGGTTACTTTACCACAGCAATTTTGTCGATACCGTAATGCGCAAACAGGGCAACCGCGCTCGCGTCGATACGCTCACCTGCCACCGCAATGGGAACGGCGGGGGGGCAGGAAACGGCAGGGGCGGCGCAAATGCGCCCGACGGCATGGGAAAGCGGTACTGCTTCGGTGGGGGCAAGCATGGCCTCCTTGACCGAAAGTGCCACTATGGGGTGAAATTTCGGCAACAGACAAGTATTTCATCGTAAGGCCCTCCCTTTTATTTCTGTAATTATTATACCACATTATTGGAAAAATATCAACAACTTTTATAATATAAATTTACAATATATTCTTCCTGTAAAAAGCGTAATATTTCCTTTTTCGCGCAACAAAAAACAGCCCTTGTTTCATTGGGAACAAGGGCTGTTTGGGGCTTGCTTTTTCACTTCATACCGAAAGATAAAACTCATATGTATGGACGGTTTTATGCTCCTTCAATATGCGGCTCGGGCGCTCAAAAGTCATAGTTCGTACGGGAAACATCTTCTTCACAATTTGTGAATGCTATGGCTCAGCCCCTTTGATAGTGAAACTTATTTTTTATGCAACCGTCTATACTCACTTGGCGGTATTTTTTCGGATTTTGAAAAGATCTCGGTAAAATAGGGGGCGCTGCAAAAGCCAAGCTCCTGTGCAATGTCGCCAACGCTTTTTTCGGTCGATATCAGCATCAGCTTCGCCTTCGTCAGGCGCAGCTCGTTGCGGTATTCGATTACCGTGGTGCCCGTTACCGATTTAAAGAGGTGGGAGAGGTAATAAATGCTGATCTTCATACAATCGGCCAGCGCCATGACCGAAAGCTCCGCAGCAAGATTTTCCTCAATGTGCGCCTTGATCGCCTCGATCACGGGGGAGGTCTCCTCCTGCTTTTTTGGCGTGCTGCGGATAAAGCGAATGATCTCGGTCAGCAGCTCCACATCCTTGCTATCCGCTTCACGGAAGCGGCAAATAAGGGTATCAAGCCGCTTGGCATCAAAATCGCAGATATTGATGCAGTTGAGGGGATACCGTTCAAACACGCGGCCGATGGGATCGAGCTCGCCGCTATCTATCAAAAGCTCGGCCAGCTCGCGGTCGGTAATGGGTACTTCACCAAACGGGTCGGGATCACCCTCGGCCAGTGTGCCAAGCTTTGAAACCACGTTTTTCAAAAAGCTCCCCTCGGTGCAAAGTGCACCGTTTTGTATATCCGCCTCGGTGATCTTGGCCGTTAAAAGCTCGCGTGCATCACCGTATGCTCGCTCCAGCGTAGAGCGAAAGCACCCGCGCTCGCGGTCGTATACAATATAAATAAAGCCGTCGTCACATTCCACCGCATCGGGGTAGGAAACATTGTCGCGCTCGTCAAGCAGCAGCTTGTAAGGGAAGGTCCTGCCATCATCCTCGGATAAAAATGCCGTGAGGTTGTTTCTGCCCGTGTATTCGTGGTGATTGATGAGAAGCACCCTGCCCGAACGCAGCTTTCTCAGGTGAAAGCGGGAATTGGGGCCGCCGAGTGTTGTGACCTGCCCGCGGCTCCAGTTCTTGCCGCGGTCATACGAATAACTCTCGCCGATGCCTTTTTTCAGGCGCACCAGCATGCGCAGCACGCCGTTTTCCATCTCCATGACCATATGCTCATCAAAGGATCGGTTTCTAAGGTCCGCAAATCCGAGCTTTTGAAAGGTCTTGCCGTTATCCGAGGTCTTGTAAACGTAAGAGCCCGCCACCTCGTTGGGGGCCAGCTCCGACTTGCGGATATCGTGATAAAGATCGAGGCTCCACACGGCAATGGGGAGGAGCCATTCGCCGCTTGTCAGCACCACGGGCTTGTTCATCATAATGCCGCGTCCTACGTAAAATTCCTCGCTCCACACAAGGTGCTCAGCATCGGGGTCCTCGCAAACCGAGGCGTAGACGCTTTCACTGGGCATCACGTTCCAAAAAAACCACAGGCGGTCAAGTGGGTCTATCCATAACACGGGGTCAAAGCAACGATATTTGCCCTCTTTGAAAGCGGCGACAATCGGCTCGCCGAAGTCGGTGTCGTTGTCGCTTTGCAGTACCGCCGCAAAGTTGCCGTAGGTCTCCTTGATACCGCCGGAGTAAAAGCAGATGAAGGTGCGCCCGCCCTTGGTGCGGGCAATGCCGGGAATGCCTTGCCACACGCGGTGGCATGCATCAAAGCGCTGTAATTTTGCACGGTTGGTAATCAGCATGATTTGATTCCTTTCTGAACGCAGTTTGGGTCTGTTGTGCTTCATACTGATTGTAACATGGCCCATTCCTCCGCAGCAATAACAAATTTGTTATTTCTTTTCCCATAAACGCCTTGCGCATCCCTCCTCGTACTGAGGAGCGTCGCCATACAAAAACCCCCGCCGATTGGCGGGAAAAATCTCGGATTCGTGACCGTTCACGAGCCGCAGGCGGCTCGTAGGAAGATGCACCACAGAAACATTAAGTTTCATGCTTTTAGCTGCATCTTGCATATCGCTCCTCGTGCCGAGGAGCGTCTCCATACAAAAAACCCCGCCGATTGGCGGGGTTTTTTGTATGGAGCTGCTAATCGGATTCGGACCGATGACCTCGTCATTACCAATGACGTGCTCTACCGACTGAGCTATAGCAGCATCGAGCGCACCGTGGTGCGGCGACGTTTGATATTATAACAAAAAGATAGCGTCTTGTCAAGGGGTTTTTGAAAATATTTTTGCAAAATGTTTATTCCTGTCAAAATGCGCTTTCTCGGGCGGGGAAAAGGGAAAATCGCCTTGACAAAAGGCAAAAACTTTGTTAATATGATATTTGGAAATTATTGTCATAAAGGAGTTTCATTATGACCTGCAAACATTGCGGAAAGGATAGCTCGGGGGCTTATTGCAAGCATTGCAATGCACCGCTGTTTATAGATCCCAATCGGCAGCAATACCAAAATCAACGGCAATACCAAAATCAACAGCCTTATTATAATCAGCAGTATCCTCAACAGCAATATCCCAATCAACAGCCCTACCAATCCCAACCACCGTATTATCCGCAACAGCCTCCGTTGCAGCAGCAATATTCCTATCCGCCTCAACAGCCTTATGGGCAGCAACCTCATCCACAACAGCCTCCGTTGCAGCAGCAATATTCCTATCCGCCTCAGCAGCCTTATGGGCAGCAACCTCATCCGCAGCAGCCGAATGGCCAGCCTGCCGGTGAATATCTCACGGCGCGCGATAAAAAGCTGGCAATGGCAAAACAAAAAAAGCAGCGTAAGGCGCATATCAGCTTCGGGCGTGTGTTTTTCCCCGCGTTGGCGCTTTTGCTGCCTTTGATCTATTTGTTTACCGATGCCTTCATACTGTATTCCGAGGCATTGTTTGTCGGAGGAGAGGGGGAAACCCTGCTCGCAAGACTGATCGCTCAGCTTTCCGATGCCGCATTCGCTGCCAATCCCGTTTTCGATTTGATCGGCGTTACTTACGGCGGCGCGGAGCCGCTTTTTGAGATCCTGACCGTGTTTGACGTGCTGTCTGCCGGGGGAGAGTATGCGTCGTTGCTTGCGCCCGCATGGCTGATCTGTCTCACGGCAGTATTCAGCGCGCTGTGCGCGGTGCTGATTTTGTTTACGGCAGGCCGGATTTTACGCGTGCGCGCTGTGGCCGATGCCGTAGTGATCGGCGGCTCGCTTGCCGCTATGGCGCCGTTTTTGGCTGATCTTTCTTTCCGTATTTATCATGTGATCAACGGTGGTTTTGAGGCAGCCGACCTTGCCATCGGGCAATTCAGCCTTTCGGTCGAGCTGATGCTTACCCTCGCGCTTTCGCTGTGCGTGGTTCTGCCGGCCGTGCGTGCCTTGCGCCGTGCTGCGGGCGGTGACGGGGTGTATGTGACGTTCCCGTACCGTGTTGCCTCCAAGCTGCCCACGCTCGCGCGCTTGCTCTCTTTGGTGCTTGGCGCCGTGGCCGCGGTGATCCCCTTCGTGCTCTTTGTAGTGCCTGCCTGCAGCGCCGGCACGTTGTATGATGCTCTTTCAAACGCCCTTGGCTATTTTGGCGACGATTTCCTCTCGCGTATCGATCTGTTTGGCGGCACGCCCATCGCAGTCGTTGCCGATGCCGTTGCGGCATTGCTGCATCTCGCCTTGCTCATTTTCATGCTGCTCGCTTTGGTAAGGGCAGCTCTGCGCGTATTGCGTGTCTTCTTCACGGGTGCGCATAGGGTAGCCGTGAAAAAGCGCGTGCGACGCAAGTTTACCCGTGCGGGTGGCGTGTGGCGTAAGCCGGCTTTGCATGTGCTGCGGTGTTATATTGCCATTGCCGTTGTAGCGGTGCTGCTGACGCTCTTTGGCACCCCCATGCGTGCGCACGTTGATTTTGCGAGCGTATCCGATACGCTCACCTTGGTGTATCTTGTAATTGCATGGGCAAAAGCCTACTGCAAGCTCCTGAGTGCGGGCGTGATGCTCTGTGCGCTCTCCTTGGCTTTAGCCACCGTAGCGGGCAACCTGTCAAGAGCCTTTGTGTCTCGCGCAATCGAGGATCATAGAGAAGAAAATGAATAAGAAATGAAAAACGGACCTCAACCGAGGTCCGTTTTTTTTGTGATCAATATTTTGCGTACAGAGCCGCAATTTCAGCTGCGGTCAAGGCATCGCTGTAGAGGTTGGCAGCTGCCATCTTACCCGTGAAGAAGTTGGTGCCGCCGGGGGCGGTCGGCGAGGAGTCACCGCCGACTGAGAGATATTGTGCGCCGTTTGCGGGGAGTGTCCACGAGGTCTTGCTCGCATTCACCTCGTTTTGCAGCACACCGTTGATGTAGATCTGGATCTTGCTGCCCGTGTAAACGCCCACCACGTGTACCCATTGATTTAAGGGGAGTGTGGTAGAGGCGCGATCGTAGCCGCTGGTACCGTGGCAAAGGATCTGTATTTGACCTGCCGAGTTGAATTGGAAGCCAAAGCCACCCGATTCCATGTTGGAGATGATATTGAGCGATTTTGAGGGCTTGCTCTCAACATACACGTAGGTTTCGAGCGTGAAGCTGTCGGTGAGCAGGGGATAGTTGCGGTACATTTCAAGCAGGGCATAGCCGCCGCTGCCGTCTATGGTGGCAACGTTGCGCTTCAGCGTGGTATCGTAGGTTACGGTAGGAGTGCCCGTGCGGTAAAGCGTTTTACCCGTCACGGCATTGGTCGCGCTGCTATCCAGATTAAATTCGGTTTGCAGCACATCGGCCACGGGAGCAGCGGACTCGGGTTGGGTGATAAAGGAATAAATAAGCGGCGTACCGGCCTTGCCCCACGTATTGACGGGATACACCTTAACGGTATAGGTGGTGGAGGGCGAAAGACCCACGAGGGGCGCCGAAATGTGAAGAGGCATGGCAAAGCCGAGGAAGCTGCAGGAGAGGCGGTAGGTGGTCGAAATCAGCGTGCTTCCTTGGTAAAGCTCCACGCGGTAATTGTTCACACCCGCCTCGCAGCCGGCTTGCGGGATATTCAGCAGCGCATAATTCTTGGTAATGAGCTGCGGCGTGATGGCGGCACCGCCCACAAAGGTGGGGGCTGAGGCTGTGTATTTGCGCTGATCGGTATAGGTAAAGGTGGTGGGATCGCCAACGCTTCCGATATAAATGATAGTTTGCACGCTTTGCGTGTAAACGTTATAAACCACTAAGCGGATCTCCTGCTCGGCATTGACCTCTACCATGTAATAAAGGCCTGCGTTGCGCATCACGCCGTTGGAGCCCGATGCATTCCAGGAGCCCTCCCAGTCGGTAGGCACCACGTAAGAGTCCTTGTTTTTGCCGGAAGTAACGGTATCATTGTATTTCGGATGTCCCGCAATGTAGGTGCAAAGGTAAGCAAGCGAGGCAGTATTTACAGCCGTATAGCCGCCCTGCCAGACTGATTGAGGATCGGTGATGGGGAAGTGGGTGTGACCCGAGAAGTCTACCACCTGCGGGAATTTGTTGAAGATGGCCTCAAGATAATCGTCACCGGAGTACTGGAAAGCGTTGTTGACAGTACCCGTGGCGGGCATGTGCTGGAACACGAAGATCGGCTTTTTGCCCGTGGGGTCGTCAGCGGCGGCAACCTCCAGCTCGGTTTCAAGCCACGCGAGCTTTTGGGGGCTGAACTTGGAGCCGTTATAGTCTAACGCATAGCGGTCGGTATTCAGCACCAGGAAGTGGTAGCCGCCGATCACCAAATGTGCGTCAACCGTCTCGTATCCGCCAAGGCGCTTGTACTTTTCAAAGGTGGCTGCAACCGATGTGTCGCTATAGCGCTCATCCCCGGTGGTGCCGTCGTCGTATGAGGTTGCATAAAACTCGTGGTTGCCGAGCACGGCACGTGTAACGGTCTCCTCGCGCGTATTGGCATTGACGTAATCAAAGAATTTTTGCATTTCGGCTTCAGCGCCGTTTTCGGTAAAGTCACCTGCAAAGAAGATGGCATCCAGCGTGTCATATTCCTGCGCATCGCTGTAAGCGTAAGCGGTAGAATACAGCGATTGCAGCATTTCATAGCTTTGGTAATCGTAATCGGTGGCGCGCAAATGCAGGTCGCTGGTCACGGCAAAGCGTAAGATGGGAACAAATTTCTTGTCGGGCTCGGTGGTGGAGCCTGCCTTAAAACCGGTATCGATGCCGTTTAAGAACCAGTTGCCGTTTTCGCCGATGGTGATCTCCGTGCCTGCAGCACCGGGCACGCCGTCGGTGCCGGTTTCGCCCTGCGCCTTCACGCCGAGCGAGGTCCATGTGATGCCACCGTCGTAGGAGACTTCCCACATACCGGTGCTTTGATTGATCTGCAGCTTGGGCGTGACACCCGCCTCGCCCTGTATACCGGCATCTCCCTTTTCGCCGGGGTCTCCCTTTTCGCCCGGCGTGCCTTGGCAGGCAACGAGGGCAAGGCTGAGTGCCAATAAAATCACGGCCAGGAGAAGTGATAAAAATCTTTTCATAATAGCTCCTTTCACTCACCGCTTTGCGGTGTCAGCTGGGTTTGTACGGGGGATATCAATACTGTGCAAAGAGTGCTGCAATTTCGGCGGCGGTCAGCGCTTCGCCGTAAATGTTTGCAGCGGCCATTTTGCCGGTGATGTAATTTTTGCCGTCATAGGTCGAGGGAGAGGAGTCTCCGCCGACACACATATAGTGAGCTCCGTCCTTGGGGAGCGTCCAGGCTGCTTTGGTGGTAGTTGCGCTGGCTGCCAAAGCGCCGTCAACATACAGGCAAAGCTGACTGCCGTCAAAGGTGCCCACAATATGTACCCATTGGTTCAGCGGTATTGATGCCGCCGTGCGTTCATAGGCGCTGTTTCCCGTGTAGGCAACGATCTCTGCCTTTCCCGCGTTTGTAAACGATAGTCCAAATCCGCCGGTTTCAAAATTGGCAAATATGTTTCTTGATTCGTTCGGAACAGCATCAAAATAGACGTAGGTCTCAAGGGTAAAGCTATCGGTGAGAAGAGAATAATTGCTATACATATCGGTAAAGCAATAGCCGCTGTTACCGTCAAGCGTGACCGCGTTGCGGCCGATGGTGCTGTCATAAGCAACCACAGGCGCGCCTGCGGTGTGCAGCACCTTGCCCGTCACGGCATTGGTTGCGGTGCCGTCAAGATTGAAGTGCGTGGAGAGCACCTCAGCCACGGGCTCAGAGGTCGAGGCAGCGGTGATAAAGGAGTAGGTGAGCGGTGTGCCCGCCTTGCCCCACGTGTTGACGGGATAGACCTTGACCGTATAAGCGGTGGAAGGGGAAAGCCCCTTCAGCGGTGCGGTCACGTGGGAGGGCATGGCAAAGCCGAGGAAGCCGCAGGAGAGGCGGTAGGTGGTAGAAACAAGTGTGCCGCCTTGGTAAAGCTCCACGCGGTAGTTGCTGACACCCACCTCGCAGCCTGCCTGTGGAATATTCAAAAGGGCATAATTCTTGGTGATGATTTGGGGGGTGATGGCGGCATCGTCAGCAAACTCGGCCGCGGCGGCATATTTGCGCTGGTCGGTATAGGTGAACTTCGAGGGGTCGCCCACGCCGCCGATGTAAATGATCATTTGTACGCTATCGCTGAAGATGTTATAAACGACTAAGCGCACCTCCTGCTCGGCATTGACTTCAACGAAGTAGTAAAGCCCCGCGTTGCGGATCTCCTTTTCGCTACCGCCCGCCAGCCACGTGCCGTTGTTATCCATGGCGCGCACGCCTGCGGTGTTGTAGGAGGGATGCCCCGAGATCGGCACGCTGAGATAGGCAAGCGAGCCAGTGTTGATCGCGGTGTAGCCACCTTGCCAGATCGATTGCGGTTGCGTGATGGGATAGTGGGTGTGGCCGGAGAAGTCAACCACCGGCGGGAACTTTTCAAAAATAGCCTCAAGGTAATCGTCACTTGATTTTTGAGAGGCATTGTTTACCGTGCCCGTGGCGGGCATATGCTGAAAGACAAAAATCGGCTTTTTGCCCGTGGGATCGGCGGCCGCCGCGGCTGTCAGCTCGGTTTCAAGCCACGCGAGCTTTGCGGGGCTGAATTTGGATCCCGTATAGTCGTAGGCGTAACGGTCGGTATTGAGAACCAGGAAATGGTAACCGTCAATGATCAAGTGCGCGTCTACGGTGTCATATTCCCCGTAACGCATATATTTTTCAAAGGTAGCCGCCACCGAGGTGTCGCTGTAACGGTCGTCGGAGGTGGTGCCGTCAGCATAGCGAGTGGCGTAATATTCGTGATTGCCGAGCACGGCACGTGCAACGGTTTCTTCCTTGGTGTTTGCCTTAACAAAGGTAAAGAAATCGCTGAATTCCTTGTCCTTGCCGCTTTGTGTAAAGTCACCTGCGAAGAAGATGGCATCAAGCTTGTCATAGTCCTGCGATTCGCTGTAAGCGTATGCGGTGCTATAGAGCTTTTCCAGCATCTCGTGGCTCTTGAAATCGTTGGTCTCATTACGAAGATGCAGGTCGCTGGTCACGGCAAAGCGTAAGACGGGCACAAATTCCTTGGCAATATCGTCGGTGGCCTTCATGCCGGTATCCACGCCATTGATGAACCAGTTGCCGTTTTCACCGATGGTGATCTGTGCGCCGGCGGTGCCGGCCGTGCCGGTCTCACCCTGCGCCTTCACCCCGAGCGAGGTCCATGTGATGCCACCGTCATAAGAGACCTCCCACATGCCGGTGCTTTGGTTGATCTGCAGCTTCGGGGTCATACCGGTAGCACCCTGTGCACCGGCGTCACCCTGATCGCCTTTGTCGCCCTTTTCACCGGGCGTGCCCTCACATGCAATGAGGGAAAGGCAGAGCGCAAGGAGCATGGCAAGGATCAGAAAAGCGGAGAGTATTCTTTTCATAAAACAATCCTCCTGATTGATGGGATGTTTACATATCTAATATATCATTCTTGGCTTAAATTGTCAATAAATTGAACGAACGCGGTTGATTTTTGTTCAATATAGCTAAATTGAAAACACCCGTGATACGCAAATTGAACTGCCCCAAATTGTGCGGACAGCACAAAAAGCCCCGGGGGTGTAGTAATTAAGCAACAAACTGGCATCGTTTTTCAAGCGGTGTCAGTTTTGTTTTTAATTGGATGCGCTCGTTGTTGTAAAAGTGGATGTAGG
>JAFTKK010000050.1 GCA_017453325.1 Clostridia bacterium
TACGGTTTTATGGCTTCCCCGATCCCGCGCGCGGGATCGGCACAAACAGAAAGCCACCCCCGATTGGGGGTGGCTGTGTGTTTGTGGTGACCCGTACGGGAATCGAACCCATGCCTTCGCCGTGAGAGGGCGACGTCTTAGCCGCTTGACTAACGGGCCATTTTTGACAACGGTGCTATTATAACACATCTCTTTTTAAAATGCAACCCCTTTTTGAAAAATTTTTTAGGAAATTTTTAAAATATGATGGGGAGCATTTTCTTTTTTCGACAGATATTGACCTTGGCGCATAAATATGTTACAATAGGTGTAACACTTCGAGGAGACAGTCTATGAAAAAAAGAACGATTAAGCAGTGCAAGCTTTCGTATGCATTTTTTAAACTGCTGGCAAACGTCGTGGCAAAATTTAAGTTCAAACGCAAATTTTTGCGCAACGAGCTGCGGGGCAAAAAGGGCCCCTTGGTGGTGATCTCCAATCACGCCGCTGCCCTTGATTTCGTCAATCTGATCGGTGCCTCGCGCCGTCCGATGCATTTTGTGATCAGCAGCTCCTTTTATCGCACGCTCCCCTTCAAGGGTATCGTTCGCCGCCTGGGGCTGATTCCCAAGCAGCAGTTTCAAACCACGCTTGGCGATATGCGCAACATGAAGCACGTGATCGACGACGGCAAAATTCTGGTCATCTACCCCACGGGGCTGATGTCGGACGACGGCGGCGCGCAGCCCCTGCCCGTTGCCACCTATCAGTTTTTGAAATGGCTGAAGGCTGACGTCTATATGGCAAAAAACATCGGCACCTACTTCTCGATGCCCAAATGGCGCGAGGGCGGTATGCGCGGCGGCAGAACATTTGTTGACATTTACAAGCTCTTCGACGCCGATGAGCTTGAACACACCGACCTTTCGCTCATTCAAGCAAAATTAGACGAGGCCCTCTCCTTTGATGCCTACGAGGAGCAGGAGGAGCTGCTCATCAAATACAAACACAACCGCAACATCAAGGGGCTTGAAAACATCCTGTATCAATGTCCGCATTGCGGCAAGGAATACACCGTACAGGTGAAAAACGAAAGCACCGTTTACTGCGAGGACTGCGGCTTTGCCGAGACCGCCGACGCATATCAGTTCCTGCACAAGGTCAGCGCCTGCGGCGAGGAGATCCGCCACCCCTCCAAATGGAGTAACCTCATCCGCGAAAACATCAAAAAACAGATCGAACAGGGCGAGCTCAGCACACTCACGACCCCCGTAAAAATCCAAACCATTCCCGAGGGCAAATGCTGCTTTGAGGACATGGGCGAGGGCACGCTCACCCTCTCGGCCGAGCATTTTACCGTCACGGGGCTGCTTGGCGGCGCGCCGACCGAGCTGACCGTCCCCATCCTGCACTTCGCCTCCCTGCCCTACAAGCCCGGCTCTTATATCGAGCTGCAGCACGGCGCTGACATCTACCGTTGCCTACCCGAAAACGGCAAAGTAGTTACAAAGCTGATCCACATGGTAGAGATCTTTTACGAGCTGCAAGCCGCAACCCCTGCTCCATCGGAGGCCGCGGCGCAATAAAGCGGCGGACTCGTTCACGCAGGCAGCACACGGCATAAATTAAAACGAAGCCGCTTTTGCTATCGGTTCTGATAGCAAAAGCGGCTTCTTTGATTTTAGATAGAAATTTTTGTTACGTCGCAATCAGCGCAAGTGCCGCGCTCAGGCGCGCTTGCTCCTCGGAGGTGCTGCCCGCCATGGCGGAGGAGCTGCAAATGGTTTTGTAGATCAATTGCATATTTTCGGGGGTGGCCTCCACACCGACCTCGCGAAGTGACACGGGCATACCAAGCTTTTTCATTTGGGCACGGAACGCCATGGGGTCACCCTCACCGTTGTATGCGATCTGCGCAATGAGGCCGATGGCAACCATTTCACCGTGCAAATACGTATAAACCTCACGTGGGAACAGGGCGCGGAGCGTTTCGTAGACCTTATGCCCGATGGCGGTCTGGTTTGAGCCCCTTGCAAGGCCGCTGATCACACCCGTCATGGCAATCAGCGCATAAACGACATCATAAACGGTTTTTGTGTTTCGGCCCGCCCTTACATCCTCACAGCACTTCTCAAGCTTTCTTTCAAGCAGGTCGGTCATAAATCCGCTCAGATGATAAGACGCGTAAAGACCGATATCGGCATCGTCTACCGTCACACCGAGCAATCGCTGCCTCAGCTCATAAATTTTGGCAAGTGAATCGTAGATGCCCGATAGAAGCAAGCGTACGGGCTGGCGGCAAAGGATATCCATATCCGCAATCACGCAGTTCACCTCCACCTTGTGATGTGTCGTGCCAACGGTACCGCCCTCCCGCGTATAGCACACGCTAAGAGGCGTGTAAGCGGCACAGGTGGCGCTGGAGGTGGGGATGTTGATGATAGGTTTGCCCGAAAGCACGGCACAGTATTTGGCCGCATCCATCACGTTGCCGCCACCAACGCCAATGACAACATCAGCGGCAAGAAACGCCTCGGTCTCCATGATTTCGGCGCACGCTTCTCGGCAGCAAAAGCCCGTATACGTATGATAATTTGCGGTCATTCCCTTTGCCGCAAGTGACTGATCAATCGTTTGCTTCGTCAGCGACAGCGCGGTTTTGCCGCCAATAACAAAGGGCCGCTTGCCGCCAAGCCTTGCCGCCTCCTCGGCCACGCTCCAAAGCGCGCCGCTCTCCTGCAAATATCGGCCGCACCCGAGTCTGAAGGAGCTTTCCTTGATATTTGACTTTGTCGCCATCTTATTTACTCTCCTTGAAATTTCGGATGGCGGTCACGTACTCTCTTGCCAGCGCGGTGATCTCCTCAAATTTCCCTGCCAGCACCAGCTTTTTGTTGGCAATGGCCGTGGCAATGCCTACGCCGCAGGCGCCCATCTGCAAGGCCTCGGTAAGGTTTGTGATGTCAACGCCGCCAACCGCCAAAAACTTGATGTGTGAAAGCGGAGCGACCAGCGCCTTGAGGTAAGTGGGCTTCATCTCCCCGTTCGGGAAGAGCTTTACAAAATCCGCGCCGCTGCGGTGCGCGAGCGTCGCCTCACTCGGTGTGAGCGCACCCGGAATGGAAACAAGCCCCAGCTCCTTGGTCTTTTTGATGATATCGGGGTTGGTGTCGGGAGAAATGATGTATTTGCCGCCTGCGGCACGGGTCAGCTCCACCTGCTTTTCGGTCAGCACCGTGCCCGCACCGATCAGCATATCGGGAAAAGCCTTCACCAGCCCCGCAATGTTGGCCGCCGTCTGCTCGTCGGAAATTTTCCCGAGACTGTCATAGGTCACCTCGCAGCAGCGGATGCCGCCCGCGTACATCGCGCGCACCGTCTTTTCAAGCGCTTCATAATCATATCCGCGCAGGATGACAATGATCTTCTCTTCTTCAATTCTCTTGATGGTGTTCAGCATTTTATTTTCCCCTCTTTCGTTCAAATAACGCTATCAATATAACTTTAGCATAGCAACCCACTCATCGGTTGTCAAGAGTGAAACACAATTTTTTGCTGCAATATTCTGTTTTGCTTGTTCTCAAGACACAAAAGGTGCTGCGTCAAACAACGCAGCACCTTTTTTCACTTATCTTATCAACCAAAGAGGATGATAACGAACTGTGCGCAAAGCACAACGGAAATGAGTGCGATGGGGTAGGTTGCGGCATAAGCGGAGCCTACGTCCTCGGTCTCGGAAACCTGAATGAGGGTGCCGAGTGCGGGAGTAGAAGTCATACCGCCGGTGATAGAGCCAAGGCTGTTGAGCAGAGGCATCTTCAGCACGTACTTTGCAAAGAAGAAACCGATTACCATGGGCACCAGCGTCATGATTGCGCCGTAGAGGAAGTATACCGGCTCGAAGAGCTCGATGAACTTCGCACCGCCGGCAATACCGGAGCCAATGAGGAAGATCATCAAACCGAACTCACGGAAGACCTTCAGGGTCTGGGTGGCGGGCATGACCTTCACGGGGCCAAACTTGCCAAAGTGACCGAATACAAGCGCGGCGAGCAAGCAGCCGCCCGTGATGGTCAAGGAGAAGTTGCCAAACTTAAAGGAACCGACGATCACGCCGACGATAGCAGCCAAAGCAAAAGCGGCAATACCAAAGGGATCGATCTCGATAAGCTTCTTGGTTTCCTTTACCTCGGTGGGCTCTTCGCCGGTATCGGCATCGCCACCTGCGATCTTTGCGCGCTCGGCAGCCATATCGGCCTTCACAAACTTGGGAATAAGCTGTACAAAGAGTACCACGCCAATCACGCCGAAAATATAGGCGATACCGTTACCAACGGCAACAAGCGACTCGTCAATGCCCTGTGCAGCGGCAGCGGCCTTTGCAGCAGAGAAAGCAGGGGTAGAAGTAAGTGCGCCGGAAAGAAGACCTGCCATCACAGCGGCAAGATCGCCCTTCGAAAGGTCGGTAAAGTTCTGCTGGATCAGCACACAGGCGGCGCAAACGGCAGC
This sequence comes from Clostridia bacterium, assembly GCA_017453325.1. Classification (GTDB taxonomy): domain Bacteria; phylum Bacillota; class Clostridia; order Oscillospirales; family CAG-272; genus Firm-07. Next base: position 4,489 of record JAFTKK010000050.1, read on the forward strand.
ACCCGAAACGATGATAATGAGACCAAGGACAATGTAGGTCTTAAAGTTCTTTTTGAGATTACCGAAGAACTTGGGGCCTGCAATAAAGCCAACCGAGGTCACAAACAGAATAAGACCGAGCGTTTCAATGATCTTCAGGCCGTTGCCAACAAACAGACCCAGCTGTGCTACAAGCTCGTCGTAGAAAAGGCAACCGTACAAAAGTGCAGCAAGGAATACGCCTGCAGTACCGAGGTTTACGCCCTTAATGGTAATACGGCCAATCAGGTAGCCGACTGCGGCAATGGCGAGAACCGAGAACAACAGGAAGGTAACGCCTTGAATTTTGAGCGTTTCTCCAAAGAGAACCATTTTTATTTTCCTCCAAAAAATTTCAAATGTGTCGGGGCGGCTCTATTACACGCAGAAAACCGTGTTTTCGCACACGTTTGTGGGGTTATCCACTATTTTTTCCTTTCTGCGAACAATATATCCGCCCAAGTGTGGATGACCTGCGCGCGCACATCCGCCCGTGGGCGGATGTGCGATTGCAAAAAATTATTTCATCAGCTTTGCGTTGGGCTCGTCGTATACGGGGTTGCCGTGGGTGTAGCGAGGCAGAAGCTTGGGAGATACAACGTCGGTCTTGATGCCGGCATCCTTCATCTCCTTCATAAAGCTCTTCACGTGGTCAAGATTGAGCTTCTTGCCGAGCTTCACTTCCTTGGCAGCAGCAGCGGCATTCACACCGGCGTTGCGACCGAATACGATGATATCAAGCAGCGAGTTGCCCATCAGACGGTTCTCGCCGTGGATACCGCCAACAGCCTCACCTGCAACAAACAGGTTCTCAACCTCGGACATGCCGTTTACGCCGATCTTGATACCGCCGTTCTGGTAGTGGAGGGTGGGGTAAATGAGGATAGGCTGCTTACGCATATCGATACCGTACTTGAGGTACATACGAAGCATGGCGGGAATGCGCTTCTCAATGGTGCCCTCGCCGTGGATCATGTCGATCATGGGAGAGTCAAGCCATACGCCCTGGCCGCCGTTGAAGGTATCAACGCCGTTGCCGCGCTTGCACTCACGGATAACGCCGGAAGCACAGATGTCACGGGTCTCAAGGGAGTACATGAAGGGCTCGCCATCCTTGTTAACGAGCTGAGCACCGATGGAACGAACCTTCTCGGTTACCAGCGCGCCAAAGATCTGAGAGGGGTATGCGGCACCGGTGGGATGGTACTGCAGGGTGTAAGCGTAAAGAAGGGGTGCGCCTGCACGGTAGGCAAGAACCAGACCGTCAGCGGTTGCGCCGTAGTGGTTGGAGGTGGGGAAGCCCTGGTAGTGCATACGGCCTGCGCCGCCCGTAGCAATAACAACGGTCTTTGCACGTGCAATGCGGATCTCCTTGGTCTCCATATTCATCAGAACCGCACCTGCAGCTCTGCCCTGCTCGTCCTTGATGATCTCAATAGCGGAGGTGAAGTCCACCACGGGGATCTGACGGTTCTGTACCTCGTCACGAAGCACGCGCATGATCTCAGCACCGGAGTAGTCCTTGCAGGCGTGCATACGCTTGCGGGAGGTACCGCCGCCGTGGGTGGTAACCATGGTGCCGTCGGCCTCCTTGTCGAACATCACGCCGAGGTCGTTGAGCCACTTGATGCAGATAGGTGCATCGTTTACAAGCTTCTTAACAAGCTCGGGAACGTTCTTGAAGTGACCGCCGCCCATCACGTCAAGGTAGTGCTGTGCGGGGCTGTCATTGGGCTTATCTGCTGCCTGAATACCGCCCTCTGCCATCATGGTGTTTGCATCACCATGGCGGAGCTTGGTCACGATCATCACGTTTGCGCCGTTCTCATGAGCCATAATAGCTGCTGCGGAGCCGGAGCCGCCGCCGCCGATTACCAGCACGTCTACGTCGTAATCGATCTTCTTGAGGTCGATATCCTTGGGGTTCACGCGGGGATTGCCCTGCAGCACCTCAGCAAGCTCAAGCGGCACCTTTTCGCCCTTGTTGGGACCGATTGCCAGCTCTGCAAACTGGGATGCGATGTAGTCGGGATGGTTCTCCATCTTGACCTGAACCTTCTCCTCTGCCGTCATACGGCGGGGATGAATGCCTGCCTTTACGTTTGCAAGGCGCTCAGCACGAGTTGCTTCCACCTTTTTGATGGACTCTAACATTTCCTGTGTATACATAGTTTCGCGCCTCCTTATTGCTCAAAATCGCGGTTGTTGTAGAGCTCCTTGAGCTCCTCGGCGGTCTTTGCCATGATATCCTGCAGAGCAGCCTCGCAGTTGCCACCCTCGATCTCGGCAACACGCTCAAGCAGGTGCTGCGTTTCGGGTGCAAGGTACTTACCCGTCAGGCGGCGTGCAAGCAGGCCAACCTGGGGATGGGTAATGCCGGCAGGGCAACGGGAGGAGCAAACGCCGCACATCACGCAGTCAAAGGACTCCTCAGCGCACTTCTCGTACTCGCCACGCTGTGCGTAAGCAATGTACTGCATAACCTTAAGATCCTGGGTGCAGGCCTTGGTGCAGGCATTGCAGCCAACGCAAGCGTAAATCTCGGGGTAAAGCTGCATCATGATCTGCTCGGTGGGCTTAACCTTTTCAATATCGTAGGGCTGCTTCACAAGCGGGAAGAAGGGCAGCGTTGCGATGTACATATTATCCTCTACCTTAGTCTGGCAGGCAAGGCAGGTCTTCAGCTCATTCTGGCCCTTGATGCGGTAGATGGTAGCGCAAGCGCCGCAGAAGCCGCAACGGCAACCAACGCCGCGTACCAGCTGGTAGCCCGCATACTCCATGGCGTTCATGATCGTCAGGCTTGCAGGTACTTCATATTTTTTACCGTAAAGGTAAATGTTAACCATTTTTTCCATTGTTGTGCTTTCTCCTTATTAGTATTCGTTGGGAAGTTCATCAAGCTCGTCAAAGCGGAAGACGGGGCCGTCCTTGCAAACGTACTTGTTACCGATGTTGCAGCGGCCGCATTTGCCGATACCGCATTTCATACGAAGCTCCATGGTGGTGTAGACCTGCTCCTTCTTGAAGCCAAGCTCCATCAGACCACCAAGCGTAAACTTGATCATGATGGGAGGTCCGCACATCAAAACGGTTTTCTTCAGATCGGGATTCAGTTCCTTGACGAAGTTGGGAACGAAGCCCACGTGACCGTCCCAACCCTCCTGCGGGTTGTCAATGGTGAGGTGCACGTTGAAGCCGGGGGTGGTCATCCACTCCTCAACGATCTCCTTGTAGTAAACAAGGTCGTCCTTGGAGCGAGAGCCGTAAACGATATCAACCGAGCCAAACTTGTCACGGTTGTCGCGCACGTAGTTGATGACAGAGCGCACGGGCGCAAGGCCGATACCGCCGGCAATAATCAGCAGATCCTTGCCAAGCAGCTCGTCATATACGGGGAAGTGGCGTCCGTAAGGGCCGCGCACGGTGATCATCTGACCAACCTCCATCGAGTGGAGCCATTCGGTCAGACACCCGCACTTCTTCACGCTGAATTCCATATACTCGGTGTTGGTGGGCGAGGAGGTGATGGAGATCATAGCCTCGCTGATACCGGGCACGGAGAGCATGGCGCACTGGCCGGGCTTGTGCTCAAAGAGCTTGCCGCCGCCGGGCGCCTCCACGCGGAAGGTTTTTACGTCGGGGGTCTGCTGCGTAATTTCTGTTACAATACCTGCGTAAGGAATCAAGGTTTCAGTATTCATTACTTGTTACCTCCGAGCGTCTTTGCTACTTTTACAATGTTCATGGAAATGGGACAACGGGCAAGGCATCTGCCGCAGCCCACACATCCAAAGGTGCCGTTGTTTCTGTCCGGATAGTAGACCAGCTTGTGCATGAAGCGCTGACGGAAGCGCTCTACCTGAGAGTTACGGGAGTTGCCGTGTGCCATCAGCGTAAAGTCGGAATACATGCAGGAGTCCCAGCAGCGGAAGCGCTTGATGCCGTTGCCGGTATCAAAATCGCGCACGTCGTAGCATTGGCAGGTGGGGCACACAAAGGTGCACGTGCCGCAGCCAAGGCAGCTTTCGGACAGGGTCTTCCACTCGGGGCGGTCAAACAGCTCCTTGGTCTTACCGACGCCAACACCGTCAAAGGTGAGGCCTGCCAGGGGCAGCTTTGCCATGATCTCGCGGGTCTTTGCCTGCGCCGCCTCAACAGCCTTTTCGTCGCCTGCTTCAAGCAGATCGGCGGTGGCAGCAAGCAGCGCTTCGCCCTTCTCGGTATTGGCGCGGAGCATATAGCCGTCCGCAACCTCCCAAACGGTCACGTCGCCGGCGGGATTTGCCGCATCGATGCCGAAGGTGCCGCAGAAGCAGGTCTCTGCGGGCTTGCCGCAGGCCATGGTGACCACGGTGCCGTGCTCACGGCGGTTTTTGTAGTAGCTGTCTACGGGGTCAACGAGGTAAACGCTATCAAGGATGGCGAAGCTGGCGGCGTCACACGCGCGCACACCGAACACCACGAAATCCTCGCACTCCTCGCGGGAGTCGATTACCTCAATGTTCTTCCCTTCCATCTTGAAATCCATGAGGTTCTCGGTCTGGGGGAAGAAGAAGTCCTTAGCGGAGCGCACGGTGTTGAGCGCCTTGCTCATTTCAGTGCCCGCGGTCCACTTGGTAAAGTCAGCTTTTCCTACCTTATTATTAACAGGCAGATAAAGCGCCTGCTTTGCCGCGATAGCGGCGAAAAAGTCATTCAGCTTTGCAAGAGAGAGTTTTTTCATTCTTTCGCACCTCCTGCCTCACCGGGCTCGATATCGTTCTTCTCATACTTACCGAGGGGCGGCTTTGCGGTGGGATCCTCGCCTGCCTGGTAATCACCGTAGAAGGTGTTCACGTCCTTGATGAACTTGCGGTTGAGAAGATGGAGGGGAATGTTCTGAGGACATACGCGAGAGCACTCGCCGCAGTCGGTACATCTGCCCGCTACGTGGAATGCGCGAATGATGTGGAACATATTCTCCTCAAAGGAGTTGACGGCGGCCTTCTGAGAAACGCCGGAATTGGGGTTATCGAAAATGCACTGCTCACAGGTGCAAGCGGGGCAGATGTTACGGCAAGCATTGCAGCGAATGCAGCGGGAAAGCTCACCGCGCCAGAACTCGTAGCGCTCATCGGGCGTCATCGCCTCAAGCTTTGCCACCATATCAAAGCGGTTGCAATCCTCTACGACCTCGCCCTCGTTGCCGATCAGCTCGTCGTATACCACGTGCTTCTTGCTCTTGCAGGCAAGGCATCTTTCGGCCATCACGTCAGCGGGCTTGATCGCCTTATCGCCATAGATGGTGGAAACCGTATAAATACCGTCCTTTGCGGTAATGCCGGTAATGCCCTCAATGCCCATTTCCTTGATCTTTTCCACGTCAGCCTTGCCAAAGCACTCAATACCAACCACGTAGATCATGTCGCGCTTGATGCGGTGCTCGGCCAGCAGCTGGTTGAAGCTGTAGGTATCACAGGGCTTCAGAAATACCAGGATCTTACCGCCTGCGCGGCACTCCTTCACCAAATACTTGGAAAGGTTTGCAGCACAGAAATCGTTGTAAACAAAACCATTTTTCACCTCGTCGGCATTGCGGAACACGGCAGGCGTCATATCGTAGGCAAACTCGCCACGCGTCCAGCCGAGCACACGGTCAACAGTACCGTTTTCAAGCAATGCATAGGCACGGTTTTTCATCATTTCTTGCATCTCAGGTCCTCCAATCTCTTGTTCTCACCGAGTGCCGTCACGGTTGCAACAAATTCATTCATGGTCTTTGCAAACTTCGCACCCTCCGCCGCGGAGATCCACTCCACACGGGTACGCTCGCGCTCGATACCGAGGTAATCGAGCATGGAGAACAGGAGGGTCATACGGCGGCGTGCAAAATAGTTGCCGCTGGTGTAGTGGCAGTCGCCGGGGTGGCAGCCCGCCATAATGACACCGTCAGCACCGCGCTGGAATGCGCGGAGGATGAACAGAGGGTTTACGCGGCAGGAACAGGGCACGCGAATGATCTTAACGTCTGCCGGATAAACAAGACGGCTGGAGCCTGCGAGGTCAGCGCCCGCATAGGAGCACCAGTTGCAGCAAAACGCTACGATTGTGGGTCTGAATTCTTTTACATCTTGCATATTGCGTCAACCTCCGCCATGATTTGTCTGTTAGAGAAGCCCTTGAGGTCCATTGCACCGGAGGGACAAGCTACGGTACAAGCGCCGCAACCCTGGCAAACTGCCTCATTAACGGTTGCAACACGACGGATAAGGGTGGTGCGGTTCGGGCCGCGGAATTCCTTGTCGGAATAAGTAATTGCGCCGTAAGGACAAACCTTTTCACAGGACGAGCAGCCGTTACACAGCATTTCGTTCGAGTTTGCAACGCAGGGGTTGCACGTGAGCTTATCCTTGGCAAGCAGGCCGATGACCTTGGCGGCTGCGGCACTTGCCTGCGATACGGTCTCGGGAATATCCTTGGGGCCTTGGCAAACGCCCGAAAGGAAGATGCCCGCGGTGGGAGACTCTACGGGACGCAGCTTTGCGTGCGCCTCGGTAAAGAAGTCGTTGGTATCCATGCTGGCAGTCAGCATCGTGGCGATCGAGCGTGCGCTCTTATCGGGCTCAACGGCGGTAGCGAGAACCACGAGGTCTGCATCGATGTGCAGCTGCTCGCCGGACAAAAGATCGCTTGCCTGAACCTTAAGGGTTCCGTTCTCCTCAACGACCTTACCAACCTGACCCTTGATGTAATGTACGCCGTACTGCTCTACTGCGCGGCGGTAGAACTCGTCAAAGTTCTTGCCGGGGGTACGCACGTCAATGTAGAACACGTAAACGTCGGTATCCGGATATTTCTCGCGGATGAGCATGGCGTGCTTGGCGGTGTACATGCAGCAGATCTTCGAGCAGTAGGACTTGCCGCGCTCGTTCTCTACGTCACAACGGGAGCCAACACACTGTACAAATACGATGGTGTGGGGGTGGGTCTTATCGGAGGGACGCAGCAGCGTACCTGCGGTAGGGCCTGCGGCGTTCATCAGACGCTCAAGCTCAAGGGAGGTCACCACGTCCTGGCAGGTGGAGTAGCCAAGCTCGTTGAACTTATCGGGCTTCAGGGGATTGAAGCCGGTAGCGGCCACGATAGCGCCGTACTCACGCTCAACGATCTGATCCTGCTGCTTGTAGTCGATCGCACCTGCGGTGCAGAGCTTTGCACAAAGACCGCACTTGCCGGTCTTCATCATCGTGCAGTTGTTGGCATCGATGGTGGCAACCTTCGGCACAGCCTGTGCGAAGGGAATGTACACGGCACGGCGGGTATCAAAGCCCATGTTGAACTCGTTGGGAACCTTCTTCTGAGGGCACTTTTCGGTACAAAGGCCACAGCCCGTGCACTTGTCCTCGTCAACATAGCGCGCCTTCTTGCGGATCTCTACCTTGAAGTTACCAACGAAGCCCTTGACGGACTCTACCTCACTGTAAGAGAAGATCTTGATCTTTTCGTTTTGTGCAACGTCAACCATCTTGGGGGTGAGGATACAAGCGGCACAGTCAAGCGTCGGGAAGGTCTTGTCGATCTGTGCCATCTTACCGCCGATGGTGGGCTGCTTTTCTACGATATCGACCTCAAAGCCTGCCTCGGCAATATCAAGCGCGGTCTGGATGCCGGCAATACCGCCGCCGATGACGAGCGCACGCTTGGTGACAGGGCTCTCGCCGGCCTTCAGGGGCTTGTTGAGGTGTACCTTGGCAATGGCAGCGCGGCCGAGGATCACGGCCTTTTCGGTTGCCTCTGCCATATCCTTGTGGATCCAGGATACCTGCTCACGGATGTTTGCGATCTCAACCATGTAGGGGTTGAGGCCTTCCTTTTCGGCTGCCTTGCGGAAGGTTGCCTCGTGCATACGGGGCGAGCAAGAGCAGACCACAACGCCGGTGAGCTTGTGCTCACGAATGGCCTCGCGCATCAGAGTCTGACCGGACTCCGAGCACATGTACTGGTAGTCGGTGGAGAACACGACGCCGGGCTCGTGAGAGAGTGCCTCGGCAACGGCCTTCACGTCAACGGTAGCTGCAATGTTCGTACCGCAATGACAAATAAATACGCCAATTCTTTGCATCTTCGCTTCTCCTCCTTATTTGCTGTATTTGCGGAATGCGCTGGCGATGGCCTGCTGCGGCAGATCCTCGTCAAGCATTGCGGGGATATCTTCGGGCTTCAAGTGGTTGGCGCCCTTCTCGCGGATCACGGAAAGGCGAACTGCCTCGATCAGCTTGGCGGGCTCGACTTGACGGGGGCAACGCTCCATGCAGGCAAAGCAGGAAAGGCAGCGCCAGATGGAGGGGGATGCGGTCAGCTTGTCGATCTGGCCCTTCTCCACCATGTAAACAAACTGGTGGGGATGGTACTCCATCTCGTCAAACGCGGGGCAGGTTGCGGTGCATTTGCCGCAACGCATACATTTGCGTACGTCAACGCCGGAGGAGCGCAGAATCTGCTCTACTGCGGCTGCATTTTTGTTGTGGCTCATCAGCATCCTCCTTATTTCACACCAAGCGCTTCTGCAAGCAGCTCGGTGAAGTAAACAACGTCAACACCCTCACAACCGCCGTTCTTCTTCAGGTTGTAAAGGCAGAGAGGACAAGCGGTCACCACGGTGTCGGCGCCCTTTACCTTTGCGCTCTCCAGCACGATGTTGCTGCGCTTCTTTGCTTCATCCTTGTTTTCAAGGGTCACGTAGCCGCCGCAGCACTCGTTGCGCATGCCGTAAACCACGGGCTCAGCGCCGATGGCACGGATAAAGTCCTCAATAATGGTGGGGTTTTCGGGGTCGTCCATTGCCATCACCTTGGAGGGGCGGAGCAACAGGCAGCCGTAGTAAGCACCGATCTTGCGACCCGTGAGAGGATTTACCACCTTCTTCTTCAGCTCGTCAAAGCCCACGCGATCGCGCAGCACCTCAAGGAAGTGAAGAACGTTGGTCTCACCCGCATAGGGGGTTTCGGGTTTGATGTAGTTGTTGACACGCAGAGCGATATCGGCATCGGTCTTCATGTCGTTGTTGACCTGCTTGATCACGTTGTGGCAAGCCGAGCAAAGAGTTACCAGATCGGTACCGAGGTCACGTGCGTTCATCAGAGCACGCACGGCGGACAGCTTGGTTGCGATCTCATCCTTTGCCATGGGGTAAACTGCGCCACAGCACTGCCACTCGGGCAGCTCACAGAGGTCTACGCCGAGTGCCACAGCCGAGGCACGTGCGTATGCATCCAGATCTTTGGCTTTCGTTTTCAGCGTACAGCCGGGATAATAACTGAATTTCATGTGCATTTTCCCTTCTTGTAAATTTGGTTGGCGAAAAGGGTTTCGTCATTTGCGGTGCGAGGCGGACTTCCCTGCCTCGCACCTTTATTTTGATGACCCGTCGGGTCAATCGAAATCACGGTAATGGCTTACACCATTTTTTCGGGGTGGAATACTTCGTCAAACTTTTCAGCGGTGAGGAAGCCGAGAACTACGCAAGCTTCCTTCAGGGAGATGTTCTCCTTGTAGGCCTTCTTGGCGGTCTTAGCGGCATTCTCGTAACCGATATAGGGGTTGAGAGCCGTCACCAGCATCAGAGAATTGTGGAGGTTGTCGTGCATCTTTTCCTTGTTGGCCACGATGCCGACAGCGCAGTTGTTGTTGAAGGACACGATGGCCTCAGCCAACAGGCGTGCGGACTGCAGGAAGTTGTAAATGCAAACGGGCATGAACACGTTGAGCTCAAAGTTGCCCTGAGAAGCCGCCATGCCGACAGCCACGTCGTTGCCCATGACCTGTACGGCCACCATGGTCACAGCCTCACACTGGGTGGGGTTGACCTTACCGGGCATGATGGAGGAGCCGGGCTCGTTCTCGGGGATGCGGATCTCACCAAGACCAAGGCGGGGGCCGGAGGCCAGCCAGCGGACGTCGTTGGCGATCTTCATCATATCGCAGGCAAGTGCCTTGATGGCGCCGTGTGCGAATACGATCTCATCCTTGGAGGTCAGCGCATGGAACTTGTTGCCTGCCGTCTTGAAGGTCTTGCCGGTGATCTCGGAAACAGCCTCGGCAACCTTCACGTCAAAGCCCTTGGGGGTGTTGAGGCCGGTGCCGACGGCGGTGCCGCCGAGAGCAAGCTCCTTGAGGGTGGGCAGAGAGGCTGCGAGCAGCTCCTTGTCGCGCTCAAGGCTGGTGCGCCAGCCGGAGATCTCCTGCGAGAAGGTGATGGGCGTTGCATCCTGCAAGTGGGTACGGCCACTCTTTACGATGCCCTCATTCTCCTTTTCAAGGCGCTTGAAGGTCGCAATCAGCAGGTCGATCGCGGGGAAAAGCTTATCCTCGATAGCTGCCACGGCTGCGATGTGCATTGCGGTGGGGAAGGTATCGTTCGAGGACTGGCTCATGTTGATATCGTCATTGGGATGGCAAAGCTTTTTGCCTGCGATCTCATTGGCGCGATTGGCAATGACCTCGTTGGCGTTCATGTTGGACTGCGTGCCGGAGCCGGTCTGCCACACGACCAGCGGGAAATGGTCGTTAAGGGAGCCGGACATCACCTCGTCGCAGGCCTGCTTGATGGCGGCCAGCTTTTCGTCGGTCATCTTCTCGGGCTTGAGCGCGTTGTTGGCGATCGCAGCAGCCTTTTTCAGTACGCCGAATGCTTTGGTGATCTCGCGGGGCATAGTCTCGATGCCCACACCGATCGGGAAGTTCTGATGGCTGCGCTCGGTCTGCGCGGCCCAGTAACGATCGGCAGGTACTTTGACCTCGCCCATGGAGTCATGTTCGATGCGGTATTCCATGTTGTTCCTCCTGAAGAAAAAGTAGATACGCGTGCGCGCGTGAGCGACGCCGCAAATTATCATTATATATTATATCACAACCGTTTTTCACCGTCAAGGGGGCGACCTGCAAATAATACGACAAAGTTTTTGCTGTTTTTGACAAATTTTTAACAAAAAAACTGGTGGTTTTCACCTTTTTGCGACAAGATGGCAAAAATATGCCAAAAAACTGTGTGTGCGCTTGAATTTTTTTGCCTTGCGTGGTATAATGATTGAGATTATACCGTGTGAAGGAGCTTCTATGCTGGAATTACAACACATCTCGTTTTCTGCGCCGAGTGAGGAAGGCGGAAAAACCGAAATTTTAAAGGATATAAATCTGAAAATCTCCGAGCGCTTTGTGGCCATTACGGGCCCGAACGGCAGCGGAAAATCCACGCTCGCCAAGATCATTGCGGGCATCATTGCCCCCACCTCGGGGCGCATCCTCTTTGACGGTGAGGATATCACCAACCTCTCGATTACCGAGCGCGCGCACCGCGGCATCAGCTTTGCCTTTCAGCAGCCCGTGCGCTTCAAGGGCCTGACCGTCAAGGATCTGATCTCCCTCGCGGCAGGCGAAAAGCTCTCGATTTCCGCCGCATGTGCCTACCTCTCCGAGGTCGGTCTTTGCGCAAAGGAATATATCAACCGTGAGGTAAACGCCTCGCTTTCGGGCGGCGAGCTCAAGCGCATCGAGATTGCCGAGATCCTCGCGCGCGGCACCAAGCTCTCGGTCTTTGACGAGCCCGAGGCAGGTATTGACCTCTGGAGCTTCCAGAACCTCATAAAGGTGTTTGAAAAAATGCACGAAAAAACCAAGGGAAGCATTCTCATCATCTCTCACCAGGAGCGCATTCTTAACATCGCCGATAAGGTCGTGATGGTGGCCGACGGCAAGATTGCCGCCGAGGGCAAAAAAGAAGACGTGCTCCCCAAGCTCTTCGGTACCGTAACGGGCTGCCGCTTTACGGAGGTGGACTAAATGGCACAACTTGACAGCATCAAAAAAAATCTCCTTGAGCAGGTGGCCGATATTCACGAGGTGCCCGCCGGTGCTTACTCCTTGCGCGTTGACGGCAAGCTGTTTGGCAAAAACAACTCCGAAAACATTGAGATCGTTACCAAAACCGACAAGCAAGGCATTGATATTTACGTGAAGCCCGGCACCAAAAAGGAAAGCCTGCACATCCCCGTGCTGCTCGCACAGTCGGGCCTCAAGGAGCTTGTTTACAACGATTTCCACATCGGCGAGGACTGCGACATCACCATTGTCGCGGGCTGCGGCATCCACAACGGCGGCTCGGCCGAAAGTGAGCACAGCGGTATTCACGCCTTTTACCTTGGCAAAAACGCACGCGTCAAATATATCGAAAAGCATTACGGTGAGGGAGACGGCAGCGGCAAAAACACCATAAATCCCACCACCGTTGCCGAGCTTGACGAGGGTGCTTACATGGAAATGGAGACCGCGCAGATCAAGGGCATTGACAGCACCAACCGCATGACGCGAGCCAAGCTTGCCGACAAGGCCACCCTTATTGTGCGCGAAAAGGTCATGACCCACGGCAGCCAGCGCGCCGAAACGCATTTTGAGGTCGATCTCAACGGCCGCGACTGCGGCACGCACGTCATTTCCCGTTCGGTGGCACGCGACAGCTCGACGCAGCTCTTCGTCTCCCATGTCAACGGCAACAACGCCTGCTCGGGTCACACCGAATGCGATGCCATCATCATGGACGGGGCAAGCGTTTCCGCCGTGCCCGAGATCGTGGCAAACCACCCCGACGCATCCCTGATACACGAGGCCGCCATCGGCAAGATCGCAGGTGAGCAGCTCATCAAGCTCATGACCCTCGGGCTTACCGAAAAGGAAGCCGAGGAGCAGATCATCGGCGGATTTTTGAAGTAAAAAGCAAGAAGGGAGAGAAACCGCTTTTAAAAACGGGCTTCTCTCCCCTTGCTTTTCATTTTTGCAAAGCAAGCATTCCAAAAAAGCACAGAAAGGAGCAAAACGGTGCTGAAATTACCCGATCTCTCGCCTCTTTTGCCGTGGTACGAGCAAAACAAGCGCGATCTTCCCTGGCGACACACCAAGGACCCTTACCGCATCTGGGTCTCCGAGATCATGCTGCAGCAAACGCGCGTGGAGGCAGTCTTGCCCTATTACGCCCGTTTTCTTGACACGTTGCCGACCGTATCGGCGCTGGCAAACGCTCCCGAAGCGCTTTTGCTGAAGCTTTGGGAGGGGCTTGGCTATTACAGCCGCGTGCGCAATATGCAAAAGGCAGCGCGCGCCGTCATGGCCGTACACGGCGGTCAATTTCCCACTACGTATGAGGACATACGGGCACTTTGCGGCATCGGTGACTACACCGCGGGCGCGATTGCATCCTTTGCTTTTGATCTTCCCTACCCCGCCGTGGACGGAAACGTGCTGCGCGTGACCGCACGGCTGCTGTGCTATGAGCAGGATATTCTCTCCTCCGCAGCAAAAAAAGAGCTGACCGCAGCCGTTGGCGCCGAGGTGGGGAAGCTCCCGCCCGCAAAGATCAACCAAGCGCTGATGGAGCTTGGCGCCACCGTTTGCCTGCCAAACGGCACGCCGCGCTGTGAGGCCTGCGTGCTCCGCGAAGCCTGCGCCGCACACGCAAAAGGACTTGAAACCGCACTTCCCATCCGCAAAAAGCCAAGCCGACGCAGACTTGAGGAAAAAACCGTTCTCATCCTGCGCGCAGCTGACCGCGTGGCGCTGCAAAAACGCCCCGACAGCGGCCTGCTTGCGGGCCTGTTTGAGCCCTTTACCCTCGCGGGCAAGCAAAGCGAGGCGGGTGTGCGCGAGGTGCTGGCCGCATGGGGCGTTTCCCCCATACGCATCGCGCCCCTTGGCGATGCCAAGCACATTTTTACGCATCTTGAGTGGCACATGACGGGCTTTGAAATCATCCTTGACGAGAAAGACACCACCCGTTTGCCCGCTGCGCTTTTTTTCGCACCGCGCGAGAAAATCGACACCGTTTACGCACTTCCCTCAGCCTATCGCGCCTATCGGGCATTTATGTAAAACGAAATTCGCAAGAGCTCCCACCTCAAAAACAGCCGCTTTACTATCGGTTTTCGGTAGCAAAAGCGGCTTTTTTATGTGCCGTGTGCTTTTAGCCTGCGCCAACAGCGCGCCGCTTTATTGCCATTTGACAACAGTAGCCGTCACATCCGCCGTCTTGACCGCATAGGGCGTGCCGTCGGCAAGCAGCTCCCATTCCACCTTGCCACTCACCACGCGCGTATGCCCGTTTTCGCACACCTCTGCCAGCTCTATTGCACCTGCGGTCGGAAACAGCGAAAAAAGCGTCTCCCCCGCGCCGGAGGGCAGAGCCGTGCTAACATCCCCGTACGACAGCGTCACACTTCCGTCGGCGGCGCGTGAAAGAACTGTGCCAGCCAACGTGCTTGGCGCATAAAATGTCAGCGTGGCGGGTGGCACACCCGTATCCGTGGCAGCCCCCATCTCAAGCCGCGCGGAAAATTCCTGTCCGTATGCCGTACCCGTGAGCTCCGCCACATACCCCGCCCGAAATACCTCAAAAAAATCCGCCTCGCGCACCCCGCAAGCGCCAAGGCAGAGACACGCAAGCAGGCAAAGGAACGTCAAAATCCGTCTCATTTATCATCGCCCCCTTCTTTTACTCACACAATATGCACAAAGTTGCGAAAAAATGAGACTTTTGACTTGTAAACGGACAAAAATTGTGCTATGATGGGAGGTGGAACCATGTCTCGCTTTTATGAGGACCGTGCAGTCGCCGAGATCGACACCGTCGCGCTGGCCGAGAACTTTCGTTTGCTGCAATCCCTCGCCGCGGCGAATGCCGCGCCCTCCTCTCCCCCGCGCACGATGGCCGTTGTCAAGGCAAACGCCTACGGACACGGTATTTCGCTTGCCGTACCCGCGTTTTTGCAGGCAGGCTGCGACTTTTTTGCCGTTGCCACGTGCGAGGAGGCACTCGCCGTACGGCGTCTTGCGCCGACGGCCGACATTTTAATCCTCGGCTACACGCCGCCATCCGCCGCCGCGGTATTGGCGCAATACAATCTGACGCAAACCGTTTTTTCCCTTGATTACGCAAAAAAACTGGCCGAAAGCGCCACCGTTTCGGGGTGTTTTGTCAAAATCCACCTGAAGATCGACGGCGGCATGTGCCGTCTCGGCTTCTCGCCCGACGACCATCACGCCATCCTCGCCGCTGCCACCTGCCGGGGGCTCACGCCCGTCGGCATATTCACACATTTTCCCGTTGCAGATAGCGATTTACCCGCTACACGGGGCGCGTTTTTGCGCTTTCTTTCCTGCAAAAAGCGGCTTGCGGCAAGCGGATTTTCTCTCTTTTCACACGCCGCGGCATCGGCCGCGCTGCTGGCCGTGCCAGCGACCGCGCTCGACGGTGTGCGCCCGGGACTTGCCCTTTACGGCATACCGCCCGTCACCACCGCGCTGCCCCTCAGACCCGCGCTCACACTCACCGCACCCATCATTCAAATACACGAGGTGCCCTGCGGCACCCCCGTCGGCTACGGCGGCAGCTTTGTCACCGCACGCCCCTCGCGCATCGGCACGCTGCCGATCGGCTACGGGGACGGTCTTATTCGCCGCTTCGGCAAAGCCGTCGGACACATGACCGTCACCCACGGCAAAACGGCTTTTTCCGCCCCCGTTGCGGGGCGAATTTGCATGGATCACACCATGCTTGATCTCACCGACACCCCCGCCGAGGTGGGGGACCGTGTAACTGTGCTTGACGACCCGCGTCCCGTAGCCAACGCACTCGGCACCATTCCCTATGAAATTCTTACTTCCCTTTCGCAAAGAATAATAAGAAAAAGGAAGCCTTGATATGCTCGCTTTTTACGAAAACCGCAAAAACGATTTTTCGGTGCGCGACTGCCGCGTCATCCCGAAAAGGCTGAACTGCTCGGCGCATCTGCATTACCACATTGAGCTGGTCTTTATGCTGGAGGGCACCACCCCCGCCTTTGCCGACACCGAGCAATGCCTGATCGAGGCAGGCGACGCCTTTATTGCCTTTCCCAATCAAATACACCGCTATGAATCCGCCGCGCCCGAACGGCATGTTCTTTTGATCATAAACCCCAACCTCATGCCCGATCTCGTTTCGATCTTCACCAATGCGGTGCCGCGCAAAAACGTGATCAAGGGCATTGCAAACGATCCCGAGATCATACATCTGTACGAAATGCTGATCTCCGAGGTGGCGGACGAGCGCTATGCCAAAACCATGCAGCAGGGCTATCTGCTTGCCCTGTTCTCGCGACTTCTCTCGAAAATCGAGCTGACCGAAACCTCTTCGAGCGAATCGCATTCGCTCAAGAGCGTGATCTCCTACTGTATGCAGAACTACCAAAACGAGCTCTCGCTCTCCATTCTTGAGCGCGAGCTGCACATCAGCAAATATTATATCTCGCATCTGTTTTCGGACAAGCTGCTGATCGGCTTTAACGAATACATCAATTCCCTGCGCATCTCCTACGCCTGCCACTACCTCAGACACAGCAGCAGACCCGTCACGGAGATCGCCAGCCTTGTGGGCTTTAACACGGCGCGCACCTTCAACCGCGCCTTTGTCAAGCAAACGGGCACCACACCGAGCGAGTACCGTCGCGCGGCAAAAACGATAAAAGAAGAAAAAACATGAAACCCATTGCCAGCTTTACCGTTGACCACGATAAGATCACACCCGGTATGTATATTTCGCGCATTGACGGTGACATCATTACCTTTGACCTGCGCACACGCAAGCCCAATAGCGGCAGCTACATGGACAATCGCACCATGCACTCGGTGGAGCATATGCTCGCC
Source organism: Clostridia bacterium (assembly GCA_017453325.1). Taxonomy (GTDB): domain Bacteria; phylum Bacillota; class Clostridia; order Oscillospirales; family CAG-272; genus Firm-07. The sequence goes on from JAFTKK010000050.1 coordinate 21,217, forward strand.
ACGTATCTGCGCAATGGCGAGATCGGCGGGCACGTGATCTATTTCGGCCCCATGGGCTGCCAGACCGGTTTTTATCTTCTCACGCGCGGCCTCACACCCGAAAAAGTGCGCAAGGCGCTGCTGACGGCGCTGCGCGCCGTGCTGACACACACCGGCCCCATGTTCGGCAACACGCGCAAGGAATGCGGCAATTTTGAAAATTTAAGTGTAGACGACGCCAAAAAGGAGTGCGCCTCCTACATTGTTACAGTAGAAAGCCAGACGGGAGGATTTGACTATGCAGAATAACGAGCTGATCGGCATCATTGGTGCCATGGAGGTGGAAACGGCAGGACTTGTGGCTGAAATGACCGACACGACAAGCGAGACCGTGAGTGGCGTGACCTATACGCGCGGCACGCTTTGCGGCAAGAATGTCGTGGTAGCCACCTGCGGCGTTGGCAAGGTGTTTGCCGCCATTTGCGCCGAGGCTATGATCCTGCGCTTTGGCGTCACCGCACTCTTAAATACAGGCGTGGCAGGAGGGCTTACCCCCATGCTGGAGGTCGGCGACGTGGTGGTAGCCGACGAGGTCGTGCAGCACGACATGAACACCACCGCCCTCGGTGACCCGCGCGGCCTGCTTTCGGGCATCAACGTGGTGAAAATTGCCGCCAATGAGCGCCTCTTGAAGGCGCTGTGCGCCGCCACCGCCGCGCTTGGCTATAACGGCATCGTCGGCACGGTGGCATCGGGCGATCTCTTTGTCGCGGAGCAGCGCATCAAGGACAAGCTCACCGCTGAGTTTGACGCCGTTGCCTGCGAGATGGAGGGCGCAGCCATCGGCCACGTGGCACACGTCAACGGCGTACCGTTCGCGGTCCTGCGCGCCATTTCGGACGGCGGAGACGGTATGGAATTTTCGGAATTTGTCAATCTTGCCGCCAAAACCTCGGTGGCCATTACCAAGGAGTTTTTAAATCAACTGACATAAGAAAAGCACCCGTTGCAACGCAACGGGTGCTTTTCTTATGTTACATTAAACGGGTTGGAAATCGCGTGCTTGGCTGCTGCCACCGCACGGCTCCACGCTTCGGGAGTAATGCCGTCGGGCACGCGTGCCCCATCGGCCGATGCACCCGTAAGGGCACAGAAGAAGGTGAGGGCAGCCACGTATCGGCCAAACACCTTATCAAGATGATATCCGTCACGCGTCAGGCGCTCCGACACCATTGTGCGTGCATTTTGAATGGCCGTGCCGGTGGGCGAAACCATATCAATGCCCTCCATTGGCAATATCAGCTCACGCGTCAGCGCACAAATGCGACGGTAGATCTCCATCTGGTCGCCGCCAAAGGCCTCGATCTCGTGATGCTTGCGGTCAGGCTCACCTACCCAAGTCATATTAAAGGCAATTTTGGTGCGATCGCCCGCCTGCCTTTTCACCTCGGCCACCAACGCCCCCAGCTTTTCGTAATAGACGGGGTCGGTATAATAGCTGCCGTCACCCGTGCCGTGCTGAATGGAGATCACATCCCAATCACCCGAGGCAATGGCCTCGCTGATGCGCCAACCGCTCACCGTCACCCAATAATCGCCACCCGTATTGCGGCGATAGGCATATACCGGGAGATCTCCCGTAATATGCGCATGATGCTGCCTGATCGAGCAACCGCCCACATAAAGATTGCCCAGCTTGATATTTTCCACACCAAACGCGCGGGCAACCTGCGGCAAGCACCACATGGTATCATCGGAAAAGCTATTGCCAACAGATAAGATCTTTATTTCTTTCATTTTCATCACTCCTTATATCAAAGAGATCCAAAACGGCACCGTTATACAGGAGAACAGGTGCGAAAGCAGCGCCAGGCGCGCACCGGGCAGCGTATCCTCCCCCACGAACTTCGGAAAGATCACGGTGTTCAGCCCGCAGGGCATGCACGCCACGAACAAGGCGGGAAGCAGCAGCGTGCGCGGCAGCAAAAAGCGGCAGATCAAAAAGGTGACAAGCGGCAAAACCAGCAGGCGGAGAGCCACCACGGGATAGGCCTTTTTGTTGAAGAAGACTTCCTTTAAAGAATACGCGGAGAGCACCAGACCCGTCAGGAGCATGCCGATCGGCCCGACGCACGCCGAGGCCATATTGAGTGCGCTGTCAATAACACCCGGAAGCGTCGCACCGGTAAGGCCAAACACGATACCGAGCACAAGCGAAACAGTCAGCGGATTCAGTAAGCGCCCCGCGGAGCGCTCCGCGCCCGTCAGCATCCAAAAGCCAAAGGTATAGGTGTAAAGCGCAAAAGGAATGCAGAAAAGGATGAGGTCGGTCAGCGCACCGCCGCCGAACAGGCTCTCCATTAAAACGTAGCCCATGTAGGCGTAATTCGAGAGCGTGAGAGAATAACGGTAAACCTTTTGCTCAAAGGGCACGGAAGTGAGACGCGGCGCCACAAGACGCGAGATCCCCACCACCGCCAGCAGCATCACCGTGCCGCCAAGCAGCAATACGTATTTTTCGCGTATATACGCCACGGTAAAGCCCTCGGCAAAGATCGAAAACACCTTGGCGGGCAAAAAAAGATTGACAAGCAGCGCCGACAAGAGCCCCGTGCCGGAAACCAACGTCGGTTTTCGCTTACCCATGAACCAGCCTACCAATAAAAATATATATAAGATCAGCAGCTTATTGAGCACAATTCCCATAAAAACCACCTCCACTCCTTTATTTTACACGTTTCGCTGCCGTTTGTAAAGCAAAATCGAATATTTTTTCGCGCATTTTGCTATCGATCCCCTGATATTTTCAGCTTTTCAAAGCGAAAATTTTTCGTTCCGATCCGCATTGACAAGACCTGTTTTCTATGGTATAACTAACTTGACAGGCACCGCCTGCAAATACAGCTTCAAAGGAGATTTAATATGAAGCCAATGATCTGGTCGTATTTTTTACAGCTCAGTAACCACATGTGGAATCCCATCGGCGTCCCCTCCGCAAGCCCGTATCTCGTTGACGGCAGCAGCGGTGTGAACAACAATACCGACATCGAAACCTGGGATAAGCTGGTGGACTTTATCGCCGAGCGACAGTATAATATGCTGGTCATCGACGTGGGAGATGCCATCAAATACGATAGCCACCCCGAGATCTCTGCGCCCGACGCATGGGACAAGGACTTTCTCAAGAAAAAGCTTGACGAGAACCGCGCCAAAGGCATTGAGCCCATTCCGAAGCTGAACTTTTCCACCGGCCATTGCGAGTGGCTGAAGGAATACCGCCTGATGATCAGCACGCCTACCTACTATAAGGTATGCGCCGATCTCATTGCCGAGGTCTGCGAAGCGTTTGGCAACCCGCGCCTCTTCCATATCGGTATGGATGAGGAAGATATCGGTCACCAAACCAAGCACGGCGTTGCCATTGTGCGCCAGGGTGAGCATTGGTGGCACGATGCATTTTTCCTCTTTAAAGAGTGCGAAAAGCACGGCGCCCGTCCTTGGGTATGGTCGGATTATTACTGGCATCACCCCGAGCTCTTTACCAAGAATATGCCCAAGTCGGTGCTGCAGTCGAACTGGTGCTACCGCAGCCTGACCAACCCTCCTAACGAGATCCAGCAGGTGCGCGTGCAGACCTACCTTGACCTTGACCGCATGGGCTTTGACCAGGTTCCCACCTCCTCCACGTGGGCGCTGCCCTACGGCACCAACGAGTTTGAAACGGTTGGCTGGTGTCGCGATAAACTCTCGCCCGAGCTTCTCAAGGGCTTTCTCACCGTGCCGTGGAACTGGACACAGCCTCACCTTGAATATTTCCTCAAGAACGACGCACACCTGTTCTACGAGGCGCGCAAGAGATTCTACCCCGAAACGCTGAAATAATCACACAAAATTGCCGCAAAGGAGATTTTAGCATGAAGCCGATGATCTGGTCGTATTTTTTGCAGCTCAGCAACCATATGTGGGATCCGCCCGGATCTCCCGCCCGCAGCCCCTATCTGCGCCCCTACTACCCCACCGAGGAAAACAACACCGATATTGCCGTATGGGATGAAATGGTGCGTTTTATTGCCGAGCGCAAGTATAACATGGTTGTCATTGACGTGGGTGACGCCATCAAGTACGAAAGCCACCCCGAGATCTCCGCACCCGACGCGTGGGACAAGGACTTCCTCAAGAAAAAGCTGGACGAGCTGCGCGCCCTTGGCATTGAGCCCATCCCGAAGCTGAACTTTTCCGCAGGCCACTGCGTATGGATGAAGGAATACCGCTACATGATCAGCACCCCCACCTACTATCAGGTGTGTGCTGACCTCATTGCCGAGGTTTGTGAGGCATTTGGCAATCCGCGCCTGTTCCACCTTGGTCTTGACGAGGAGACCTTTACCCACCAGACAAGACAGGCGTTTGCTTTTATTCGCAACGAGGAGCTTTGGTGGCACGACTGCTATTTCCTGTTTGGGGAGTGCGAAAAGCACGGCGCACGTCCTTGGGTGTGGTCGGATTACTATTGGCATCATCCCGAGTTATTTAAAAAGCATATGCCAAAGTCGGTGCTGCAATCGAACTGGTACTATCACAACTTTACCGGCACGGTTACCGAGCCCCGTAAAACCTACATCCAAACCTATCTTGACCTTGATGAGCTCGGCTTTGACCAGGTGCCCACCCCCTCTACGTGGGCTCTGACCAACGGCCACAACGAATTTGAAACACTTGGTTGGTGCCGCGAAAAGCTTAGTGCCGACCGCCTGCTCGGCTTTTTGACCGTGCCGTGGACCTTTACCCAGCCCGAATTCGAGTTTTACCTGAAAAACGATGCCGATATGTTCTATCAGGCAAGAAAGTGGCACTATCCAGAGACGCTTTGATGAAAAAGCGATAACCTTACAACCGCAAAAAGGACAGAAAATTTTTGCATTTTCTGTCCTTTTTTAAAACTTTACTTTCACGAGGCTTGTATGAAGATTGCTACAACGACCGCGGATTTTAATTTTTATGTTAACACCTATGAGGATCGTATCAAGGAATTGCACCGCGCGGGTTTTCGATATATTGACTTGAATATGTATTCCTTCACTCCCAACTGTGTGTATATGCAGGATAATTGGAAGGATGCGGTTTATCGGCTCAAAACAGTAGCCGATGAGCTTGGCATGACGTTTGTTCAAGCGCATTCTCAGGGTGGAAATCCGCTTTGGAAGGATCCCGAACGGGTGGATTTTCTGTTAAAGGCTACGATACGTTCCATCGAGATCTGTGAGCTGCTCGGCATCAAAAACACGGTGGTGCACGCCGGATGCAGGAGGGGGCTCAGCCGGGAAGAGTGGTTTGCCGAGAACAAAGCCTTTTACCAAAAGCTTTTTCCTGCAATGGAACGCTGCGGCGTAAACGTGCTTTGCGAAAACTCCTCCGAGCAAAATATCGGAAAGGGCTGCTATTACCTTTATTCGGGCAAGGATATGCGCGAATTTATTGATTACGTAGGGCATCCGCAATTTGGCGGCTGTTGGGATACGGGGCATGCCAATATGGTTGGACCCCAATACGGGGAGATCCTCGCGCTGGGAGATAAGCTTTGGGCCATTCATTATAACGACAACCGCGGCGAGCGAGACGACCACGTTGTTCCCTTTTTGGGAACCGTGAACCACGACGAGATAATGACCGCCTTGACCGACGTGGGCTTTCGGGGATATTTCACGTTGGAATGCGACTCGTCATTGCTCAAATACAACAAAAGAAGGCATTTCCGCGACGAAAGCGGCGATCTGAAGCTGCGCAATCCCGAGCTGTTTATGCAAAGACACATAGAGGCCTTACTGTATGATGCGGCGAAATGGATTCTGCAATCATACGGCCTTTTTGAAGAATAACGGCCACACACGCGCGCCGCTTAGCAACTACTGCAAGTGAGCGGACGGCACTAAAAAAGACCGCAACATGCGTTGCGGTCTTTTTGATCTGCGCTCGCCCCATAAAAAAACAACGTACGGTTGATCCAAATTCAGATGCAGATTTTTTCAACCAACGTACGGTGGGGCGCAGATTGAGATGCAGAAGCGATTTTCCCACGCGCCGCTGTAGGAACCTACTGCAAGCACGGGAAAATCGTTAAAAATAAAAAGGCTGACAAGGGACACCTACCATAAAGCAGGTAGGTGTCCTTTGGCATTTTTGTTGATTGGTTTGGATGCGAGGATGAATTGTAGTAAAATCAAAATCTAATTTTGGAGGATACTACAATGAAAAAGAACTTTGAATCCCTTTATGAAACCCTTGGAGGAACCTACCGCGAGGAAAACGGACACCTTATTCCCGATATTACACTTCCCGAACAGACCGACTATCAGATCGGCAAGTATGGACGGATGCACCTTGATTACATCAAGAACCACCGTCGCGGAA
>JAFTKK010000051.1 GCA_017453325.1 Clostridia bacterium
CGCACGCATTGTCAGCGGCGACACGCCGCCGATAAATTGGAATTTGCGGTGGGGGTAAAAAGTCCGGGATGCGGTGTGCGTCCCGGACTTGTGTTTTACTTGACCTGCTTCAGCATTTCCACATAGGCCTCGGCCAGCTTTTTCATATATTCGGCTTCGGTCATTTTGCCGCCCTCGTACTCCCAAGCAACGCCGCCCGAGGGAATGATATAAGAAACGCGCCCTGCAAGATAGAGCCTTGCTGCAGCCTCGCAGCGCTCTGCAAGAAAGGCAAAGCGGCCGCCGAGCAAAATCACAAACTCGCCCTTGCCACCGTCGTCTGTCAGGTCACCGAAAATAATTTTTGCTTTTTTATCATCGCTAAGTGCCGCTACCTCGGCCACGGTCAACTCTGAAAGTTTCATACTGACTCCTTTATTTTCACAAAATTGAAAAACGCCTACGCTTAAACGTAGGCGTTTTTTCTTTCATTACTTATACTTGCGCTTACGTGCAGCTTCAGATTTCTTCTTACGCTTTACACTGGGCTTTTCGTAATGCTCTCTCTTGTGAAGTTCGGCAAGAACACCGGAACGTGCGCATTGACGCTTAAAGCGACGCAGAGCACTGTCAAGGGACTCGCCCTCTTTCAGTTTCACTTCTGCCATTTTCTATATCCCTCCCCTCGCGGTTGCAAAACAACAATCTTTTTTTATTATACACACTTTTCTCTCGCGTGTCAATAGCTTTACGGTATTTTTTGTGAAATTTTATCTCACGACCAAATTCACGATCTTATCGGGTACCACGATCTCCTTCACGAGGGTCTTACCCTCGATGGCAGAGGCCACGCGTGCATCCGCCTTGGCGAGTGCGAGTGCGGTCTCCTTGTCGGCGCCCTTGGGCATGGTCACAACACCCTTCAGCTTGCCCGAAACCTGCACGGCGACCTCAACGGTGGAAAGCACGGTCTTGGCCTCGTCGTAGGTCGGCCATTCGGCCATGGAGCAGAAGCCCTCGCCGCCAACGCTTTCCCATACCTCCTCACAAATGTGGGGGGCAAAGGGGCAAAGCAGGCGCACAAGCGTTTTCAGCTCGCAAACCGTGAGATGACCGACCTCGTCGATCTCGTTTAAGAGGGTCATCATGGCAGCAATGGCGGTGTTGAACTTCATTTCCTCAATATCGGAGGAAACCTTCTTGATGGTGCGGTGGAAGGGCGTTTCCAGCTCTTTCGTCACACCCGTGCCGGTGGCCTTTTCGGCCAGCTGCGCCACGCGGTCAAGGAAACGCTTGCAGCCGCGCATGCTGCTCTCGGACCAGGGTGCGGCGGAGCCGTAGTCACCCATAAAGAGGATGTAAACGCGCAGCGTATCCGCACCGAAGGTATCGACCACGTCGTTGGGGTCAACCACGTTGCCGCGAGACTTCGACATCTTCTGACCGTCAGGGCCGAGAATGAGGCCCTGCGCGGTACGCTTGGCATAGGGCTCCTCGGTGGGCACCACGCCGATATCATAAAGGAACTTGTGCCAGAAGCGGCTGTAAATGAGGTGGCGCGTCACGTGCTCCATGCCGCCGTTATACCAGTCAACGGGCAGCCAATATTTCAGCTTCTCGGGGTCGGCAAGGCAATCTGCATTCAGCGGGTCGATGTAGCGCAGGAAGTACCAGGACGAGCCTGCCCATTGGGGCATGGTGTCGGTCTCGCGCTTGGCGTCGCCGCCGCACTTGGGACATTTGCACTTGACAAAGCTCTCGATCTTGGCCAGCGGAGACTCGCCGCCCTCACCGGGGGCAAAATTTTCTACTGCGGGCAGACGCAGGGGCAGCTCCTCATAGGGCACGGCCACCATGCCGCACTTGTCGCAATGCACAATCGGAATGGGCTCGCCCCAGTAGCGCTGGCGGTTAAAGGCCCAGTCCTTCATCTTATACTGCACGCCGGCCTCACCAACGCCGAGCTTTTCAAGCTCCTCGATCATGCGTGCGATCGAGGTCTTTTTGTCAGTAAGACCGTTGAGGAACTGCGAGTTGACCATTTCACCGTCACCGGCATAGGCCTCCTTTTCAATATCGCCACCCTTGATGACCTCGATAATATCAATACCAAACTTCTTGGCAAAGGCAAAATCGCGGTCGTCATGTGCGGGCACCGCCATAATAGCGCCCGTGCCGTAGCCCATCATCACGTAATCCGAGATATAGATCGGAATCTCGGCGCCCGTAATGGGGTGAATAGCCGAAAGACCCTCGATGCGCACACCCGTCTTATCCTTGTTCATCTGGGTACGCTCAAACTCGGTCTTTTTGGCGCAAAGCTCACGGTACTCGTCGAGCGCCTGCACGTTTTTGATGCGGTCACGGTACTTGTCAAGCACGGGGTGCTCGGGAGCCATGACCATAAAGGTCACGCCAAAAAGCGTGTCGGGACGGGTGGTGTAGATGCGGAGCTTTTCCTCGGTGCCCGAGAGCGCAAAGTTCACGAAAGCACCCGTGGATTTACCGATCCAGTTGACCTGCTGCATCTTGACGTTCGGGAGATAATCGACCTCCTCAAGACCCTTCAGGAGCTTATCGGCATAGGCCGTGATGCGCAGATACCACACGTCCTTGGACTTCTGCACGATATCGCTGTGGCAAATATCGCACTTGCCGCCCTGAGAGTCCTCGTTGGAAAGCACCACCTTACAGGAGGGGCAATAGTTCACAAGCGCGGTATCGCGGAAAACGAGACCGTTTTCAAACATTTTAAGGAAGATCCATTGCGTCCAACGGTAATAACCCTCCTCGGTGGTATCGACCACGCGATCCCAGTCAAAGGAGAAGCCCACGCGCTTTAACTGCTGCGTAAACTTGGCAATGTTGTTGTCGGTTACCTGACGGGGATGGATGCCCGTTTTGATGGCATAGTTCTCGGTGGGCAGGCCGTAGGCATCGAAGCCGATGGGAAAGAGCACGTTGTAGCCCTCCATGCGGCGCTTGCGGCTGACGACCTCAAGGCCGGAATAGGCCTTGATATGACCCACGTGCATACCCGCGCCGCTGGGGTACGGGAACTCCACCAGGCCGTAAAACTTCTTGCGATCATCGTGATCCTTGGCGTGGAAGATGCCTGCCTCTTCCCATTTTTCCTGCCATTTCTTTTCAATGGCGGCATAATCGTATCTCATAGTTACTCCTCGGTTGTTTCTTTGTATAATTTATCAAGATTGAAAAACTCACGTGCTTCGCGGTCGAAAATATGCACCATGACCGTACCGTAATCCACGATCTGCCAGGAGCGTGTGCCCACGCCGTCGGCATGCAGGGGGTGCACGTCACGCAAGGATAGCTTGTACTCAAGCTCATCGGCAAGCGCCTTGACGTGAGGGCCGGAGGTACCCGTGGCAAGCACCAGATAATCGGTAATGTCGCTGCGACCCGCAACCGAGATCACCGAAATATTGGCAGCCTTTTTGGCATCCAGCACCGCGCGGCAGGCTTCGGCCAGCTCGTCTGCGGCAGCGTCGGCGAGGGACGGCAGCACCACTTCTTGTTCCATCATTTCTTCACTCATATCGGTATCCTTTCTAAAGGGTTGTTTTCTTCTCAAACGCCGCGCGTGCGGCGAGGGTATCGAGGCACACGGGTGCCCCCTCGGCAGCAAGTGCCGCAAGCGTCATATCAAAGGAAAGGCGCAGCGTGTCACACAGGTGACAGACACGCGCGGGCCCCGTCATGCGTGCGGGATCGGCATTCCAAAAATACTGTCGCAAGCGCACGCAATCGTCAAAGCTCCTGCCCTCCTCAATATAATCGGCAAGGTACAAAAGCGCCTCGGTCAAGGTCATATCGGCATGTCCCGTGGTGTGCCAGCGCACCGCAGAAAGCAGCAGCGGGTCGGCAAAGGCGGGATAGTCCGCCGCGATCACAAGAGGTGCGGTCACGCCGTGAAAGATCTTCGGTGAGGCCTGCTCATCGGGGCGAAGCTGCACGTTGGCAGCAGCCATCGCTTCCCTTGCCCGTTCATGGGGCCACTCTTTCGTGAGGTCATGAAGCAGCGCAGCTGCGCGCAGCAAAAGCTCATGCTCGGGACAGTAAAGCGCCGCCAATGCTGTGATAGCGCGCTCCACGCCAAGCGTGTGGCGGTAACGGTAGGGCGACATTTCGCCACGCACGCGCTCACGCAACCAATCGAGCGCGGCCTCGGTCAGCAGCTCAGACATAAAGCCCCTTCTCCTCAATATACGCGGCCACCGCATCGGGCACCACGTCCGCAATGGCCTTCCCGTCGCGCACACGCTCACGTACAGCCGTTGAGGAAATATCAACGAAGTCCATGGGCACGCGGCGCACGATCTTGCCGTATTTTTCAAGGTATTCTTTGTTTTTTGCGACGATCTGCCCCTCGATAATAGGGTCGCTTTCGCGGCGCATATACACGGGATAACATAGGCGGAAGATCTCCTCGGGCTCACGCCAGCGGTCCAGCGTCAGCATCATATCGGTGCCCATGAGCAAGAACAGGCGTCGATCCTCTCCCGCCAGCGTGCGCAAGGTATCCACGGTATAGCTTTTGCCACCGCGCGCGATCTCCATATCGGAAACGATCACACGCGGCATCTTGCCAAAGGCCAGCTCGCACATGGCAAGACGGTGGCGCGGGTCATCCGATGCGTCGATCTGCTTATGGGGCGGCACGGCGGTGGGGATGATATACAGGAGATCAAGCTCCATTTGGCGGAAAAACTCCTCGGCAGCCTTCACGTGTCCGCGATGGGGCGGCGCAAAGGTGCCGCCGTAAATGCCGATACGCATGATGCCGTTTATCATAGCTCAATCGTCTTTTTGGTTTGGGACTCGCGGTACAAAATGCATTTTGTGCCGATCACGGCTACCATTTCGGCACCCGTGCGTGCGGCCAATTCCTCGGCGGCACCGCGCACACCGAGATCGCAATTTTCAAGCACACGCAGCTTGATCAGCTCGCGTGCCTCCAGCGCGTCGGAAACGGTCTTCACCAACGCATCGGTGATGCCGCTTTTGCCGATCTGCATAATGGTATCCATGGTGGATGCCATGGAGCGCAGCTTCGCGCGTTGTTTACTGGTCAACATAAGTTCTCTCCTTGTATAGTAACGCTAACAAGTAAGCACTCACGCAGGACGCGCCGCGCGTTGTTTACCGGTCAACATAAGCTCTCTCCTTGTATCGTAATGCCAACAAGTAACAGCTACGCAGAACGCGCCGCGCGTTGTTTACCGGTGAGCATCAGTTTTCTCCTTGGGTGTTGATATCAATTCTCTTGATCTGCCTTTGCAAACAGCTTGGCAAAGGCACGCACGGCGGCGCCGCGATGGCTGATCGCGTTTTTCTCCTCCCCCGTCAGCTCGGCAAAGGTCTTGCCAAACGGCGGATAGTAGAAAAGCGGATCATATCCAAAGCCACCGCAGCCGCGCGGTGCATGAAGGATCTCGCCCTCCACGCGCCCCTCGGCCACGATCGGCTCTCGCCCATCGGGAAAAGCGCAGGCAAAGGTGCAAACAAAGGCTGCCGTGCGATCCTGCTCGTTGGCAAGATTTTGCAGCAGCAATGCGTTATTGGCGGCATCGTCGCCGTGTGCACCGGCATAACGCGCGGAATACACACCCGGTGCGCCACCCAGCGCATTGACGCACAGACCGGAGTCGTCTGCCAGCGCAACAAAGCCGCGCGAGGCAATCGCACGCGCCTTGATCAGCGCATTTTCGGCAAAGGTGGCACCGTTCTCCTCAATATCGCCTACAAAGCCGATATCGTCAAGTGATCTGAGGTCGATCACCTCGCCGAGCTCTGCCCCAAGCAGGCGCTGCAGCTCGGCCAGCTTGCCGCGATTACGCGAGGCAAGCACTACGGTTAGTTTTTCGTGTTTCATCATTCAAACAGCGCGGTCACAAATTCTTCCGCGTCAAATTCCTGCATATCGTCGATCTTCTCGCCCACGCCGATAAATTTTACGGGCAGCCCCAGCTCATGACGGATCGACAGAACGATACCGCCCTTGGCCGTGCCGTCAAGCTTATTGAGAATAAGACCCGAAATTTCAGCAGCCTTGCCAAACTCCTTGGCCTGCGAAATGGCATTCTGACCCGTGGTAGCGTCGAGCACCAGCAGATTTTCTCGGCTGGCATCGGGCAGCTCTCGCGAAATGACGCGGTTGATCTTGGCCAGCTCGTCCATGAGGTTCTTTTTGTTGTGCAGACGCCCGGCGGTATCAATGATCAGCACGTCGGCGCCCTTCTTTTTGGTATACTGAATGGCATCAAAAACCACGGCAGCGGGGTCGGAGCCCTCGTGCTGCTTGACGATATCCACGCCCGCACGGTCACACCAGACCGAAAGCTGGTCAATGGCAGCGGCACGGAAGGTATCGGCGGCAGCAACCACCACCTTTTTCTTCGCGTGCTTCAGGCGGTTGGAGATCTTACCGATAGAGGTGGTCTTACCCGCACCGTTGACGCCGATAATAAGGATCACGGCAGGGGTGCCGGAAAGGTTCAAGGGCTCACCCTCGCCGATCATATCGGCAAGGATCACACGCAGGCTGGCCTTGATGTCGGCAGGGTCCTTGAGACGCCCGTCCTTGATCTCCTCGCGCAAACGGTCAAGGATCTCCTCGGTGGCAGATACGCCAACGTCCGCGGTGATGAGCAGCTCCTCAAGCTCCTCGAGCAGATCCTCATCCACGTGGACAAAATGCTTCAGCATGGCATCAATTTTGCCGAAAAGCGCGTTTTTGGTCTTGGAAAGACCCTCGCGCAGCTTAGCTAAAAATCCCATTCCAATCGTCTCCTTCCTGTTTACCCGCAATGGAAGCCACGTCAAGCGCCAGCACCTTGGAAATACCGCGCTCGGGCATGGTGACACCGTACAGACGCTGGGCAGCCTCCATGGTGCCGCGGCGGTGGGTGATCAGGATAAACTGTGTATCGAGCGAATAACGCTTGATGTATGCGGCAAAGCGTGCCACGTTGACCTCGTCGAGCGCCGCCTCGATCTCGTCGAGAATGAAGAACGGCGTGGGGTTGACCTGCAGGATCGCAAAGAAAAGTGCGATAGCAACGAAGGACTGCTCGCCGCCCGAAAGCATGGTCAGATTCTTGATGATCTTGCCGGGAGGTGCCGCCTTGATCTCGATACCGGACGTGAGCACGTCGGAGGGATCGGAGAGGGCGATCTCGGCATGGCCGCCTCCAAAGAGCTCGGAGAAGGTGCGGTTGAAATTCTCGTTGATCTGGTTAAAGGTTGCCACAAACGAGGTCTTCATCTCACCCTCAAGGTCGTTGATGATCTTCAGCAGGTCATCGCGCGCGGCAGTCATATCGGCGATCTGTGCCGACATATAGTCGTAGCGCTCCTTGACCTCCTTATACTTGTTCACCGCATCAAGGTCCACGTTGCCGATGGCACGTAGGCGGTTGCGGCAGCTGACCTGCAGCTCGACCGCAGCGGCGCGGTCGGCAGCCGTCAAGGGCTCAAAGCCGAGCGCGAGAGCATCATTGCGGGTCATTTCATAGTCTTCCCAGAATTTTGCCGCAATCTTATCCTGCTCCTCACGCAGGCTGTTCAGCTTATTCTCGTTTTTGGTATGTGCCTGGAAAATGGTCTGCTGCTGTGCCATCTTATCGCGCAGCTTTTCGCTGACAACGGCACGCTTCCGTTCAATGTCCATGTTGCCCGTGGTCAGCTTCTGGCGGCGCTCGTTCAGCTCGTTTAGCACGCGCTCACCCTCGGCAAAGGTATTGCGGTTGGCCTCCTGGCGAGCCATTTCGGCATCAATGCTCTCCTGTGCCGCCACGATCGACGCCTGCAGAGCCTCGATCTCGGCCTTAACAGCCGCCGCACGTGCATCGGAATCCGCAATATAGATCTCAACCGTCTCAATATCCTTGCGCACGGCGCTGATCTTGATATAGAGCTCGGTCATTTCCTGCTCCACGGCGCTCTTGCGGTCAAGCAGCTCGTTTCTTGCCACGTCCTTTTCGGCACGCAGCGCGCCGATCTCCTCGATCTGGCAACGCAGCGCCTTTTCCTCCTCGGCAAGACGCAGCAGCTCGTCATCATAGCCGGCGCGCTGCAGGTTAAGTGCCTCAAAATCGGCGTGCAGCTTTTCTATCAGCTCCTCGTTGGCCTCCCACTTTGCGCGGTACTGTGCCGCCTCGGAGAGCTCGGAGCCCTGCAGGGCCGTGAGCAACGCCGCACGGTTGGCAACGTCGTCGCGCTCCAGCATCAGGTCCTTCAGCTTGTCCTCAAGCTCGGCCTTGGTAGCAGCAAGCTCCTCAAGACGGGCAGCGAGCGTTTTCAGCTTTTCGGAAAGCTCCTCGATCTGCCCTGCGCGCGAGAGCACACCCGCGCGTTGTCTGAGCGAACCGCCCGTAAAGGAACCGCCCGCGTTGATGACCTGGCCGTCAAGCGTGACGACCTTGACGCGGAATTTGGTGCGCCGCGCCATCTCGTTTGCGCTATCAAGATCTTCAAACACCACGGTGCGCCCGAGCTGCGAGGATACCACATCGCGGAATTTATCCTCGCTGCCGACCAAATCGGAGGCAACACCCACGTAACCGCGGCAATGCTTGGCCTCCTCCATTTCCGCCGTCGGCGTGAGCGCACGCATCGAGGTCAGCGGGAAGAAGGTAGCGCGGCCTGCTTCGGCACGCTTCAGAGCGAACATAGCGGCCTTGGCCACCTCCTCATCCTCCACCACAATGTGCTGCAGGTTGGCGGCAAGTGCCGTTTCAATAGCCGTCACATATTTCTTTTCCACCGAGATCACGGTTGAAAGCGGGCCGTAGATCTTGCCGCATTTTCTGCCGTTTTTATCGGTAATCTTACCATTTGCATAGGCGTCCATCACAAAGCGCACGCTGTTGCTGTAGCCCTCAAAATGCTCTTCCATGGCGCGGAAGGCATCCACGCGCTGACGCGCGATGTCGGACTGTGCCTTGAGGTCGGTCTCCTCATCGGCAAGCAGGCGCACCTCGCCCTCCAGCTGCTTCACCTCGGCATCGAGCTTGGCCACGGCGGCGCCCGCCGCGTCGATCTCGGCGCGGTAGCCCTCGGCGGCCTCCTCTTTGGCGCGCAGCTGCGCCTGCAGCGTTTCGGAGATCTTGCGGTATTCGCCGATCTCGGCCTCCATTGTCTGGTTCTTGTCGCTATCGCTCACCTTGTTGTTTTCCAGCACCTTACGGCGCACGGTAATATCTGCAACCTCATTTTCACGCAGGCTGACGTCAGCCAACGCGGTAGCGATCTCACTTGCCAGCGTCAGTGCGCTGTTCGCAAGATTTTGTGCCTCCTCGGCCTTGGCGGTATGCGCAGCCTCCAACCGGTCGCGCTCACCCGCAAGCACCGAAAGCTCGGCACGGCGGCGCTCACCCTCGGCAGCTTCTGCCTGCCAGGCCTGCGTTTTGTCACGCACGCTGCGCTCGGCCTGTTCAATACGCTCACGCGTGCCTGCAATGCGGGCACCTGCGGCGCTGTATTGACTGTCGCGCTCGTAGTTCTCCTTTTCAAGGGCACGAATGCGCTCAAGCACCTCCTCGGCTGCGGCCGTATTGGCTTGGCTTTCCTCAAAAAGGCGGTCGCTCTGGGCGTTATAATCGGCAATGGCCTCCTCCGCCAGACGCAGATCGTAGGTCGAGTTGCGGAAGTTTTCCTCCGCCTTTTCAATATCCACGCGCAGGCGCTCACTGTCAAACAACCAAAGCTGCACGTCAACCTTTTTCTTTGTCTCGTGCAGTTCGATCGCCTTTTTGGCGCGCTCTGCTTCCTTTTCAAGGGGCAGCACCTGCGCCTCAACCTCACGGAACACGTCGGTCACGCGGGTCATATTTTCCTCGGTGCTTTTCAGCTTGCGCTCGGTTTCGTTTTTACGGTGGCGGTACTTGGCGATGCCGGAGGCATCCTCAAAAATACTGCGACGCTCATCGGATTTGCGGGAAATGATCTCCGCGATCTTACCCTGACCGATAATGGAATAACCGTCACGACCGACACCCGTATTCATAAACAGCTCGTAAATGTCACGCAGACGGCAGGCACGGCGGTTGATATAATATTCACTCTCGCCCGCACGGTAGTAGCGACGGGTCACGGTTACCTCGTCACCGGGGTAATCCAGCTTATTTTCCTCGTCGGTGTTGTCGAAGGTCACCGAGACCTCGGCAAAGCCCATCGGACGGCGGCTGTCTGCACCGCCGAAGATGATATCTTCCATTTTTGAGCCACGCAAACTCTTGGAGGAGATCTCACCCAGCACCCAACGCATTGCATCGGAAATATTGGACTTGCCGCTGCCGTTGGGACCAACGATTACGGTGGTGCCGCGCTCAAACTGCAGCTTGGTTTTATCGGGGAAAGACTTAAAGCCCTGCAGCTCCAGCGATTTGAGATACATAAGCCACGCCTCCTTTCTACTATAATATAATAATATATTATACAACATCGCGCGCGAATTTGCAAGTGTTTTTTGCACTTTTGTTGCGCCGCACGCCGTTTTATGCCCGCCTTGCGCAAAAAGAGGCAAAACGGGGCGAAAAACAGGCGCACAATGCAAAAAAGCACCGTGAGAACCGACGTTTCTCACGGTGCTTTGATTTTTCCTTCTCACTTGGCTTAAAATCGGGATTTTTCGCACCCGTTTTGGGGGATATTACAAGCGCGGCAGATAGCGCTTGAGTGCCTCTGCAGCAGCGCGCTGCTCGGCCTCCTTTTTCGAGGAGCCCACACCCGTGCCGAAATCGTTGGAGTTGATCAGCACGCGCACGGTAAAGATCTTGGCATTATCGGGGCCCTTCTCGCCGATGGTCTCGTAACGCAGCTCCTCCCCCGGCATTTGCTGCACGTATTGCTGCAAAAGCGTCTTATAATCCTCAAAGGGCAGCAGCTCGCGCTCGGTCTTGGCCAGCTCCTCGCGCACGAAGGGCAGCACAAACTCTGCCACACGGGCAAGATCACCGGAATCCAGATACATCGCACCGAGCAAGGCCTCAAAGGCATCCTCCAGCAGCTTTGGCTTCTCGCGTCCGTCCTTTGCCTCACCGCGGCCAAGCAGCAAAAAGCTGCCGAGGTCGATCTTGGCGGCATAATCGGCAAGCGCACGCTGGCAGACCACGTTTTTGCGCAGGATCGTCAGGCGTCCCTCGGGCAGGGCAGGATACGCATTGTAAAGATAACTGCAAACAGTCAGGGAAAGCACGCTGTCGCCGAGAAATTCGAGGCGCTCGTTTGAGCCGTCGCGCCCGCCCTTTTGCTCATTGGCATAGGAGGAGTGCGTCAGCGCGCGCTGCAGCAGCGCGGCATCGGCAAAGGTATAGCCGATGCACGCCTCCAGCTCTTTCATATCGCGTTCCATCACGTCACCTCCCCTTTTTGGTTCTTTTCCTGTGCCGAAAACGGCTCTTTTTCACACCGTTGCGGCTCTTTTTCAATATTTTGCGCGGCACTTCGCCATGCGGAAAAATGCTCTGCCGCACGCGCGATCTCATAGATCACGTCACTTTCGGCATAGCGGATGGCGGCCAAAATCGCGTTTTTCACCGCACGCGCATCGGACGAGCCGTGCGCCTTGACCACGGGTCTTGAAATACCGAGGAAGGGCGCGCCGCCGTATTCCGAGGTATCAAAGGTCTTTTTCATCTCACCGAAGGACTTTTTCACCAGCAATGCGGAAAGCTTTGTCAGACCGTTTTGGGTAAATACCCCCTTGACCGAACCAAGGAGCAGCTTGGCCACGCCTTCCATGGTTTTGAGAAACACGTTGCCCGTAAAGCCGTCGGTAACCAGCACGTCACACGCGCCAAAGGGTGCGGCATTTCCCTCCACGTTACCCACGTAATTGATCATATCGCAAGCACGCAGCAGCGTATTGGCGACACGCTGCAGGGGCGTACCCTTACAGTCCTCGGTGCCGTTGTTTAAGAGACCCACGCGCGGCGTCTCCAACGCAAACATCTTTTGCATATAGGCAGAGCCCATGACAGCAAACTGGAGCAAATGCTCCTCGGTGACCGTGACGTTCGCCCCGGAATCGATCAGGAGACAGGGGGTGGTGGCAGGCAGCACCGAGCCGATGGCAGCGCGTTGAATGCCGCGCACGCGGCGCACAATGAGTGTGGCACCCGTGAAAAGCGCCCCTGTGTTACCTGCGCTGACAAACACGTCGCCCCTGCCCTCGGCAAGGAGCGAGAGCCCCACGCTCATGGAGGAGTTCTTTTTACTGCGCACGACACACAAAGGGTCGTCCTCCATGGTGATTACGGTATCGGTATGTATGACATCAAAGCGCGAGAGATCAAGCCCCTCGGCCGTCGCGATCTCCCTGATAACGGCTTCGTTGCCAACCACGATATAGCTGGCGTTGGTCATCTTCGCTGCCGCGACCACGCCCTTTAAGAGCTCAGCGGGGGCGTTATCGCCACCCATGACGTCCACGATAACGCGCACGGTCTCCTCCTCTCTCCGCCATCAGCATACTGATGCCGATGCGGTTATTTTTTTACATCCTCCAGCACCGCGTCGAGCGCCGCCAAGGCGCGCTCGGAAAGTGCTTCGTTGCGCTTGGCCTTGCCGCCCCGCACCTTGTGGTCAAGACGCTCAACCAAGCCGAAATTGGCATTCATCGGCACAAAATCGCCCATGCCGCCATGCGCCACGTACTGCGCCATTGCGCCAAGCATGGTGTGGCGCGGGAAGCAAACGGGCTCCATCTCACGGGCAAGCCTTGCGGCGTTGATACCTGCCACAAGCCCCGAGCCCGCAGACTCGATATATCCCTCAACGCCCGTCATTTGCCCCGCAAAAAAGAGTGCAGGACGGGACTGCACGGCATAGGTGCAGTCAAGGAAGCCGGGCGAGGACAAATAGGTATTGCGATGCATCACACCGTAACGCAAAAACGTGGCGTTTTCAAGCCCGGGTATCAGGGAAAACACGCGCTTTTGCTCGGGGAACGCAAGGTGGGTCTGAAAGCCGACGAGATTGTACATGGTGCCCTCCTTGTTCTCCTTACGGAGCTGCACCACGGCATAATATTCGCGCCCAACGCGCGGGTCGATCAGTCCCACGGGCTTCAGGGGGCCGTAGCGCAGCGTATCGTAGCCGCGGCGTGCCATCACCTCGATCGGCATACAGCCCTCAAAAACCTTTAATTCCTTTTTGTCAAAATCCTTGAGCTCGGCCTCGCGGGCGCCGATCAGCGCCTCATAAAACACGTCGTACTGCTCCTTGGTCATGGGGCAGTTGATGTAATCGGCATCGCCCTTATCGTAACGCGAGGCAAAAAAGGCCACATCCATGTCGATGCTGGCAAAATCCACGATCGGCGCCACGGCATCAAAGAAATTGAGACCGTTTTTGCCCGTGAGTGCCACGATATCGGCAGCCAGCGCATCGGCGGTAAGAGGTCCCGTTGCCACCACGGTAACGGCGTCCTCGGGCAGCGCGGTCACCTCGCCCTCCTCAACGGTGATGAGAGGGTGACCCTTGATGCGCTCGGTGATATACTGCGAAAAGAGCGTGCGGTCCACGGCCAGCGCAGAGCCTGCGGGAACACGCGTTGCGTCTGCGGCCTCAAGCACGAGCGACCCCACACGGCGCATCTCCTCCTTGAGGAGCCCCACGGCATTGGAAAGCGCATCGGAGCGCAAGGAATTGGAGCAGCAAAGCTCGGCAAAGCCGTCCTCGTGATGTGCGGGGGTCTTTTGGTGCGGCTTCATTTCGGAAAGCCGCACACAGATGCCGCGCGTGGCAAGCTGCCAGGCGGCCTCACAACCCGCAAGTCCCGCACCGAGCACGCGTACAAACGCGGCACTCATGCGTTTTGCTCCGCTTCAGCGGCGATCTCCTCCACCTCGCGGCGGTAACCGCATTCCTTGTCGTGACAAACGAGCAGCGCCTTACCCTTTTTGCGGAAAAGCATCTTGCCGCAATCGGGGCAGGTCTCGGAAACGGGCATATCCCAAGAGGAAAAATCACAGTCGGGATAACGCTCACAGCTATAAAATACCGTCTTATTGCGACCGGTCTTGATCAGGATCTTGGCGCCGCACTTGGGACAGGGCACGTCAAGCTCCTTGGTCTTTTGCTTGGTAAAGGTGCAGGCAGGATAGTTGGCGCAAGCGAAGAAGGAGCCGTAACGACCCGTGCGCTGCACCATGTCGCCACCGCAGATCTCACACTTGAAATCGGCCACCACGGGTGCCTTTTTCTCAGCCTTTTCGGCAACCTCTGCCTGGGGCTTTTCGGTTTCCAGCGGCTTGGTGTTTTTGCAGGTGGGATAGTTGGGGCAAGCGGCGAATTTGCCGTATCGGCCGTTTTTCACCACCATCTTGGCGCCACACTTCTCACAAATGATGTCGGTCTCCTCCACGGGCAGGCGGAAATCCCCCGTGCCGATGGTGGTCTCGGCATTTTGCAGCTCCTTCGAGAAGCCCTGCCAGAACTTGTCAAGCACGTCGGTCATCACGGCGTTGCCCTCCTCGATCTCGTCGAGCTCGTTCTCCATCTGTGCGGTGAAAGCGTAGTCTACGATATCGGGGAAATTCTCCTTCATCAGCTTGGTCGTTACCTCGCCAAGAGGGGTGGGCACCAGGGATTTGCCGTCGCGCGTGACGTAATTGCGCGACACAATGGTGGTGATGATGGTGTTATAGGTGCTGGGACGGCCAATGCCCTTTTCATCTAAGAATTTGATCAGAGAAGCCTCGGTGTAGCGCGCGGGCGGCTCGGTAAAGTGGCACTGTGCCATGATCTCACGTGCCGTAATATGCGTGCCCTCCTCAAGCTCGGGCACGCGCAGGTCGCGCTGCTCGCCGTGCGCATCGGCACGGGTATCCTCATCCTCGCTCTCCTCGTAAACGGCCATGTAGCCGGGGAAGGCCACGTGGTAGCCGCTGGCGCGGAACATATATCCCGCACACTCGAGCTCAAGCGACTGGGTGTTGAGCGTTGCACTCTCCATTTGGCTGGCGACGAAGCGCTCCCAGATCAGCTTATAAAGGCGATACTGGTCGGGAGTGAGATATTTGTGCACCTTGGCGGGCTCCAGAGCAACGTTGGCGGGGCGAATGGCCTCGTGCGCATCCTGTGCGCCTGCCTTGGCCTTGTATACGCGCGGCGTTTTGGAGCAGTAGCTCTCGCCGTATTTGCCGGCGATCAGCGCGCGGGCTGCGTTCTGTGCATCGGTAGAAACACGGAGCGAGTCGGTACGCATGTAGGTAATCAGACCCTGCACACCGCCGTTCTCGCTGCCAATATTGATGCCCTCGTAAAGCTCCTGCGCCACGCGCATGATACGCTGAGACTGGAAGCCGAGCTTACGGGAGGCCTCCTGCTGCATGGTGGAGGTGGTAAAGGGCGGTGCGGGGAGCTTTTGACGGGTTGCGCGCTTGACGCTCTTGACAGTAAATTCCTTGCCGCGCACAGCCTCCTCGACAAATTTGGCGCTGACCTCATTCGGCAGCTTGATCTTGCCGTCGGCGTTGCCGTAAAAGCGCACGGTGAAGGCCTTATCTCCGTCGCCGAGCACAACGTCGATCGTCCAGTACTCCTCGGGAGTAAAGGCGCGGATCTCCTCCTCGCGATCTACAATGATGCGGGATGCAACCGATTGTACGCGACCTGCGGAAAGGCCGTTTTTCACGGATTTCCAAAGGTAGGGGGAAAGCTTATATCCAACAACACGATCCCAGATACGGCGGGTCTGTTGTGCATTGACAAGATTCATATCGATGGCACGGGGTGCCTTGATGGCGCTGCGCACCACATCGGGGGTGATCTCATTGAAGGTCACACGCAGCGTTTTCGCGGGGTCAAGCCCGAGGGCAATGGCAAGATGCCATGCAATGGCTTCACCCTCGCGGTCAGGGTCGGGCGCGAGGAATACTTTTTTGGCCGCCTTGGCCTCTTTGCGGATCTCCTTAATGAGATCGCCCTTGCCGCGGATGTTGATATAATGCGCTTCAAAGCCGTTTTCAACGTCAACGCTCAGCGTGCTTTTGGGAAGATCGCGCACGTGCCCCTTGGAGGCAACGACCTTGTAATTGGAACCAAGATACTTTTTGATGGCAGTCGCTTTGGAAGGCGACTCCACAATGACGAGATTTGCCATGTATATTTCCTTTCAAAAAATTACTTCTTCAAATATGTGCCTCCCGGACGGGAAGCAATGAGACCGAGTATCTCAAACAGCGTCATGGCCGCAACGGCCTCCTTTGCACCGATCCCCTCTCCCACCAACAGGTCTATGGTAAAGGGGGTGCTCGGCAGCTTGTCGTAGATTGCGCGCTCGCCTTGGGAAAGCGAATCGAGCACCGCGGGCGAGATCTCAGCCACAGGCAGCTCGGTCTCGCGCTTTTTGGCCTTTTCGCGCGGCTCTTTTTTCGCGCGCGCCTTCGGCTCCGCCTCGGCGTTTACCTCCTGCAGGCCGTGCCTGTGCAGCTTTTCGGGCGTCACACCCGTATATTGCAGCACTTCATCCGGTACGCGCATATCCATACTGTCGCGGTATAAAAAGCGAAAATGAGACAAGATGTCCTCGCCGCAAAGTGCCATCATAGCACCGCCGCGCAGCAGCATATTGCAACCTACAGAGCGCACTTGGTCAGCATCGCCGGGTACCGCAAACAAAGATTTGCCCTGTACGAGCGCATACCGCGCCGTAATGAGAGCGCCGCTCTCCTCGTCGGCCTCCACCACCACAACAGCCTCGGAAAGCGCACTGATGATGCGGTTTCGCATAGGGAAATTCCAACCGTACGGCGGTGTGCCGGGGGCAAATTCCGATACTACCGCACCCTGCTCTGCCACCTCGGCATACAAGCGGGCATGGTGCTTCGGATACACGCGGTCTATTCCGCAGCCGAGCACGCCCACCGTGGGCATACCCGCATCAAGAGCGGCAGCGGCGGCAATTCCGTCAATACCATCTGCAAGCCCACTGACCACAACGGCGCCCGACGCAGCCAGCTCAAAGGATAGTTTATACGCCATGCGCTCGCCATATGCATCCAGTGTGCGCGTACCCACCATGCCAACAAAGGGGCGGGTGCCCGCCACGGGCAGCTTGCCGCGACAGTAGAGCACCGCGGGCGGCTCGCCAATGGCGAAAAGTCCGGCGGGATACTCGGGAGCGTCCGGTGTGAGGATCTCTACACCCTCACGGCGGCAGTAGGCAAGGATGCGTGCCGTCTCCTTTTCCTGCTTGGTGCCCTGCAGGGCGGCCAAAGCCCCCTTGCCGATATCGGGCAGAACTGCCCTGATATCCTCAGGCGCGGCGGCCAGAATCGCTGCGGGAGAGCCAAAGGCCTTCAGCAAGGGCTTGAGACGCGCGCTGCGCGGCCCAAGAGCCAGCGACAAAGCGACCCACGCTGCCTTTGCATGATCGGTATACATCACATCAGTCCTTCCTTCCACGGTAAAGCTCCCACAGGAGCACCGAGGCGGCAATGCCCGCATTGAGGGACTCGACCCCCGGCTCCATGGGGATAAAAATGCTATCGGTGGCGGCTGCGAGCGCGGCCTCGGAAAGTCCGTGCCCCTCGTTGCCGACCAGCACAGCGTCACCGGGACGAAGCACGGCCTCGCCCAGCTTGACAGAGCGCTCCGAAAGCGTGGCGGCAAAAACGCGTGCGTGGCAGCCGTAGTCG
This sequence comes from Clostridia bacterium, assembly GCA_017453325.1. Lineage (GTDB taxonomy): Bacteria > Bacillota > Clostridia > Oscillospirales > CAG-272 > Firm-07. Next base: position 17,649 of record JAFTKK010000051.1, read on the forward strand.
CGCACCACGTCGGTAAAATCGGGCGTCACGACGATAGGCTGTCCGAACAGCGTGCCCATGGCGGCGCGCAGCACGCGCGGATTATAAATATCCGCGCAATCTGCCGAAAGCACGATGAGATCTACACCGAAGGCGCGCGCGGAGCGCACGATGGTGCCGAGATTGCCGGGATCACGCACGCTCTCGAGAAAGAGGACGCGGCGCGCGCTTGCCGCAGGTCTTTCTGCCTGCCACTCGGCAACACTCACGGTTTTGTGAATACGGTCAAGACGGCGGCAAAGGCAGATCACGCCCTCGGGCGCACGCTCCTCGGAAAGGCGGTCAAATAAACTGTCGGGCAGCACGGCAAGGCGGCAATCCTTTGGCAGGGTGTAGTCCTTTGCCGTGGCAAGGATGCCATCAGCCGCACTCTGGCGCAGCAAAACGGCCGTGAGGGGTAAGGCGGCGGTAAGCGCCTCCAAAAAAAGTTTTTTTCCGTCAAAACGAAAAAGCCCCTCCTGCTCACGGTGCTTGCGCTCGGTGAGCTTGGCGGTAAGCACGAGCAAACCGTTTTGCCTTGACGTGATCATTTCTTGCGGTTTTTGCATCCCCTTGACCTCCTTTTTTGCCTTGATCTCCACAAAAAGACCCTCTTCGACGCATGGGTACACGCGCCTATAAAACAGAGAAAAACCCGGCGCAAACCGGGTTTTTTACTCAAAGGGCAGCCTTAGCCTGTGCCGCGAGCGCAGCGAAAGCCTGCTTGTCGCTGACAGCGAGCTCTGCGAGCATCTTGCGGTTGAGGTCGATGCCTGCCTTCTTCAGGCCGTGCATCATGGTAGAGTAGTTCATACCGTTGACCTTTGCCTCAGCCGAGATACGGGTGATCCAAAGGCTACGGAAGTCTCTCTTCTTCATCTTGCGGCCTGCAAATGCATAGTTACCGCTCTTCATTACCTGCTCTTTGGCCATCTTGAAGTGCTTGGATTTTGCACCCCAGTAGCCCTTAGCAGCCTTCAATACCTTATTTCTTCTCTTGCGCGTCATCATCGCGCCCTTAACTCTTGCCATTTTTCGATCCTCCGATTATCTTATTTCTGAATGAGCTGACGCGCGGTTGCGGTCATAGCGGGACTGAGGATTGCGGAAGAACGAAGATGTCTCTTGCGCTTGGCATCCTTCAGGCCGAGGTTGTGGCGGTGGTGGCAGTGGTTGATCTTAACCTTGCCGGTACCGGTGACGGAAAATCTCTTGGCAGAAGCCTTATGCGTTTTGATTTTTCCCATTTTATTTACTCCTTTTATCGTGATCTTTATCAGTAGCGGCACGCGCCGCGGGTGAACTTATTTCTTGGCGTCCGCCTTTTGGGGGACAACGATCATGCTGAGAATTCGACCGTCAAGCACGGGCTTTTTCTCTACGGTGCCAACGGAGGAAACGGCCTCCTGGAAGCGGGAGAGAACCTCGCGGCCAAGCTCTTGATGTGCCATCTCGCGGCCCTTGAAGCGAACCACCACGCGCACCTTGTTGCCTGCAGTGAGGAAACGGACGGCGTTGCGTGCCTTGGTCTCGAAATCGTGCACGTCGATGCGGCAGGAAAGCTGAACCTCCTTGAGCTCAACCACCTGTTGCTTCTTTTTGGCTTCCTTCTCTTTTTTCTCGCGATCAAAGCGATATTTGCCATAGTCCATGATGCGGCAAACGGGGGGCGTTGCCTGCGGTGCGATCAGCACGAGGTCAAGACCGCGATCGTAAGCGATTTTGAGTGCGGCGTTACCCGACATCATGCCCAGCGTTTCGCCATCGTCACCGATGACACGAACTTCCTTTTCCTTGATCTCTTCATTGATCAGCAAATCTTTTGAAGCGCTAATAGAAAGTTACCTCCATTTCCGGGGGTTGACCCGGCGAAATAAAAAATCGCGCAAAGCAACGCTCCGCACGACAAAATACACCCATTAGGGGTGAACCTATCAACCAAGCGCGCTCATAGGCGGCAGGGTGAGAACGCGGCACGTTCTGCTTCTTTGCCCGAACATTATAGCACGACCGAGCACGCTTGTCAAGAGCTTTTTTTGATTTTTTTCGTTTTTTCGGATTTCTTTTTATTGACAAGTGCATGGCTCCTTGTTATAATGATCTTACATTAAAATACATGATGCTACTACGGAGGTAATATATGAACACCGCTTATACCTTTCAACCCGGCAGCGTTTGCCCGGTTTGCGGCAAGCTGCACGCCACGGCCGTGAAGGAAACCTACATCAAGACCGCCGCGATCGACGACCTGCCCTTACTCGTCAAAAAATACGGCGCCACCCGCGCCTTTGTGATCGCCGACGTCAACACCTATCCCATCGGCGGCGAACGGATCGTGCGTGTCTTAGAGACTGCCGGCATCCCCACCGCCAAGCACGTTTTCCCCGACAAACGCCTTGAGCCCGATGAGCGCGCGCTCGGCTCGCTGCTCATGCACTACGATCTTGGGAGCGACATCATCATTGCCTTCGGCTCCGGTGTCATCAACGACATCAGCAAGCTGCTCGCGCGCATCACCGACAACACCTACATCATCGTGGCCTCCGCCGCTTACATGGACGGCTATGCCTCGGGCAACTCCTCCGTCGCACGCGACGGCGTAAAGGTCACGCTCAATTCCAAATCTCCCGACGTGATCGTGGGTGACACCGACGTGTTAAAATCCGCCCCCGCGCACATGGCCAAGGCAGGTCTTGGCGATATGCTGGCAAAATACGTCAGCATTTGCGAGTGGCGCATTTCCCATCTGATCAACGGCGAATATTACTGCGAGGACGTGGCCGCTTACACCAGAAGCGTGCGCGAGGCCTGCGTGAAGGCAGCCCCCGGTGTTGCAACCCGTGACGGCGAGGCCATTGCCACCGTTTTCAAGGGACTTGTTGACGCGGGCATGGCCATGGACTACGCCGGCTGCTCCCGCCCCGGCGGCGGCGGTGAGCACTACTTCTCTCACCTGTGGGATATGCGCGGCCTTGAGTTCGGCACGCACGTGGCCCCCCACGGTATGCAGGCCGCTATCGGCACTCTGTATTCCATCAAGGGCTTTGAGGCGCTGAAAAAGATCGTGCCGAACCGCGAAAAAGCACTTGCTTATGCGAAGAACTTTGATTTTGCCGATTGGAGCCAAAAGCTGACCGAATTTCTCGGCAAGGGTGCCGAGGCTATGATCGCCCTTGAAGCCAAGGAAAGAAAATACGACCTTGATAAGCACCGTGCAAGACTTGACGTCATTCTTGACAAATGGGACGAGCTCATCAAGATCATCGACGAGGAGCTTCCCTCCTCTGCCGAAATCGAGGCGCTGCTCGCTTCGATCGACGCCCCCAAGTGCATCGAGGACATCGGCATGGACAAGAGCATTCTGCCCATGACCCTGATGGCCACCAAGGACATCCGCGACAAGTACATCCTCTCCCGCCTGCTGTGGGATCTCGGTGTGCTGGACGAGGTTGCCGCTGAGCTGGCGAAATAATAACAATACGAAGCACCGCCGCATGTTTGCGACGGTGCTTCTTCTTTGTCCATTCTCTTCACTTCGCGTGAAAGCGGCAGTTGAGAGCAGTAAAAACGAGCTAAAATAAAAAAGAACCCCCTGTGGGGTTTCTACCTTAGACTGCGCCGCACGAGCGATAGCAGCAGTTGTTTTGCCATCACTTGCAGGTTGGTGGTCGCGCTTTTGGTTTGACCCAAAATCGCGCCTCACCAAAAATGCACGGCTGGTAAGAACACATTGCCCGCGTTGGCGTCATAAGCTTGACACTCCGCGCAATGGTTGACCGCCGTGCACCACGCCCCCTTTTCGAGCGTGTTGTCATTATAGCGCATTTTGGGTCGTTTGTAAAGTGTTCAAAAGCGACAATTTTTTGCTCAAAATTTCGTGATTATTCCCACAAGTAGAAAAAACGGCACCTCTTTTTGCGTTTTTTTGTCACTTTTGCCGATTTTTATCACCGTGCGGTCGCAGCCTGCGCGGGCGTGACACTTTCCCACAATTTGTAAACATTTTGCAACGTCCAAACGGCACCGCTGCCGTCGGCGGCAGCACAGCGCCGCCGCTTTTTCCGTGAATATTTTGCAGATATATAAATATTGATATTTTTCGCAAAAAATACTGGAAATTGACAAAAGAATGTGTTATAATATACTCTATATTATTGTAACTATACCCGAAAGGATCCATTATGGCACAGTATACCCAAAAAGCCGATAAGCTGACCCTGCCCGCCATTCCCCTGGGCGGCATTACGGCTTTCCCCGCAATCCCCATCAATTTTGAACTGACCGATGATGCCTCGGTTGCCGCAGCCACGGCTGCAAACGCGGCAGATTCGTTTGTATTTCTGATCTCGCTGCAGGCTCCCGTGATGGACGAGCTGCGCGCCGAGCATTTCCACCTCACGGGCACGGTAGCGAAGATCAAGCAAAGCGTAAAAACACCCGACGGCAATATGCGCATCATGTGCGAAGGCTACGCGCGCGCAGACATGATCGATTTCCGTCGCCTCGGCGACCACTATGCCGCGACCGTGATCTGCAAGACTGTAGAATACAGCGGTGACCTTGACCTGCGCACCGAAGCGCTGCTGCGCGAGGGTGTCCGTCTCCTTGAGGAGATGGTTGACTACCTGCCCGCCACGGCGGAGGATCTTGTCAAGGCCGCCAAGGAGCTGCGCTCCCCCGGCGCCTTTGCCGATTTCGTTGCCGCAAATATTCTGGTGCGCAACGAGGACAAACAGGCGATCCTTGATATGTACGATCCCATCGAGCGCCTTGAGTGCCTGCTGCCCCTCATCCAAGAGGAAACGGCGCTGCTCGGCTGCGAGAACGACATTCACAACGAGGTGCGCGGGCGCCTGAGTAACAACCAAAAGGAATTTTATCTGCGCGAGCAGATCCGCGTCATTGAGGAACAGCTCGGTGACGGGGCAGAGAGTGAATTTGATGAATTCGAGGCACGCATACTGCAGGCTGCCCTGCCGAAGGGAACCGAAAAAAAGCTGCTCAAGGAGCTTGCTCGCATGGCAAAAACGCCCTTTGGCTCCTCGGAGGCCAGCGTCCTGCGCAGCTATCTTGATGTGTGCCTTGACCTGCCCTGGAACGAAAAAACCGCAGACAGAGTGGACATTGCCGCCGCACAAAAAATTCTCGATCACGATCACGACGGCCTCACCAAGGTCAAGGAGCGTATTTTGGAGTTTCTTGCCGTGCGCAAGCTGAACCCCGCGCTTGGCAACCAGATCATTTGTTTGGTCGGCCCTCCCGGTGTCGGCAAGACCTCGGTGGCGCAGTCTATTGCGCGTGCCATGAACCGCAAGTACGTGCGCGTGTCGCTCGGCGGTGTGCGTGACGAGGCCGATATCCGCGGCCACCGCAAGACCTATCTCGGTGCCATGCCCGGACGCATTATTGCCGCTCTCACCGAAGCACGCAGTCGCAACCCCCTCATTCTGCTCGACGAAATCGACAAAATGACCCGCGATTCTCACGGTGACCCCTCCTCTGCCCTCCTTGAGGTGCTGGACGGCGAACAGAACAAGCACTTCCGCGACCACTTTGTGGAGGTCCCCTTCGACCTTTCCGAGTGCCTGTTTATCGCCACCGCCAACACACTTGAGGGCGTGCCGCGCCCCCTGATTGACCGCATGGAGATCATTGAGCTCTCGACCTATACCAAGTCCGAGAAGATGAGCATTGCCAAGCATCACCTGCTACCGAAGCAGTTAAAGCGGCACGGCCTGGACGGACGCCGCCTCTGTATCACCGACGAAGCGCTCTCCGGCATCATCGACGACTATACCCGCGAGGCGGGTGTGCGCAATCTTGAGCGCGAAATCGCCAACATCTGCCGCAAGGTCGCCAAGCGCGTCGCCTCGGGCATCAAGGGAAAAACCGTTGTAAAAAACGACGATCTGCCCACCCTGCTCGGCCCGCGCAAGATGCCGCGCAGCAAGGCGGCGGGAGATGATCTTGTCGGCGTGGTCAACGGCCTTGCCTACACCGAGGCGGGCGGCGACCTTTTAAAGGTAGAGGCGCTCCCCTTTCCCGGCGAGGGCAAGATCGAGCTGACGGGCTCGCTCGGTGACGTGATGAAGGAGTCTGCCCGCATTGCCGTCAGCTACCTGCGCGCCAACGCAGAAAAGTTCGGCATCCCTGCCGATTTCCATAAAACATACGACCTGCACATTCACTTCCCCGAGGGTGCCGTTCCCAAGGATGGCCCCTCGGCAGGTGCTGCGATGGTCACGGCGCTTGTCAGCGCCCTGTCGGGTCGCCCCGTACGCCACGACGTGGCCATGACGGGTGAGGTGACCCTTACGGGCAACATCCTCGCCATCGGCGGCCTCAAGGAAAAAACCATGGCGGCGGCCATTGCGGGGGTAAAGACCGTGCTGATTCCCGCAGACAATATGCGTGACCTTTCGCTCCTTGATCCCGATGCGGTGGCAGCGCTGGAGATCCTGCCCTGTCACAATTTGTTCGAGGTGCTTGACCGCGCCCTTGTCGGCGGCATTGACTGCCGCGAAACGGTAAAGGCTACCGCGCGTGCTGCCTGCCACATCAAGGAGACTGCCAAAAACGCCTGAGTCCAAAGGCAACAGGAGGTATTGACATGAACCTACAAAATACAAAGCTGTTCATCAGCGCGGGTGAGATCAGACAGTTCCCCTCTCACCCCATCCCCCAAATCGCCCTGTCGGGACGCTCCAACGTGGGCAAAAGCTCGCTTGTCAACACGCTCCTCGGGCGAAAGGCCCTAGCGCGCGTCAGCGGCGCCCCCGGCAAGACCATTACCATTAATTTTTATGACGTGGACGGCAAGCTTTTTCTGGTCGATCTGCCCGGCTACGGCTTTGCCAAGCGCGCACCTGCCGACAAGGCAAAATGGTCGGCTCTGACCGACGGCTATTTTACCGGCAACAAGAACATTGACCGTCTCGTGCTGGTGCTGCAGCTGATCGATCTCAAGGTCGGCCCCACCAAGGACGACGAGATGATGCTGCAATATCTCACGGCAGCGGGTCTGCCCTTTGCCGTGGTTGCCACCAAGGCGGACAAGCTGAACAAGACCGAACGCGAGGCCGCACTCGCGCGCCTTGCCTCACATCCCGATATTCCGACCGACACCCCCGTCATTCCCTTCTCTTCCCTCAAGGGCGAGGGCAAAGAGGAGGTCTGGCGCATCATTCGCCATGCGGCAAAGCTTTAACGCAAAGGAATGCACTTATGAAAAAACTGATTGTCGTACGCCACGGATACAGCGTCACCAATGCAAGCAACCGCTTCACGGGCCAGATGGATGTGTCCCTGACCGAAATCGGCTACCTGCAAGCCGACGCGCTTGCCAAATATCTTGTAAAAAACGAAAAGATCGACAAGATCGTCACCAGCGACCTCTCGCGTGCCGTCAACACCGCCCTGCCTACGGCAAGGGCGCTGGGATTACCCATTCACCAAACGCCCAAGCTGCGTGAGCTTGGCATGGGCATTTGGGAGGGCATGCTTGCCGCTGATGTGCGCCGCGACTACGCCGACCTGGTGGCACAGCGCGCCAAGGACGCGACCGTTCCCTGCCCCGGCGGCGAATCCTTCCGGGATATGTTTGTGCGCGTGAAGGACGCCATTGATGAGATCCTGCGTGACGAGGCCGACACCGTGCTGACGGTAACGCACGGCGGCGCCTTCCGTTGCATCGACTGCATTGCAGACGGCGGTGATTTCACCGACGCTCAGCGCTATAAAAACGTAGATAACGCCTCCATTACCGTTTTTTTGATCGAAAACGGCCGCATGGTGCGCACGCTCTATAATTTTACCGACCACTTAAAAGACGGCACCACAGCCGATCGCGAATTGCTATAACCGAAAGCGCCTAAGAACATCATGACAAGAATTATTATGGTTCGCCACGGCCAAAGCGAAGCAAACGTGGCACATTTGTTTGCGGCGGGCCACACGGACGCCGCCCTGACCGACCTCGGTCAAAAGCAGGCAGCCGCCATTGCGGATTATCTGGTTGCACACGAAACAATCGACGCCGTATACGCAAGCGATCTTTCTCGCGCGATGAATACCGTGCGCCCGACTGCCACGCGTCTCGGTCTTACCGTTGTGCCGGAGCCGGGACTGCGCGAGATCTATGCGGGTCTGTGGGAAAATCAGCCTTATGAGCTGCTGCGCGAAAAATTTGCCGACGACTACGCTACATGGAAGCTCGATCCGCCCCGTTGTCGCCCCACGGGCGGCGAGAGCGTGGCGGAAATGTATACCCGCGTCACCTCTCTGGTGCTGCGTCTTGCTGCCGAGAACGAGGGGAAAACGATCCTGCTCGGCTCTCATTGGACGCCCGTGCTTGCGGTCATTGCGCTCGCGCTCACCGGCAGCGTTGAGGGCATGATCCCCGAAAACAGCCCGCGAAACGCCGCCATCCACATTTTTCATGCAGAAAACGGCGTGCTGACCCCCGTTGAGCTGAACATCACCGCGCACCTGGCGGATCTTCCGCCCGCGCCCCCCTATATAGCCTGAATCCGAAAGGAGAACCTGTATGCTTCTTCACCCGCATCTTGACATCAACGCCGAGGGGCATCTTACCATCGGCGGTCTTGACACCGTGGCGCTGGCCCGTGAGTTTGGCACGCCCGCTTATATCATGGATGAAAACGTCATCCGCGCTCAGTTCCGCACGTATCTTACGGCAGCGCGCACTCACTTTGGCGAAAACGCCCTGCCCGCCTTCGCCTCCAAGGCCCTGTGCTTTACCGAGATCTACCGCATCGCGGCAGAAGAGGGGCTTGGCATCGACTGCGTATCGGGCGGCGAGCTTTACACGGCAAAAAAAGCGGGCTTCCCCGCCGCGCGCATTTATTTCCACGGCAACAATAAGACCGATGCCGATCTTACCATGGCGCTCGATATGGGCGTTGGCACCGTGGTGGTTGACAACACCGACGAGCTGCTGGCGCTTGATACCATTGCCAAGGCAAAGGGCAAGCAGCAGCGCATCCTGCTGCGCATTACCCCCGGCATCGACCCGCACACCCACCGCGCGATCCAAACGGGCAACGTGGATTCGAAATTCGGCAACGCCATCGTCACGGGTGCCGCCATGGCCATCACCAAGCTGGCGCTTTCCCTTGACGGTGTTTGTCTTGCGGGCTTCCATTGCCACGTGGGCTCGCAGATCTTTGAGATCGACCCCTTCCGTGATGCTGCCAACATTATGGTACGCTACATTGCCGACGTCAAGCGCGAAACCGGCTTCGAGGCGTCCGAGCTCAACCTCGGCGGCGGACTCGGCGTGCGCTATACCGAGCACGACGCCACCGTGGATTACGCCGCTGCCATTGCAGAGATCGCCGCCATTGTGCGCACCAACGCCGACGCTTGCGGCATCGCAATGCCGCGCGTGATACTGGAGCCGGGCCGTTCCTTGGTCGCGGCGGCGGGCATCACGCTTTACACCGTTGGCGCCGTCAAAGAGATTCCCGGCTTTAAAAATTACATCTCGGTGGATGGCGGCATGCCCGACAACCCCCGTTACGCGCTTTATCAGTCGGAATACACCGCGCTGATCGCGAATCGCGCCGACACCCCCGCCGATTACCGCGCCACGGTCGCGGGCAGATGCTGCGAGTCGGGCGACCTCATCGGTGAGGATATGCCGATCGGGCGAGCAAAGCGCGGCGATATTCTTGCGGTGCTTTGCACGGGCGCTTACAACTACTCGATGGCCTCCAACTACAACCGCCTGCCCCGCCCGCCCGTGATTTTGGTGCGCGACGGCAAGGCACGCGTAGCAGTGCGCCGCGAAACCTTTGAGGACCTGGTGCGCCTTGATACCTGATCTGACACTTGATAAATAACTGTTTGTTTTGTAAAGGAGTTATTTATGTTCCGCTATATGCTTGGCGGCGGGGATATGCAGACCTATGTCATTTCCCTGCTGCTCACCCTCCCCATCATCTTGCTCTCGCTCTCGGTGCACGAAACGGCCCACGGCTTTGCAGCCTGGCGCCTCGGTGACCCGACGGCAAAAAATCTCGGGCGTCTGACGCTCAACCCCGCAAAGCACCTTGACCCCGTGGGTTTTGTTTGCATGCTGCTGGCAGGCTTTGGCTGGGCCAATCCCGTGCCCGTGAATTCCCGTTACTTCAAAAAGCCTCGCCGCGATATCGCGCTGGTCGGCTTCGCGGGCCCGCTTTCAAATCTTCTGCTCGCCGTGGTGTTTTTGCTGCTGCTCCGCTTTGTGGGCTTCGGCGTCCTTGCCGAACTGACCGTGAGCACCCAGCTGCAATTTAACCTCGTTTATTTCACCATCTTGTTTTTGTACTACGGCGTTTACATGAACGTGACCCTCGCGGTCTTCAACCTTTTGCCCATTCCCCCGCTTGACGGCTCGCGTATCTTTTACGTCTTTCTGCCGCCGCGCCTGTACTATAAGATCATGCAGCACCAGCGTACCATTACCATCGTCGTGATGGCATTACTGCTGCTCGGCCCCCTTTCCTCGCTCATCAACTTTCTCACCGAGCTGATCGTTGGTGGCCTGTTTGCCCTGGTGGGCATGTCGGGGTTTCTTATCTAAAATCCTGTTAAAGGAGTTCCTGCATGGAAAATATGACCTACAAATTAACAGATTTTGAGGGTCCTCTTGATCTGTTATTGGCGTTGATAGAAAAGAATAAAATGAATATTCTCGATATCAAGATCTCGCTGATCTGCGACCAGTACCTTGCGTTTCTGGCCGAGGCAGAGGCCATGGATATGGAGATTGCCACCGACTTCCTCAACATGGCAAGCCAGCTGATGGTGTGGAAGAGCGAAATGCTGATCCCCCACGAGGAGGAGGGCGAAAAGCCGCCGCGCTTTGACCTTTCCGATATCCTTATCCGCCACCAGCACGCCAGAGAAGCCGCACCCAAAATGCACCCGCTTTACGCCTTTTACAGCAACCGCTTCGTCAAGGATACCGACGAGATCTCGCCCGACCGCACCTTCGTGGCCGACCAGAACGTCGAGGATATTCTGTCTGCGGTGCGCCGCATCAACGCCTATCGCGATTCGATGGAGCGCGTGAAAACGGTATTCAAGCCCATGACCAGTAAGCCGATCGTGCCCGTTGAGGGTAAGATCGTGATCATTCTCGACACCCTGCAAACGCAGGGCGCCGCAACCCTGCGTGAGCTGCTGGAGGACGCGCCCACGCTGGCTGATATGATCGCATCCTTCATGGGTGTCTTGGAGCTGATGAAGGTGCGTCGCATCCTCATGGAGGATCTGGAGGACGAGGGCAACTCGGTACACGGTGAAAACACCAGATTTTTCCTCAATCCCGATGCTCCCACCGACGAGGAGCTTGCCGCAGAGGGCAACGCCGCCGACCTTGCCCTTGCTACTGCCAATAAAGGAGACTGATGACAATGCCTACACTTGAAGATAATCTGCAACCGATCAAAAATCTCGAAAGCTGCATTGAGGCCGTGGTCTTTGCCGCAGGCTATCCCGTGCCCTACCAAAAGCTGGCGGATGTTACGGGACTTGGTGTGCGCGAGGTCAAGCGTCTTGCCGAGCGCATTGCCAAAAAATACGAGGACGACAAGCACGGCATTATGCTGCTCTGCTTTAAGGATACCTGTCAATTTTGCACCAAGGAGCAATACGGCCCCTATATCCGCGAGGCGCTTTCCATTCGCCGTGGCGGCAACCTTTCGGGCTCCTCGATGGAGGTGCTGGCCGTGGTTGCCTATAACCAGCCCGTCACCCGTGCCTTTATTGACGCGGTGCGCGGCGTAGACAGCAACTATGCCGTCAACTCCCTCATTGACAAGGAGCTGATCGCGTCCGTGGGGCGTCTGGAGGCCCCGGGCCGCCCCGTACTTTACGGCACCACGGATAAGTTTTTGCGCGTCTTTGGTCTGACGACCCTTGACGATCTGCCCAAGACCGAGATCAAGCTCCCCGAGACCAAGCCCGGTGAGCAGCTTTCCATCGCCGCCGAGGAATTAAACGGCGAGACCACCGCCGCCAACGCAGACGGCGTGGGCGAAGCGCCGGCCGAGGGCAGCGAGGACAACACTTAAAACGATCAAAGGAGGTGTGCGCATGCCGATCGCATTGATCGTGATATTGGCGATCCTTGCCGCAATTTTGCTGCTTTTGTGCCTGCGCGTGCGTCTTGTGATCACCTGCCGCGATACCGTCACGCTAAAGCTGAAGATACTCTTTTTCAGCTTCACACTCTTCCCGCGCCGCAAAAAGCCGATCAAGCCGCGTGACTTCTCGCCCAAAAATATGAAAAAGCGCGAACGGCGCGCCGAAAAGAAAGCACAAAAGGCGGCCAAAAAGGCCGCAAAAAAACAAGGCGGGCTTTCCGATGCCCACGGCGAGGGGCGCAAGCTCAGCCTGAAGGAAAAGCTGACCGTGGTGCGCGCGCTGGTGTCGGCTATCATCAAAAAAACCGACAGACACCTCACGCTCCGCGCCGCGCGCCTGCACATTCGGGTCGCCACGGGGGACGCCGCCTCCACCGCCGTGCTTTACGGCGCCGTCAGCGCGTCGCTCGCCTATCTTCTCACCGCCCTTGACCGCGTCACCGATCTGCATACAAAGCCGCGTGACGTCAGCGTGTTTGCCGATTATCTTAGCGAACGGTCAAGCGCCGATATCAAGCTGATATTTTCCGTGCGCGTGATACATGCATTGTCCATGCTATTTTCGGCAATGCTTGCCTTAGTAAGAGCCCGCGCCGCGAGAAAAGCCAAGCAAAAGACTACACAAAGCAAGAAAGGAACTTAATCATGGCTGAACACAACGAAAACAAAATGGAAGAAATGATCCGCACTTCTCTTGAAAGCATCCGCGCCATGGTCGATGCCAACACCGTTGTCGGCACGCCGATCGAGACCGCCTCGGGCACCACCATCATCCCCATTTCCAAAATTTCCGTCGGTTACGCCGCAGGCGGCACCGATTCCACCACCAAGAAAACAAACGACGGCAAAGTCCTGTTTGCGGGTGGCGGCGGTACGGGTCTTTCGGTTCAGCCCGTGTGCTTTATTGCCGTAGATGCGCTCGGAAACACCGAGGTGCTGCCCCTTTCGAGCCAAGGCGAGAGCGATTCGATTGAAAAAATTGCCGCGCTGATCGAAAAGGCCCCCGATATTTTTGCACGCATCAAATCGGTTTTCCCCAAAAAGGACAAAAAGATCAAAAAGGAAAAGGCCACCCGCGAGGTCGCAAAGGCTGCCGCTGATGCGGTTGAAACCATCACCGTCACGACCGAGGAAGAAACCGAGGCCTGATGTCATATCGCGTAGCGCATCTCCATATAGTTCATTAGAATATAAGGAGGTGCGCTATGCCTGCTTTTTTGCGTATCATTGCCCTGTTGCTGGGGCTGGTATTACTCATCGTCCCGTCCCTGCTGGCAGGGGCAGCTCAACCCGCGGCAGCTGCCACGTCTACGCTCCCCGCCCCCAAAACCGCCGCGCCCGCGACCTCTGCTGCCTCGGCAGCGCTGCTCGATGTCAACAGCGGTTGCTTTTTGGTGGAGGTGGGCGGCGACGAGCGCAGACCGATGGCCAGCACCACCAAGATCATGACCGCGCTCGTCGTTCTTGAGCATTGTGCACTCGGCGAGACCGTGACCGTGCCGCGCGAGGCGGTTGGCGTGGAGGGCTCCTCGATCTATCTTTTCGAGGGGGAGGAGATCACCGTCGGCACCCTTTTGTATGCCCTGCTCCTCTCCTCTGCCAACGATGCCGCCGTGGCGCTGGCCTGCCACACGGCGGGGAGCGTTTCGACCTTTGCCGACATGATGAACGAGAGAGCCGCGGCGCTGGGTCTTGCCGACACGCATTTCACCAATCCGCACGGTCTGTTTGATGAGGCACACTATACCACGGCCAAGGAGCTGGCACTCATCACGGCGGCCGCCCTGCAAAACGAGACCTTTGCCAAGATCGTGGCCACTCCCCGCTATTCCGCGCCGCAAAACGGCACCGACGCCACGCGCCTGTTCCTCAACCACAACCGCCTGCTGCGCACCTATGAGGGGGCGGTGGGTGTAAAGACGGGCTTCACCAAAAAAAGCGGCCGCTGCCTTGTCAGCGCCGCCGAGAAAAACGGCCTGACCCTGGTGGCTGTGACGCTGAACGACCCGAACGATTGGCGCGACCACGCGGCACTCTTTGATTGGGGCTTTGCGGAATACGAGGGCTTCACACCGCTGCTCTCCCCCCTCACGCTTCCCGTTGTGGGCGGCACACAGGGCACCGTTTCTCTCATACCCGGCGCCCCCTTTACCCTCACGCTGCCGACCGATCACGCTGAGATCACCGTGACGGCCGAGCTGCCCCGCTTTTTGTTTGCGGGGGTGGAAGCGGGTGAATCGGTTGGGCAACTGGTCTGGCGCATGAACGGCGAGATCATCGGCACCGTGGAGCTAAAAACCGCCACAGAGGTGCCAAAAGCCCGCCTGCACCGCACATTTTTTGAAAAGCTAAAGGATATTTTGATCAAATAAAGGAGCCTTCATGGAACAACAGACCGTCAGACTTCAAAAATATTTTACCGATTGCGGCGTGCTCTCCCGCCGCGCTGCCGAGGAGGAGATCCGCGCGGGACGCGTGACCGTCAACGGCACCGTTGCCGAAATCGGGCAGCGCATCTGCCCCGAGAGTGACACCGTGGTGTGGCGCGGCAAAAAAATACGCCCCACAGCCACCGCACATCATTACATTTTATTAAATAAGCCGCGCGGGTTCGTGACCACCCTTTCCGATGAAAAGGGACGCCCCACCGTAGCCGACCTCGTGCAAAGCGTGGGCGCCCGCGTGTATCCCGTCGGGCGTCTTGACATGGACTCGGACGGTCTGTTGCTGCTGACCGACGACGGCGACCTCGCCAACCGCTTAACGCACCCGAAGCACGGCATTCCCAAGATCTATCACGTCACCGTGCAGGGCTTCCCCACCAACGAGATGATGCGGTGCCTGCAAGCCCCGTTTGATTTAGATGGGTATCAGACACAGCCCGTCACGGTCAGGGTGTTCTCCATGAACGAAAAAACAACCACGCTGGCCTTTTGGCTTGTAGAGGGTCGCAATCGTCAGATACGCCGTATGTGCGAGGCGGTAGGCCTCACTATCACGCGCCTCACGCGCGTGTCCATCGGCAGCATCAAGCTCGACACCTTAAAGGAGGGCGCATATCGCCATCTCTCCCCCACCGAGGTTGCTTACCTCAAGGGCAAATAATCGAAAAGAGCCGTAACGGTAAGAGATCTGTAAAAAAAATCAGATCCCCGCCGTTACGGCCTTTTTTGGCTTCATTTGTCGATCTTGGCAACAATTTGGAAGAAACTGGTAAAAATAAACAAAGCAGCCGTCGGAATTTTGGTTTATATTTTGAGTTGGAAACTATTGTAATTTTTGGTAAATTATGGTAATATATAGATACAACAAAAACTACATGATTTCGGAGGATTTCAACAATGGAATACAACACCAAAATACTCATTGCCGATGAAAACGCAGGAGAGCGACAAATTCTGCGCGAAGCGTTGAACGCGGCAGGCTGGCGCTTGATCGACGAGGCCGCAAACGGCGAGGAGGCGCTCTCTAAGCTGACGCACAACCGCTACGACGCCGCCCTCATTGATATGATGCTCACCCGCCTTGACGGCATCGGCGTGCTGCGCAGCTATAAGGCAAGCGCAGGTGGGCAAAAGCCACCCGTATTTTTGGTCGTCTCTCCCGCTGCGGGACAAACCATGATCAGCGAAGCCATTATGGCGGGCGCGGATCTTTGCCTCATGAAGCCCTTTGACAAAAAGAGCCTTTGCGAGCACCTGCGTCGCCTGCTTGAGGGTCGCGGCGCGCCGCAATCCCCTGCCGCAGCCCCCGCCGCCGATAACATCCCCGATATCGAAACGCAGGTCACCAAGATCATTCATCAGATCGGCGTACCCGCACACATTAAAGGCTATCAGTACCTGCGCACCGCGATACTCCTCACCATTCAGGATAGCGACATCATCAACTCGGTCACAAAAGTGCTCTACCCCAGCGTGGCGAAAAAGTACCAGACCACCACATCACGCGTGGAAAGAGCCATCCGCCACGCCATTGAGGTGGCTTGGGACAGAGGTGATGTGGATACCCTCAACTCTTACTTTGGATATACCATTCAAAATAACAGAGGAAAGCCCACAAATAGTGAGTTTATCGCGATGATCGCGGATAATCTCCGATTGAAGTATAAGCTGTATTAACGCAAAAAGGACAGGGGATATCCTCTGTCCTTTTTGTAAATTAATAGTAAAACGCGTGATTGCCGATCTTGCCAAAGTAGGCGCGGTTTTTGGAGGCCCAGCTGTTTGGGGCCTTGACGGGGTTCACAAAATAGAGGATCCCCGTGCTCACACTATAGCCCTCAAGACAAATTTTGGCGGCAATGATGCTCTCCTCGGTGGGCGCCGCATAGATGGTACCGTTTGCGGCGGGGGTGAACTGCACGCCATGCTTTTTATCAAAAATAACCCCATAAATGGTATTTGGAAACGCGGCGGAGCGCACGCGATTGAGGATCACGTTCCCCACGGCAATTTTACCCGAAAGCGGCTCGCCCTTAGCCTCGGCGCTGATGATGCGCGAGAGCCAATAGACCTCGTCACTTCTGTAATAGCTGCTCCCCGAAGCAATGCCGCCGCTGCCGCGCGTCACGGCAAAGCCGCCGAGGGAGTTGCTCCATTTGATGCCCGCACCAAAGGCGCGGTAAAGCTGCATGATGGGTGCGTACATGGTGCCGTTTTTCATGAAAATAGGCTGATCGTAATAAAGATATCTGCCGTTGGCAACGATGTAGTTGTCGCCGTCGGTACAAGTGAGCGTGAGTGCGCTTGACCGAACGGTCAGCGTGCGCGTATCCGCGCTGTATGTAACGGTGGCAGATGGGGCTAATTCTGTGGAGAATTTGCGGATCCCCACATACGTGGTGTTATTTTTGACTTGAACGCTCCCCGAAAACGGCGTGCCGTCGATGGTAACGTTCACGTAAGAGGAGGCCGCCGCTGTGAGCGGTATCATAGAAAACAAAGAAAGTGCAACCAGAAGAAATGCGAGTAATCTCTTCAAAAAATACGTCCTTTCTTGCCTGCATGCAAACGATTGGATTGTAAAATCGCGACAATTTACGCTTTTATTGTACCATATGGCAAGCGCGAAAGCAAGACACAATATCTGGCAAACACGCGCGGCAGGGAGAGGCCCACCGTAGCACCTTGTATCATCTAAAAGTTTACATTAGATGTTTCCGCGAGATCCGACCGCAAGCGGTCGCCCCGCGCTTCGCTTGGGTTTCGACTACATCCGCCCGTGTCATCCTGAGCGGAGCATGCACTCGCTATGCGAGTGCGGCGAAGTCGAACTGCGTAGCAGTGCGAGGTGCAAGCCGAGCAGGATCTCGGGCGGACTTCGCTCAAGATGACACGCGGAAATGAAAATATCAAGTTTTAGTTGTTACGATGTAGTAGGGGAGGGCCTTGGTTCTCCCGAAAATTTGCGGTATACCAAAACGTGGGCTTGAATTGCCGCGCGAAGCAAAAATCCCGAAAGGCCTGAGCCTTTCGGGATTTTTTAATCGGGACGATACTCCATAATATCTTTAATTTGACAGGAAAGCACCGCACAAAGCTTATTCAACGTTTTGGTTTCGATGTTATCATTGGCGCGTAATCTGCGCACCGTTTTGCTGTCAATGCCGCATTTTTCACGAAGCTGATAGGTAGAAACACCCTTTTCCTGCATAGTCTGCCACAGTTTATCAAATACAATCATAAAAATTCTCCCCCACATCTTGACAATCTTTATTATGGGGGTTATAATCTAATTTATTAAGGGGATATAATCCCCATATCGGAATTAAGGAGAAAAAAATGGAACTTTATCGGGATATACTTTGTCAATTGATAAGAACAAATGTTTTGGAGGTACGCTTCCCTGACTTAACACCTCCCCAGCAATTTTTGGAAAACACATGCTATCGTGCCTCACAAAAATTAAAGAAATTTTAGAGGATCGCACCTTGCAGGATGCCGAATGCTTCTCACAAATCGAAGAAATCATCTATGTGTTCGAAAATTTGGGCAGCAACTGCGGAAGCAGGCACGATTTTTGACAAATGCGTGCTTCCGCACACAAGTTTTAAAAAGACAACGGCGCTCTCTACAATTTTGCCTTATCACCCCACCCACGCATCCCCCTCGGCAGAGTGCCTTGGCCCTCGCGAAGAAGTGCATTGTAACAAAACCCGTACTTGAATTGCGCCCGCTGAAGCAAAAAATCCCGAAAGGCCTGAGCCTTTCGGGACTTTTTAATCGGGACGATACTCTTAATTTGACAGGGAGCACGCTCAATACGCGTATTGCTCAGTGGGCTTCGGCAGGATCGGTGTAGCGCCTGCCAGCAGCGCTTCGGTCGCCTCAAACACGGTGTCTGCCACCGCACCAAGGCGGCGTCTCATGCGCACAAACCGTGCATAACCCGCTGACTTGGCACCGTGCAGATCGCTGCCGAGGGCAACCACGCGCCCCTCCTTCATGAGGTTCGTGTAGAGCTTGGGGTTCTTGAAAACGCCATAGGCCTCGGCGTTGACCTGCGCCGAGATCCCCTCCTTCAGCAATAGCTCCACCATATCAAAATCATAGCGGTCGATATGCGCCAAAACGGGGCAAAGACCACGCTCGCGGACACCGAGTACGGTATTAATAAGATCGTCATTCCAGCGGAAAAAGGGCATTTCCAGCAAAATGACGTTTGTGCCCATGACCGTCAGCTTTTCAAGCCCCTGCATTTTATGTAGCCCCGCACACACCAGCACCTCGGCAGCGGGATAGACCAAAGGAAGCTCGTCCATAGGCAGCTTTCTGCGCATGGCAGCCACCGCCCCGTCGCGATTGTCAAGGAAAGCATCGATATGATCCTCGTTGGGATAAAAATGCGGCGTCGCCACAACGGCATCCGTGCCCGCCTTTTTGATCATGCGCAGCTGCTGCCTTGCCATCGCGGAGCTATCGCAGCCGTGATCGGTACGCGGTAAAATATGTGCGTGAAAATCAATGATCATATCCTCTACCTCCTTTATGCTATTTCCATTGTAGCATACCGAGCACGCCGTGTCAACATCAAAATTGGCCGCCTACGCAGGAAAAGAGCGCCGCCGCGCGTGCCAAACAAATTTTAGAAACTACTGGAAATCCCTCTTTGAATATGGTATACTGAGTATAGTTAGAGAATGCCGAACAGCAAGGAGGATCCCATGGCACACGAGCAACAGCGAGCCGGATTTGAGCAGCCCAAGGGCGACGCCCGCCCGATCTATTATTTTGAATTTCCCGCGCCCGGCCCCCCCGATATCGAAACGCCCGTTGACGCAGCGGTAAAGCGCTGCGTGCGTGCCGGTTTTGGCGGCCTCATCCCCACCCTGCCGCAGGGCACGGTGCTGCGGGACATGGACGACATCAACGCCGTGCGCGATATGTACCGCACACTCCTTGCCAAGGCGGCAGCCGCCGACCTGACTGTCGGCTTTTTCCTGGACGCAGCCTTTGAGCATCTGGTCATTCGCATGATGGACGACGTGGGTGAAACAGACCTGCACGCCAAGCTTCTCGAATGCAAGGAATACATCTGCCGCGAGGGCGAGTCGCTTTCCCGTCGCTTGCACGAGGGAGAGCTGCTATCCTTGGTCGCCTACTCGGAGGCATGGGGTGACGTCATTGACCTGCGCCCCTTTATCAAGGACGGTAAGCTTGTATGGCAGGTGCCGCAGGGCAACTGGCTGGTGCGCGAATATCTTGCGGTACCCGAGCCCGACTGTCGCCGCGCCAATTACCTCTCCTTTGATGCCTCCTACCGTTACATTTCCATGGCATTCGGCTTGTTTGCCGAGGTGCTGAGCCCCTATCTCGGTACCACTCTCACCACGCTGGCCTATGCCGAGATCGGCTTTCACGGCATGAACCGCCGCGACTGGGACCCCTCCTTTAACAAGCTCTTTATCAAGCGCTTCGGCTTTGACCCCGCGCCCCTGTACCCTGCCCTGTTTGGCTATGCGGGCAAGGATACCACGCACTATAAGGCAATGCTGATGACGGTACGCGCCTCCATGATCTCGAACGGCATTATTGAGGCTCTCCACCGTTTTGCCACCGAGCTGGGGCTTTGCACCTTCGGCAGCCTCACCGAGCCCAAGCTCACCGCCTGCTCCTTCACCGCAGGTGACGCCATGCTCTCCAATCTTCACTCCCCCTGCGCGCTCTTTGACAAGGCCTATCTTTACGGCACAAACTCGGTCAAGATCGCGGCGGGTGCCGCTTATAACTTTGACGTAGAGCGCGTGGACGGCGAGCTCTTCCGCGGCTACACCCGTCACGACCGCATCAGCCTCCTCAAGGACGCCATGAACGCCTTTGCGCGCGGTGTCAACCACGCGGCGCTCCATTTGCCAAAGGAGCTGATGGCAGAGAGCGAATTTGGCGATTTTGCCGCCCGTGTGCAGACCATGCTGCGTGGGGGACGCCACGTGGCCGATATTGCCCTGCTCTACCCCATCTATGACCTGCACAGCAAGGTCACGCTTTACGTTTCCCCCGTGACGGGGTACGAATATCCCGAAACCTCAACCGATTCCGACTATATGACCCTCATCAACGCCATCTCCTTTTACGCGGGGCACGACCTCACCGTCCTGCACCCGAGAACCATGCGTGCCAGCTGCCGCACCGAGGGGGGCGTGCTTTACCTTGACAACAAGAAAAATCGTGAAAGCTTCCGCATTGTCGTGCTGCCCGCCACCAACATCATCAGCCTACCCAATCTGCGCATGCTCAAAAAGTTTTTTAGCGAGGGCGGTAAGATCCTCGCCACAGGCGTGCTGCCCACCATGGCCTTTGAATACGATAAGGACGGCAAAAACGACGAGGAGGTACGCCGCCTGACGCGGGAGATCTTCGGCGAGGATGCGACCAACAAAAACATCATGCGCCGCTACTGCCACAACCAAAACGAGGCGGGGGGCGAGGCGCTGTTCCTCTACTTCAACGCCACCACCGTGGACGGCACACACATGACCAAAAGCTCGCTTGTCAACCGCGCCATCAATTCCTTCGGCGTGCCGCTTGACGTCTACTTGCCCGGCATGGGACGCTTTGAGGGCACCGGCGCACTCAATGCCATTTATCCCGAGTTCCACAACGTCGGCCTTGATCGCTCCTTCCCCGACGGCGGTATGTTTAACCACATTCACAAGCGCACCGACGAGGGCGACATCTACTACTTTTCAAACGCCACCGACAAGGATTACAACCATCACCTGCTTCTGCGCAGAGCGCAGGATGTGGACGAGTGGGACCCCCACACGGGCAAGATCCATGCCCGCCCCGAGAAATTTGTCTCCTACCGCGGTGAGATCTACACGTATCTGAGACTCACACTTCCCGCGCACACCTCCACCTTCTTCGTTTCACGCCCCGTAAGCCCCGATCGCGAGCTCCCCGTGATGACCGTGATCGAAAACCTTGAAACAGAGCACGCAAAGCTCAATACCGAATTTTAAGAAAAAAACCGAGCTCGTCACCGAGCTCGGTTTTTTTAGAAGCAGGAAGCCGAAAAAGGCTCGGCTATCTTCAGTCAAGGGCGGTATCCACCGTAAGGGCGGGGCAATATTTGCAAAACTCGCGCAGCTCCTTGGTGTAATCCCCCTCGATCTCCGCAAAATGGTGAATGTAGGGGCCATCGAGCAACCGCGCCTCCACGCGCTGCAAATTTTGAAATTCTGCCCACAGATAGGTGCCGTGCGTTTCGGGGCCGCTTGTGCTGCGGCAAAGCAGGGGCAGCACCATGTATTTGCCGCTTTCCTGGTCGAGTCGTGCCACGGTATAGGTGCCGTCCTTCACGCGGAACCATTCGCGCTGATTGACCAGCTCCGCCTCGCAGTCGGGCGCCTTGCAGGAAAGCGGAAAGGGGCCGCAATGCCACAGCAGCTCGGCGTTCTTGTTTTCGGGATGGCGCACGGTAAATTCCCCGAGGAAGGGACGCTTTTCGCCGAGAGCTGCGGCTTCGAGCAGGATCATGGTCATCGCGCAATGCATATCGCTCTCGCAAGCGATGATATACCCCATATCATTCAAAATACCGTAAACGGCGCAAGGGGCAAGCCCGTCAAAAAGCTGCGGCGTGGCTGTCCAGCACTCGGCTGAAATCACATCGAGCCCATATTCCTCAAAGATCTGCTTGTATACCACCGTCAGCGTCGCCATGCGGCGGGTATAGGCGGGGGTGAGATCATCCATCTTGTAGTGCTCGCAAATATACGCCTCAATATCATCGATCTCCGCTGACGCATTGCACTCGGCTGCGCGGAATTTTTCCTGAAGCACGGCAAGATTGATGGGCGTGATGCGCAGGCCAAAGCGCTCCATCAGTTCGCCCTCGTTCCAAATCACCGAATAAAAGGGCGCGGGACGAATGCCCACCTGGCCGATACGCAAGCTTTTGAAGTTCTTGACCATGCACGCTACGCGCACGAAGCTGTCAAGACCGTTTTTAAACTCGGGATCCTCCACACGGCAGGAGGGCAGATGCGAAAACGGAATATGATAGCGCTGCAACTGGCGGGAGACACCGAACAGACCGCATTGCGAATCGGTGGGACGCATGCCGTGCTCATAATACTCGTCGTCAAGCGGCGCCCACAAAAGGATCGGCACACCGAGCGCCTTGGCGATCTCGGCGGTCTCCTGTTCGTTACCGAAGTTACAGTTGATCATCAAAACGGCATCCACGCCCTCGGCGCGAAAGCGTGCCACCGCGTCGGCGGCAGAGGCCTCGTCAAAAATAAGGTCACCCAAGCCAAGCCCCTTGGTATTCACGAAGCTCAGGTGCGCACTTTCAAAATTTTTCTCAATATAATCTACAAATCTGTGCCCGCGTTCCTCTGCCGAGACCCACGTGAGAAAGGTTTTCGCGGGGCGGTTGGTGGCGTTGCGTCGCATGGGCAACAGCCCCAGCTTAATGTGAAAATTTTTCATAATAGCCTCCTTTATCTTGTTTTCAGGGTCAACGCGGCCATTTCAAGTCCGTCTGCCATAGCAAACACGCGCATTCCCTGAGGGTCGGTGCCGAGCCTTACGGCCACGCTGATGCGCCCTGCGCGCATTTTCCGCGTGGGTCTAAAAACGGTGTCATGCTCGGTGATGTCCGAGCCGGTTGAATAGATCTTGCAGTCTCCTGCCGCAGTAAAGCTGACGGTGGGTGTGGCGTCGGGCACCTCATTGCCGTTCTCATCGACCGCATAGCAGGATAAAAGGGCCATATCCTCGCCATTTGCGGTGATATCAAGCGTATCCTGCACGAGACACAAGCGGCGCGGCGCCCCTGCGGTAACGCGCTCGTCACGTGCAACCGCCTTGCCGTTTTGGTAAGCAACTGCCTCCAGCTTGCCTGCGGCAAAGGGCACCACCCACTCGGCGTGTCCATATTTTTCAACCGTGCGCGTACCAAGGCTTTTGCCGTTGAGGAAAAGCTCCAGATCGGCGACATTCGTATAAGCGCGCACCGTGATGGGCTCATTTTCCCGCCCGCACCAATTCCAGTGCGGCAGCAGATGCACCATCGGTGCATCGGTCCAAAGGGCCTGATTGTGATAAAAGGCATCCTTTTTCTGCATAAAGAGATCCACAGCACCGCTTTGTGAGCACAGGCGCGGCCATTGACACTCGCCACGGTGCTCAAAGGCAATCCATTGATAGCCACCGATGATATAGTCGCGTGCCATGAGAAATTTCCATGTGCCCTCTCGCGCAAGAAAATAATCGTTTGTATCTCGATCCCACGCGGGCAAAAATTCGAAATTGCGATCAGCTTCAAAATACCAACCGCGCGTGGTGCCCGTGGCGCAGCATTCCGATGCCATCACCGCCTTTTCGGGGAAGCGCGCGTGTACTGTGTCGTAGTGCTGCAAATTGTAGTTGACACCGATGACGTGATTTTGGTCATAGATCGTGCAAGTATCGGGGTGATCGACCGCCGCCATGATAAAGCGCGTATCATCCAGCTTACGCGCAAACGCCATCATGGTTCGGCAAATGCGCGCGCCCTGCTCGGTGCTTTGGTGCGGCTCCTCGTTGCCGACCGACCAGAAGATCACACCGGGGCGGTTGCGGTCACGCTTCATCAGCATTTCAAGCTGTGCAAGCCCCTCCTCGGTCGATTCAAACCAACGTGTCTCGTTCAGAACGATAAAGCCGTTCTCGTCCAGCGCATCCATCAGCGCCTCTGCCTGCGGATAATGACTGGTCCGATATCCGTTTGCGCCCATTTCCTTCATCAGCTGCACCTTGTAGCGATGAATGTTATCGGGCACGGCCTTACCGGTAAGCCCGCAGTCGGCATGACCGCAAAGCCCCTTGATGATGTATTTTTTGCCATTGATGCGCAGGCCGTCCTTGGCATCGCAGGCAAGCGTGCGACAGCCAAAGCGCACATCAACTGCATCTACCGCTTCACCGTTTTTGATGACGGTTGTTTTGAGCGTATATTGATACGGGTCATCCGGTGACCAAAGGTGTGCACCTTCCAGCAAAAGCGCGGCGTGCAAAACGCTTTTATCCTTTTGTGCTACCGTGCCTTCAACGCTTGCTGCACAGATCAACCGACCCGTTGCATCAAAAATTTCTCCGCGTATTGTAAAACTCTCCGTATTGACGCTATCATTGCGAATGGTTGTTTCGGTTTTTACCGTCCAACTGCCATTCTCTAACACGGGTTTGGCATAAACGCCCCAAAGGTCAATGGATACAAGATCGGTCTTTTGCAGCCATACGTGGCGGTAAATGCCGCCACCCTCATACCACCAGCCCTCGTTTTCCTCGGTGTTGACATAGACCGAGAGCACGTTTTTTGCATCAAAGCGCACCACATCGGTGATATCCACCTCAAAGGAGGTGTAACCGCAAAAATTATGCTTCATCAAGCAGCCGTTGAGATACACGGTGGCGTGTGTGGCAACACCCTCAAAAAAGAGTGTAATGTGGCGGTTGCGGTCCTTTTCGTCAAGAGTAAAATACTTCACGTACCATGCATTGTCGCGCTTCAGATAGCCACCTGCCAACGGATAGTCCTCGGAGGGAATGCCGCCGATCACGTAGTCGTGCGGCAGCTCCACCTTATCCCAACGCTCGCTTTGGTGGGCGATATTGTTTTTGCTTTTCTCGGCGATGGCAATGATGTAATCCTTGCAGGCAGGCCCCATGTGATATCGCTCGGTTTTGGCACACAGATAGTCAAATTGCTTATAATTGACGGGTTGCGATGGCTTGATATCTCCTCGGTGAAAATACCAGTCCTTGTCAAAATTAATTTTTTCTCTCATAGTACCCCCCTTTATATCGGATATCTCCACTCTAACCCGTTTCCCTGCTTTTTGCAAGTCACACTCTTGCAAAATATGGATAAAAGTGATACAATATTATAAAAATAGGCCTTTTATGAGGAGGATATTGCCATGAGAAGCTATTTTGCCAGGGGAAAGGATAGCACGGATAAGCAGCGCGACGAGGCGCTGTTTATCAATAACTGCGGCTATTACCGCGAGCTGACTGCCGCATTTTCCGTTTCCCGTCCGCACGGGCGCTCGGACTATCAGCTTCTTTTTTGTGCGCGCGGCAGCATTGCCGTCGGCAAGCATACGCTGACCGACGGTGATATGTATCTGTTTTTGCCGCACGAGCGTCAGGAATACACCTATCACCCCGCACCCGATGCACGCTATTATTGGCTGCATTTTACGGGCACGGCAGTCGATTCCCTCCTCGCGGAGCTGCACGTCTGCGGCGGCGCACACGCCTGCGGTGCGCGCACTGACGATGCGGAGGCACTGTTTCGTATGATCGCCCACACGATAGGGGAACCGGTTGGAGAGAGCGAGGTGTTTGCCGCCGCCCTGCTGCGACCGCTGCTGCTTTTGATGGTCAGCAAAAATCCCGCCATGCCGTTTCGCACGGCACTTCGCGCGCTCGATGATTTGCAAAAAGAGGTAAACGTGAGCGAGCTTGCGGCGCATTACGGCATGAGCCGTGAGCATTTTATTCGCACCTTTTCGGCTTATACGGGGCAAACACCCTATCGATATCGCCAAAGCAAACGCATAGCGCTTGCCAAGATGCTGTTGGCAGATACGGCCCTCTCAGTCTCTCTCATCGCCGCTGAGGTGGGGCTTGCCGACCCGCAATATTTCAGTCGATTATTTAAATCTGCGACCGGACTTTCCCCCGCCGCATACCGCAAAAGCAAGCGCGGCGACGAAACGCCGCAGATGGATAAGGGGTAAGTTCGAAGCAACAAGGCAGCAAACGCCAAGCCCCTCACAAAGCTTAAAAAAGAATGAAAATGAGAACCGTTCTCCAAAGGGGCTTTAACAAGAATGCGGCATATCTCTTTCGAGATATGCCGCATTCTTGTTTTTTTAGTTCTTATACATATTTCTTCCATTCGGGACAGTGATGCCTGCGCTTGCGCGCAATCCGACCACCATCAATACGACAGGCCATCATGTATTTCCTATTTTGTCCGAGTGACCGAAGCAGATTTTTATCTATATAATATCACTTATCCTTTATTTCTGTAACGGTATATCCGACTCTCTCGATACGAGCCTTGATCGTTGCATCATCAACATCCTCGGCATAGGAAACCACAAGCTCACCCTTTTTCAGATCGACCTTGCCTGCAATACCTGGCATATCGTTAACAATTTCTTCCACTCTGTTTTTGCAATGGTCGCAATGCATTCCGGCTACCAAAAACACCTTATGATAGCGAACGCCTGCGAGCTTCTTTTTTTTAGGCTTGTAGCTGCCACCGCCGCAACAACCGCCCTCACCCTTGAAATGCTTTACGGAGGAAATAACGGCCATGACTACGATAACGGCAAGCACACCGACAATGATGTAATTCCCCATCGCGCACCTCATTTCTTCTTTCTGTTATATAGTTCGTCAATTTTTTCGGGCGACATATCCGCAAGAATACCGCATATGGCGATCTCGGTAGTTGCGTTATCTCCGCACAGTTCATTCATCTTGTTTTGGAGTACTTCAAAACAGACCTCATATTTATTTGCCAAGATGCGGCCCTCGTCCGTAAAGTGTGCAAGTCCGAAGATCTCCTGATTGACCACTCCCATTTCCGAAAGAGATTTTAGCATATTGTGTACGCTCGGCTTGCTGTAATCAAGAGCCGTGGCGATCTCCACGTTCTTGACACCGCAGCCTCCGCGCGACAAATGCAGCATACAAATCATATACCGTATCTGTGACGATGTGAATTTTACATAGTTATTCAAGGCTAACCTCCGCATTTCAGAAAAGGGATGCGACGCTCGGTACGCATCCCTTAACATTATTGTTTATCGTTGTCTTTGTTTGCCTCGACGTGACCACATCCGCCGTTGCAATTTCCTCCGCACCCTTTTGCGTAAGGACAACCGACACACTTTTCACCGCGCCGCTTGGCGCGAACGATATAAAATACCGCTGCACCAACGATAAGCACGATTGCGGCGATTGCGATATAATCAACGATACTCATCATTAAGCGCCAAGAGCGTATTCGGCCTTAAGCTGCTTGTTCTTTCTGATAATCATAAAGGTGAAGATTGCGGCAATAGCAAGCGTGATTACCCAGCCGACGATGGGCATCCAAGCTGCGCCGAAGCTTCCGCCCGTAAAGAGCGTACCGAAGAAGAATACGAGGAATCCGATCACATATCCAACCGCAAACTGAAGTCCGATACCCGCAAAAAGCCACTTCTTGCTCTTGATCTCGGAGTTCATTGCGCCAAGAGCTGCAAAGCAAGGAGGTGTAAAGAGGTTGAACATCAGGAATGCAAGACCCGCAACAACGGAGATACCACCCATGTTGGATGCACCGATTGCGCCAACAGCCTCGAGATCCTCATTGATCAGATGCTCAAACATAAATACGGTTGCAAGAGTGGA